>NZ_CP048877.1:1200000-1562448 GCF_011207455.1 Thermosulfuriphilus ammonigenes
ACGGCCAGTCCCATATCCGGCCTGGGGCCATCATAGTAGTTACCTCCCCTCCAGTTGGGATCGGCCATGATGGCTTGACGGGCCACTTCATTAAAGGCGATGGCCAGTGCTGAATGCCTGGTAGTAGTAGCCAAGGGGATGGCGGCGTGAACCATCTCCGGATACCGCAGGGCCCACTCCAGCACCTGCATTCCTCCGATAGACCCTCCCACCACGGCCAGGAGTTTGGGGATCCCTAAGTGGTCAATAAGGGCCTTCTGGGCCCGGACCATGTCTCCGATGGTCACCAGAGGAAAATCCAAAGCATAGGGTCGGCCAGTACGAGGGTTTAAGGAAGAAGGGCCGGTGCTACCAGCACAGCCACCAAGGACATTGGAGCAGATAACAAAATACCTATCAGTGTCGATTCCCTTACCCGGGCCGACCATGAAGTCCCACCAGCCTGGTTTGGGATCCTCTGGGGTGTAATAGCCGGCAACATGGGAATCGCCGGAGAGGGCATGAAGAATAAGAATGGCGTTGCTCTTGTCGGCATTAAGGTGCCCATAGGTCTCATAGGCCAGGGTAATGGGCCCCAACCTGGCCCCACACTCTAAAGAAAATAGGTTTGGGGGCTTGGCGAAGGTAAAAAATCGCTTTTTTACCAGCCCAACAGAGCGACCTTTTTGATCGTGGGTGATATATTCGCTCATGTTTAGAGTCTATCTAGAGCCTCCCTGATATCGGCACAGATGTCCTCTACCGCCTCTATCCCCACCGAGAGGCGAAGAAGATCCGGAGTAATAGAGAGATACTGCCTGGTTTCCTCGGGGAAGGAGAGATACTGGCTAGAGTAAGGATGAATGATCAGGGTCTTACAGTCTCCAAGGTTGGCCAGATTATAGATAAGACGGAGATTCCGGATAAACCGAAAACAGGTCTCCTGATCCTTGAGCCCAAAAGCGATCATGGCTCCATAACCTTTGTCCTGAAACTGCCTGTCGGCTACTTCTCGATCTGGATGATCCGGCAGTCCTGGAAACCGAACCCACTTAATCTCTGGCTGCTCAACCAAAAACCGGGCTACCTCCTGGGCATTTGCCAGGTGTCGCTCCATGCGCA
The DNA here is from genome assembly GCF_011207455.1 of Thermosulfuriphilus ammonigenes. Taxonomy (GTDB): domain Bacteria; phylum Desulfobacterota; class Thermodesulfobacteria; order Thermodesulfobacteriales; family ST65; genus Thermosulfuriphilus; species Thermosulfuriphilus ammonigenes. The sequence continues at coordinate 1,201,102 of NZ_CP048877.1, forward strand.
CGGCCAAAGTATCCAGGCCTAGCATGGTCAGATAGGAATGAAGGGGAGCCTGAGTGGTGCCAAAGTTTATGTGGTGTTCCCGCCAGACCTTATCAAGATAAGCCAAAGGACCTTTACGCTCGACAAACGGTTTAAAATCTTCAAACCGTGGATTTGTCCAATCAAACCGCCCGCCATCGATAATCACCCCCCCGGTAGCACAGCCGTGGCCACTCAGATATTTGGTGGTGGAGTGAATAACCACGTCTGCCCCCAATTCTAATGGACGGCACAGATAGGGAGTGGCCAAGGTGTTATCCACCAAGAGGGGGAGACCATTTTCATGGGCAATCTGGGCTATGGCGGCAATATCCGGAACATCCATTTTTGGGTTGCCGATGGTTTCAATAAAGACAAATCGCGTCTTCTCATTTATTGCTCCCTTGATGGCCTCCAGATCTGTGGGTTCCACAAAACGGGCTGTAATGCCGTACTTTTTGAAGACATTGGCAAAAAGGACGTAGGTGGACATAAAAAGAGAATTTCCGGTGACGAACTCATCGCCAGAGCGCAGAAGGGCCAGACAGGCGTTGGCAACAGCGGCCATTCCTGAGGAAGTGACCACCGCTCCCTGTCCTCCCTCAAGGGCGGCCAGCTTTTCCTCCAGAATTCGATTAGTGGGGTTGGTTAACCGCATGTAGATATGGTCGGTACTCTGACCTCCAAAGGCCGCTTGAAGGCTCTCAGCACTTCCATGGCGATGAGAAGCCGTCTGAAAGATGGGGGGCAACGTCGCCCCCTGCCAAGACTCAGGATGAATACCCTCATGGATAACGCGGGTACGAAAGCGCCAATTCTTAGCCATAAAAATGCTCCTTTTTTGAGTTTTTAAAGGCCTTGCCCTCAGAACTCAGGGCAACCAAATATATACCTATTTAGTATAGATTGCAAAGCTAGATTTTTGATTTTATAAAGTTAGCATGAAGTTAACTACCCGCAGTCGGTATGCCACCCGCATGATGGTCGAATTAGCAAGGCACCATCAAAACGGCCCCCTCCAGCTGGGGGAGATCGCCAAAAAACAGCGTCTTTCTCTCAAGTATCTCGAACAACTGATAATTCCTCTCAAAAAGGCCGGTTTAATTAAAAGCCAGCGTGGCTCAAAAGGGGGCCACATGCTGGCCCGACCTCCAGAGGAAATCTCCATCTGGGAAATAGTCTCTCTGCTCGAAGGAGATGAGGGAGTAACCCCGTGTGTCAGCTATCCAGACTTGTGTGAAATGAGCGAGACCTGCCCCACCCGTGATGTCTGGGATCTCCTCTCAGAGGTCATCAGGGAGACCCTCTCCCGAATCACCCTGGCTGAACTGGCCCACCGCTATGAACAAAAGCTTCAGAAATTCGACAACCAGAAACAAAGGAGAAGTTGATCTATCTAAATTAACTAAATTAAAGAAACCCTACCAGGAACCAGAACACTAAGAAGTTAGCCCTTCTATCTGGTCCATACTTTATGAATGTTTCTGGCCCCCGTTAACGGGGGCCAGAAGCTAATCATCAAGTTTACAGACGGCATCACTTGTTCGGAATTGCTCCACCACACAATCCAGTTGATTGGCCACCTGTTTTACCCTCTTTGAGGCGTATTGGAGGGTGATAGCGTTCTCGGCCGTCTGGTGGCTTATCTCTCTCACCTCATCAATTTCTTGGCTGATCACTTTGACACCCTCGGCCCCTTCCCTAACGTTTTCGCTTATCTCCGAGACGGTAGCCGTCTGTTCTTCCACCGCGCTGGCAATAGTGTTTGAGATGTCGTTCACCTGACCAATAATGTTAGTTATTTCCTCAATGGCCTCTACCGAGAAGCGAGCATCACTCTGAATAGCCTTGATCCTTTCGGTAATCTCCTCGGTGGCTTTGGCTGTTTGCTTGGCCAGCTCCTTGACTTCATTGGCCACCACGGCAAAGCCCTTGCCGGCCTCCCCGGCCCGGGCCGCCTCAATGGTGGCATTTAGGGCCAGAAGATTGGTCTGCTCAGCAATCTGACTAATGAGACGGATTACCTCTCCGATCTCCTCCGAAGAGGTCCCTAGACGGGAAATGACCTCATTGGCCGTCTGAGCCCGCCCCACGGCCTCATTAACCACCGTGGCCGCGTTATTAGAAGCCTCGGCTATCTCCTTGATGGCCTGAGTAAGCTCCTCTACAGAGGTGGAAACAGTGTCTATGCTGGTGGCCACAGCCTGGCCATTCTCAGCCACCTGATCCACTTTGTCTTTTAGATTTTGAGCATTCTTTTCCTCTTCGCTGGAGAGCTCATCCATGGCGGTAGCCGCAGACTTGAGCTTTTCGAGCTCTTCCTTGAGGAGTTTAACGATACCTTCAATCTTATCTACAAACTGGTTAAAGGACTGGGCGAGACGCCCCATCTCGTTGCGACCGCGGATCTCAAGGCGCCGGGAAAGATCACCCTCTCCTTTGGCCAGATCCTCAAGGGCCCGAACTGTCTCCTCCATCTGAGAAAAGATGGTCTTAAGGAAGAGAATCATCAAAAAGGAGCCCAGGGCCAAGATGACCACAAAGGTCAAAAGAAGGTCTCTATTCATGGCCGTCTTAAGGGCTCTTATTGGAGCAAGATCGTACATGGCCACTACCAGACCAACTGGATTCCCCTGAATATCTTTAAGGGGTTTGGCCAAAACCCCGTAGAAGGAGACCTCTTCTGTCTGATCCACCCTGGGAGGCACCTTGAGGACTTTCCGGCTTACGTCTTCATTACAGGTGGCCACAACCACGTAGGGGCCGACCTCTTGTTTCCCCTTAACAAAGTCTGCCGTCCGGAGAAGCTCCTTCTTAAGGAGGGCCGAAAGCTCCATACCGGGGAGCCGGACAGCATGAAAAACGGAATCAAAACTACTTATAGCCTCAACAGAGCCTAAATGTTGGCCATCAGGGGAAATAATAGGCACAATTCCCCGGACCACCAATCCCTTACGGCCCACCTCCACTCCAGACACCGGAGTCTTCTCTCGGTTAACCTTAAGGATGGAGAGCCTAAAAGATGAAAGATCATCCCCACCGTCTCCTTTACCAGCCGGGCGCCAGGTTCTCAGAAGGCTTCGGGCCGGAGGCAGATGGAAGTGGATCTTGGGAAGTTTAAGACTATAAACAGACTCAGACCGTTTTATCGTTTTCTCAAAATAGGCCCTTAAAGCTGCCCGGGCCCGGGCCTCAGCCTCGGGATGGGGCACACTGAGATCTCCCACCTCCGTGGCCAGCTCCTGGTAGATCTTTATCACCTGAGGGTCCTGAGCCATGATGGCCGCCACCCGCAGTAGATCCTTCTCAGCGGCCTTAAGCCCTGTATCTACTGCTGAAAGCTGGCCTTTTAGGCGACCATCGATCTCTTGAGCGGTCAGCTTGTGAAAGGTGCGTTGGGCCATAAAGGCCATAGCCAGGACAATCGCTAAGGAAATCAGACCGAAAAAGAAGGTGATCCGAAACTTAAAGCTTGTATCCCGCCACCTCTGAAGAATGGTCATTTAACATACCCCTCACTTTAGTATTTACCCTGCCAACAGGTCTTAATGGCTGGCCCGCACCAGGTCTCCGTTTAGGATAACCAGCAATCTATCCGGTAGTTTGGAGACGTTTTTGACATACTTGACATCCAGACCATCGATATCTGCCGGAGGTGGCTCTATCAGATGGGCGGGAACATTTATCACGTCTCCGATTCGCTCCACCTGAAGACTTACCGGTTCATCTCTGGTGCCGCAGATGACGTTGTGATAGTTGGCCTCTTCTTTAAGCTCGTATTTAAGTCCCACTCTTTTGGCCAGATTGATGGCTGTAAGGATCTGCCCCCGAAGGTTGATGATCCCGGCCACATATGGCGGAGCCAGGGGCACCGGAGTGACTTCCAGATCCTTGTTTATTTCTATAACCTCCTCCACAGGAAGACCGAACATATGAGGGCCAAAGAAAAAGGTGGCGATGAGCTGGCCATCTTCGACCACCCTCATGGCTTTGTCTTCGCTAACCCTGGAATCAACCATCTTTTCCCTCCTTAATCTTCTAGGCCGCCTGGCGAACCTTTTCGGCGTAGAGACGCTTTACGGCCTCGAGAACCTTCTCGCGATCTAGCTTTACCTGATAGTCGTCTATTCCGGCCTCAAGACCACGCTTGCGATCCTCCTCACCGGAAAGGGAAGTCACCGCCACAATGGGAAGGCGGGCAAGTTTGGCATCCTGCCTTATGGCCCGGGCCAGCTGATATCCGTTCATGCGAGGCATTTCGATATCGGTAACCAGCACATCAACGGGATTGTTGCGCAGATACTCAAGGGCCTCTTGACCGTCCTCGGCTACAGCCACCTCAAAGCCCGCTCCCTCAAGGTAAGAACGAAGAAGGTTGCGATAAAATGAGGAATCTTCAGCAATTAGAATCCTGACAGGTTCAGAAATAGTTTCCTGGGAGATGGCAAACAGATCCGGATCGAACATCTCCAGGATCTTATAGACATCCAGGAAAAGGGTGGTTTTCCCTTTAATGATGGCACTACCCAGGATTCCTTCATGGCGGAAGACGGAATCATCAAGCTCTACGGCCACATCGACGCTGTCTTCAATGGTCGAGACCAAAAAGGCCACATCTTTGCCGTTTATGGTAAAGGCTACCAGGTGATATTCTTCCTGCTCAGGCAAAGGCTGAATGGGCAGAAACTGTTCTAAGCGTACCAGAGGGATGGTTCGATTCCGGTACTGGATGACCTCCTTGCCCCCAACATACTCGATATCTGAGGCCTTGATTTTGTCCAGGCGGGCCACCAAGGCCAAAGGAATGGCAAAGACCTCGTCTGGGGCCACCCGAAAGAGCAGGAGAAATTGACGTTCGGTCTCCTTTGTGGAGGCCTTCTCGGCCAGACTGCGCAGATCTTTCTCCTCCGAACGCAGGGTAAGGGTACTGGCCAAGCCGACGATATCCAGAATAAGGGCCGCCCGGCCATCGCCCATCAGGGTGGCTCCGGCATAGCAGGCAATATCTTTTAGGTGTTTGGAAAGGGGCTTAACAACAATCTCCTCTGAATCCAGGATCTCATCCACCACCAGGCCAAACTGGCGGTCACCGGTATTAAGAACGACGATATTGAAATCCCGATCTTCATCCTGATAGGGAAGACTGAGAACCCGATCAAGGCGCACCAAAGGCAGGATCTCTCCCCGGAGACGATAGAATTCGCTTCCGGCGATGGTATGGACGTTCTTTTCGGCCTCTTCGGCCGAGAGATGAACAAGTTCTACCAAGTTCATCTGAGGAATAGCGTAGCGCTCTCCCTTGGTGCGGACGATAATGGCTGGAATGATGGCCAGAGTGAGAGGGATTTTAATCCTAATGGTTGTTCCCTGCCCGGGCTCAGAGAGAATCTCTACCGTTCCGCCCATTTTCTCGATGTTGGTCTTAACCACATCCATCCCGACGCCGCGGCCAGAGATATTGGTCACCTGCTCAGCGGTAGAAAAGCCGGGCTTAAAGATGAGATTGATAACCTCTCGATCCGAAAGGCTCTCGGCCTCGTCTTTGTTGATGATTCCCCTCTCTAAGGCCTTTTGACGCACCTTGTCCGGATCAATGCCGCCTCCATCGTCCTGGATCTCGATGATCACCTGACCGCCCTCGTGGTAGGCCTTCATGATCAGGGTGCCCACAGGGGGTTTCCCTTTTTGGACCCGGATATCCGGAGGCTCGATACCGTGATCAATAGAGTTACGAACAAGGTGGGTCAGGGGGTCCTTAATGGCCTCTATGATAGAGCGATCAAGCTCGGTTTCGGCTCCTTCTATCTTAAGTTGAACCTGCTTGTTGGCCATTCGGGCCAGATCCCGGACTATGCGCGGGAATTTATTAAAGACATTGCCCACCGGCTGCATCCGGGTCTTCATGATCTGTTCCTGCATCTCGGTGGTAATCAGGGAAAGGCGCTGGGTGGCCTTAAGGAGTTCGGGATCGTTAACGGAATTAGCGATCTGGACCAACCGATTGCGCGAGAGAACCAGCTCGCCGGCCAGATTCATAAGGTTATCAAGGAGATGGACATCCACCCGGATATGACTCTCGGTAAGGTGGGTCGTTGAAGGAGGCCCCGACGGAGCCTTCTTGCTCACCTCCGGCCCTTTAGCCGGGGCTGGCGGCTTGGTCTCAGCCTGAGGCGCCTGAGGTTCGGGAGGAGCCGATGGCTGAGATCCTCCCTCTGCTTGGGGGGCCCTTAAGGCCTCCTCCCCGGCTGATTCTTGAGGGGCCTCGGCTACCGGCTCGGCCTCCGGCGAAGATGGCTCCGGAGGGGATTCAGGGCTCGCCTCGGAGGCAGGCTCCCCGGCTTCCTCAGAGGATGTCCCTCCTCGCTGGGTGATGTTTTCGGCAAAGTTGCGCAATTCAATAATGAAGTCCAGATATTCGGTCTCTGCTGGTTCCTTGCCACTGTTTTCCAGCTCGGCCACTATGGCCTTTATGTAATCTACGGCCTTAAGGAGAATATCGATGGTTTCCTGATCGGCCACTACCACCCCATCTCTAAGCTTGGAGAGAATATCCTCAGCAAAGTGGGCGATACCCTCCAGAGTTTTAAAGCCAAAGAAGCCGGCTGTTCCCTTTATGGTGTGGACCGTGCGGAAGATGCTGGAGAGAAGATCCCGGTTCTGGGGATCCTGCTCCAGCTCCACAAACTGCTCATCGAGCTGCTCAAGATTCTCCTTGGCTTCGACTAGAAAATCTTTAAGGACATCTTCTTCAAAGCTCATTGATGCCTCCTAGCATTTTTTGAGAAAAACTTAGATTTTAAGGCCCGAGGCCGGTATCAATATCCTTATCGGCAGACAGGAGCCATCAATTTACCAGTTGGTAACAGGTGGCCCGGCCAAAGACCCGCTTAACAAAGCGTTTCGAAAGCCCCATTGGGGTCTCCGTGGCCCCCAAGAACAAATAACCCTTAGGGGCAATGACCTTCTCCAGTCGGCCCAATATCTCCCTTTTGGTCTCTGGAGCAAAATAGATGAGAACATAACGGCAGAAGACCACGTCAAATGGGCCCATGGGAGGAAAGCGCTCTTTGAGGTTCATCTTTTTGAAAGTGACCATTCTTTTTAGCTTTTCATCAATTTCCCAATGGGCCCCTTTCTGCTTAAAGTACTTGACCAACAGAGTTACCGGCAGCCCCCGATTAACCTCTACCTGACTGTAACGGCCAGATTTGGCCTTCTCTAAGGCCTGGGTGGAGATATCTGTGGCCAGGATCTCTATCCTCCATGAGGCCACAATCTGGGGAAAGTGTTCCAGCAGGATCATGGCTATGCTGTAGGGCTCCTGGCCGGTGGAACAGGCTGCGGACCAAAAGCGTAGAGATTTTTGAGTCTTTCTCTCCTCCAGAAGTTCGGGGATTATGTGTTGTCTTAGGGCATCAAAAGGCGCCTGATCCCGAAAGAAGTAGGTCTCGTTAGTGGTCATGGCATCGACGATCTGGTCTTTGAGTCTGGGAGAAAGACGCCTTCTGGCCTCCAGGTAGAGGGCATCTACATTGGCCAGCCCTAAAGTCCTGGCCAGCTCGCCAAGACGGTTCTCCAGCAGATAGACTTTGTCTTTGGTCAGGGCAATCCCGCTTTCGTCTTGAACCAGTCTGGCAAAGAATTCAAAGACTTCTGGCTTCATGTTGTCTCACCTTAAATATTTCCACCAGCGTTCTTGGAATATCTTGAATAGGCAGCACCTGATCGGCCAAGCCGGCCTCGGCGACAAACTTGGGCATCCCCCAGACGACACTGGTGGCTTCATCCTGGGCGATGACATAGCCGCCGGCCTCTTTTATCCTCTGACAACCCACGAAACCGTCTCGGCCCATGCCGGTCATGATTACGGCCACGCTACGACCATCGTAGACACTGGCTACCGAGCGGAAGAGGACATCCACAGCCGGCCGACAGGAGTTCTCTGGAGGCCCTTTATGAAGATAGATTGTCTTAACTCCACCGCTTTCCCGAACCTCCATATGAAAGTCTCCCGGAGCGATATAGACTCGGCCGGCCACCACCGGCATCCCGGCCTGGGCTTCGACCACCTTAAGTTTGGAGGCCTGATCAAGCCTTAAAGCCAGTTGGGCCGTAAAAAAGGGCGGCATATGCTGGACAATGAGAACCGGGGCAGGAAAATTGACCGGCAACTGGGGAATGACCTCGGCCAAGGCATTGGGGCCTCCGGTAGAGACACCAATGGCCACCACCTCTCGGCGGCGCATAGCGGCCAGAGAAAGAGGCGCCCGGGGAGAAGTCGGGGCTGGTCGAACTGGCGCAGGGGTTGGCCTTGCTGCCCTGGCCACTGGACGCGGCCGAATAGCTACCGGACGCTTCTTTTTCTGGGCATAGGCCTTGATTTTAGGGATCAACTCCTGCTCAATGCGGACAACGCTCTCCTTAAAAGAGCCACTTTTGGCCGGTTTGGGGACAAAATCAAAGGCCCCCAGGGCCAGGGCCTCTATGGTCACCTTGGCTCCCTTTTCCGTAAGGGAGCTAAACATTATGGCCCCTATTTGAGGGAAACGCCGTCTCATCTCCCTCAGGGTGGAGAGACCGTCCATCACCGGCATCTCCACATCGAGGATGACCACATCAGGCCTTAGACGACCCATTTTATCCAGGGCCAACTTGCCATTGGCCGCCGTCCCCACCACTTCGATTTCTGGGTCCGAAGAAAGGGCCTCGGAAAGGATCCTTCGAAAAACTGCCGAATCGTCAACGACCAAAACGCGAATCTTCATAGCATCCCCAGAACCATCTTGACCTTGGTCTCCAACATTTCCTGATCAAAAGGCTTCATAAGATACTCATTGGCTCCAGCCATAACGGCATCAATGACACTTTTTTGCTGATTCTCCGTGGTAACCATCATGATTTTGATGTTATCCCAGGCAGAGTTGGCCCGGACAGTCTTCAAAAACTCGTAGCCATTCATTATCGGCATGTGCCAGTCAAGGAGGATGATATCCACCGGCCCTTGGGTCTTTAGAACCTCTAGGGCCTCCTGACCATTTTCGGCCTCTAAGACCTCAAACCCCATGGACTCTAGGCCTTTGCGAATTATCTGCCGAATGGCCTTTGAATCATCGACGACCAAGGCTTTCATTTTTCACCCTTCCCAAAGAGACTTTTTGGCCTGGCTTATCCGGGAGGCCTGAAACCGGTCCTAAAAGTGGATTCTTAAAAAGAATCGGTTCAAGGATTTTTTTTCTTGAAGGCAGGCCTTACTGAAGGTAGGCCATTTGGGTCTCGCGAACGTAGCGGACAATGCCCCTAGCAATCCCCTCGGCCACGGAATCAAGATACTTCTCAGACTTAAGGCGCCTTTCCTCCCTGGGGTTGCTGATGAAGGAGATTTCTACCAAAACAGCGGGCATCTGGGCTCCAATGAGAACAAAGAAGGGAGCCTGCTTGACCCCGTGGTCTTTGATCCGGGAGTAACGGCTCCGAAGATGGCTCACCAAATCCTTCTGGATACAGGTAGCCAGCCGCGAGGACTCCTGAACCTTGGCCGTAAGCATAATCTCCTTGAGGATGCGACGTAGCTGACCGATGGATTTCTGGCTGACAGCATTCTCCCGGGCGGCCACCCTCATGGCCTCCTCGTCGGTGGTGAAGTTAAGATAATACGTTTCTACGCCATAAGCCCTTCGGCGAGGAGAGGCATTGGTATGTATGGAGACGAAGAGATCCGCTCCTCTGGTGTTGGCAATGGCCGTGCGCTGCTCAAGGGGCAAAAATATATCCCGATTGCGGGTGATGATCACCTCACAGCCCAGTTTCTGACGCAGCTTGGCCCGCAGAAGCCGGGCCACCTTAAGGGTAACGGTCTTCTCCTTAAGACCGGTAGGGCCTATAGCCCCGGGATCCTTGCCTCCATGACCCGGGTCAATAACCACCCGCCGAACGGTCAGGCCAAGTTGTTGGGCCAGAGAAAGGCCTTTCCCTGAAGATTTAGGCAGAGGTCTTTCGGCCTTAACTAATGGCCGCCCCTCACCGAGTATGTCCACTACTACCCGGAAGGGCTCCTCCAGATAAAAAACCTTGTAACGAGACAGGCTTCCCAGATCTAGAACCACCCGAACGGTCTTGGGCCGGTACTGGCCCACCCGCACCGCCTTAAGGAGGCCATTTTTAATGGGAATCTCCTCTTTGACATAGGCTGAGGCCAGGGCCGGACGAAGATCTATATAAAGGCGCATCGGTTTCCCCAGGCGAGGATCCGGCCGGAGGAGATGGGCCGAGAAGGCCACCTTATCCGCCAGATCGAGGACCACTCGAGTGTAATTCTCACTTGACCAATGCCGCACACCTTTGAGGAGGACCGGCTCCGGAGGCAGTTTGGCCAAGGGCAGGCTGGCCACCTCCCCTACAGGAAGAGACGGAGATTTAGCTGGAGGCTTCTTGGAGGCCGTCGATTTGACGGCTGAGGTTGACTTCCGGGCCTTAGCGGTTTGACGAACCTTGTCCTTTTGGGTCCGACTCTTGGTAACCTTCTGAGAACGGCTCTTTTTGGAGGCAGAAGCCCTCAGAGCGGCCAGCATCTTGCGGGCCTCTTTAGCCTTGTCCCGTCGGGGATAACGTCTCAAGAGTTCCTTGAGAATTCGCCGGGCCTTATCCGGTCGTTTAAGCTTGTAGGCATAAATTCGGGCCTGATAGAGAAGGGCGTCGTCTGCGTAGCGACTTCGGGGATACCGTTCCACCAACACCTGGTAACGCTTGATAGCGGAGATAAGGTCAGCCCGGCGGCCGGAGTAGCCATAGAGCTCCTCATAACAACGCCCCATCATCAGAAGGGCTGCCGGAGCATAACCGCTCTCGGGGTAAAGAAGATAGACACGGCGAAAATTGTCGATGATTTTAAGCCAGGCGTGACGCTTTTTGACCTGCTTCGTCTTGGAAAAATTGATAAGGGCTTTTTTAGCCTTAAGGTAGGCCTCTTTGGGCCCCTCTGAGCGCCGAGCCTGTAAGCCAGAGGCCAGAGAAAGCAAAAAGAGCAACGCCAAGAGAGGAACAAGGGCTCTGGAGAACATCAATCTTCCTTAGCCAATCTCTTAAGTTCCGCCAAGATATTCAGGGCCTCAATAGGGGTAAGCTGATCTATATCAATCTCCTGTAGTCGCTGCTTAAGCAGGTTATCTGGAGAAAAGAGATCTAGCTGACGCCCACGAAGACGTTTCCGGGAGCCTTTTCGGGCCATACCAGTCAGAATCTCAAACTCTCCCGCCTCTAAGCGGCGCAGGATCTCCTTGGCCCGGCGGATTACCGGCTGTGGCACGCCAGCCAAGGCCGCCACCTGAATACCGTAGCTCCGATTAGCCGGGCCGGGCTGGAGTCGGTGCAAAAATATCACCTGATCGTTCCACTCCTTGACAGCAATGTTGAAGTTTTTGACCTTTTCTGATAGCCGGGCCATCTCCGTGAGTTCGTGGTAATGGGTAGCAAACAAGGTTTTGACCCCTCGGCCGTCTTTTTCTAGCAAATACTCGGCCACCGCCCAGGCAATAGAAAGACCATCATAGGTGGCTGTGCCCCGGCCGATCTCGTCAAGGATAACCAAAGATCGGCTGCTGGCCTGATGAAGGATATGGGCACATTCGGTCATCTCTACCATGAAGGTGCTCTGCCCTCTGGAGAGGGCATCAGAGGCCCCTACCCGAGTAAAGATGCGATCCACCAGGCCGATCCGGGCCTTTTGGGCCGGCACAAAGGAGCCCATCTGGGCCAGGAGGACAATCAGGGCTGTCTGCCGAAGGACGGTAGATTTTCCGGCCATATTGGGGCCAGTAATAATCAAAAGAAGATGGTCTTCATGATCAAGCCGGAGATCATTGGGCACAAAGGCCCCACTGGGTAAAAAGGCCTCCACCACCGGATGACGCCCCTCTTTGATCTCAATGATGGGCTCATCGAGGATCTCCGGCCGGCAGTAGTCTCTTTCTTCTGCCACCTCGGCCAGAGAGACCAGAACATCCAGGACGGCCACCGCCTGGGCCGTTTGCTGGATCTTTGGGCCAAAGGCAGCGGCCTTCTGCCTTATCTCCTCAAAGATCTTTTGCTCGAGGGCCTTGCTCTTTTCCTCTGCCGAAAGAACCTTTTCTTCAAAGGTCTTAAGCTCAGGGGTAATAAAGCGCTCTGCTGAGACCAGGGTCTGTTTACGGATGTAATCCTCTGGGACTTTAGAAAGCTGGCTCTTGGTGACCTCGATGAAATAGCCAAAGACTTTGTTAAACCCCAGCTTAAGGTTGGGGATTCCCGTCCGCGCTCTCTCGCGCCTTTCTATCTCCGCCAGAAAGCCGGCAGCGTCCTGGCGGAGGCGGAGATACTCGTCAAGCTCGGGGTTAAACCCCTCCTTGATGACCCCACCGTCTTTCAGGCTGGCCGGGGCCTCCTCCCGGATGGCCCGGGCGATGAGATCCACCAGCTCAGGCAAAGGGGCCATCTCCTCGGCCAGACGGCCTAAAACCCCCCCCTTACCTGTCAGGGCCTCCTTAAGGTGCGGGATCCTCAATAAGCTGGACTTAAGGGCCAGAAGATCCCTTGGAGTGGCCGTTTTCATTGCCACCCGGGCATTTAAACGCTCCAGGTCATAGACCTCTGCCAGCCCCCCCGAGAGACGCTCCCGGAGATAACCATCGGCTAAAAGTAACTCTACGGCAGACAACCGCTCCTCAATGGCCGCCCTATCAAGAAGGGGGTAGAGAATCCAGTGTTTAAGAAGGCGCCCTCCCATGGGAGTCCGGGTGCGGTCCAGCACCGAGATAAGGCTTCCCCGACGCTCCCCAGAGAGGCTTTTAAGGAGTTCTAGATTCCGTTTAGTCGTCTCATCAATGAGCATAAACTGCGAGAGGCGGTAAAAGAGAGGGGGTTTGAGATGGGGAAGATGCCCCTTTTGGGTCTCTGAGAGATAGCGCAGGAGGCCACCGGCGGCCCGCACCCCGGGCCCCAAACCGTCAAGACCAAAGGCGGCCAGGGTGGCCACCTGGTAGTGTTCTTTAATGAGAACCTCGGCCCGTCCTCGAGAGAGGTTTTCTAGATCATCAAAACTCAAAAAAACCCCGGGAAGAGACTGAAGGATCTTTCCAGTCAATGAAGACTCCCGCAGGCCTTCTGGGAGAAGGAGCTCCCGGGGCTCAAGGCGGAACAGTTCCCCTAAAGCTCCCTCCAGAGGGACCTCAGTGACCCGAAAATGACCGGTGGAGAGGTCAACGACCGCCAGTCCGGCCTGATCTCTTTCAATAACCAAAGAGGCAATGTAGTTATGACTCTTGCTCTCCAGGCCCTCGTCTTCTACATAGAGCCCGGGAGTAACTACCCGGACAACCTCCCGACGCACCAGCCCTTTAGCTGTGCGAGGGTCCTCTACCTGCTCGCAAATAGCCACCTTATAGCCGGCCTGAACAAGCCGGGCCAGGTAAGTAGAGGCCGAAACCACCGGGACTCCACACATGGGAACCTTTTCCTCGGCCCCTTTGTCTCTGGAGGTTAAGGCAATCTCCAGAACCCGGGCGGCAATCTCGGCGTCTTCAAAAAACATCTCGTAGAAGTCCCCCATACGGAAAAAGACAATGGCGTCAGGATAGCGCTCCTTGACCTCCAGATACTGGCGAAGCATGGGAGTGAGCCTGGCCATGCCCTATAACTTGGCGAGATAATTCATCTAAGTCAATTCCGGGATTACCCGTTGACAAAAGGTGGTGACTTAATAAGATGGCAGGCCACAGGGAGAAGGAGGTATAAAAGTGGAAGGCCCAGATTTTAATAAAATGGATCTTATCCCGGTTATCGCCCAAGACTGGGAGACGGGAGAGGTTCTGATGCTGGCCTACATGAATCAGGAGGCCTGGGAGAAGACGCTGGAGACAGGCAAGGTCCACTACTATAGTCGCTCTCGCCAAAAGTTATGGCTCAAAGGTGAGACCTCTGGGCATGTCCAGCTGGTTAAAGAAATTCGCCTTGACTGCGATGCCGACACCCTGCTCATCAAGGTAGAACAGATCGGTGGGGCCGCTTGCCATAAGGGTTACCGAAGCTGTTTTTTCCGCCATCTCCATCAAAATACATGGCAGATTGATATTCCCAAAGTCTTTGATCCTAAGGAGAAGTATGGATCATGAAGATCCTGAAACTGGGTATCCCTAAGGGTAGTCTTCAGCAGTCAACCATAGAACTTTTTGCCAAAAGTGGCTGGAGGGTCTCGGTTAACTCCCGAAGCTACTTCCCAGACATTGACGACCCAGAGATAACCTGCTCTCTTTGCCGGGCCCAGGAGATGAGTCGCTATGTAGAGCAGGGGGTTCTTGATGCCGGCATTACCGGCAAGGACTGGATTCTAGAAAACGACTCGGAAGTGGTTACTGTAACAGACCTTATTTACGCCAAGGTGAGTAAACGGCCTACCCGGTGGGTCTTGGCCGTGCCGGCGGGCTCTCCTATAAGGCGTCTTGAGGACTTAGAGGGAAAAAAGATCGCTACCGAGCTGGTCAATTTTACGCGACGTTACTTTGAGGAGCGAAACATTAATGTCCAGGTAGAATTCTCCTGGGGGGCCACGGAGGCCAAGGTTGTCCAGGGTCTGGCCGATGCCATCGTTGAGGTCACCGAGACAGGAAGCACCATCAGGGCCCACGGATTAGAGATTATCCATGAGCTGATGCAATCAAACCCCCAGTTAATCGCCAATAAAGACGCCTGGGAGGATCCCTGGAAACGCCAGAAGATAGAAAACCTGGCCCTCCTCCTCAAGGGGGCCCTGCGGGCCTATCGCATGGTAGGGCTCAAGATGAACGTCCCCAAAGAGGCCCTAGAAGAGGTAGTAAAGGAACTGCCCAGTCTCAACGCTCCGACCATTTCCCCTCTTTATCAGCAAGAGTGGTATGCCATCGAGACCGTAGTTGCTGAAGACGAGGTAAGAGAGCTTATTCCCAGGCTTATGGCCGCCGGAGCCCAGGGAATCATCGAATATAGCCTGAACAAGGTTATATAATCACGCCCCTTAAGCTCACCAGGGATTCGTTCTCCCGGGAGAACGAATCCCTGAAAAGACCCTTTTCAAGGCTTAATTAAAGCTCAAGAGGCCGGGCCGAGAGGACGTGGGGTAACTTTTTTAGCCTTTCCAGGACCTCACCGTTTACTGACTTGTCGGTAGTCAAGAGAATAATGTTGCTCTTCTGGGCTGGTTCTTGCCCCACGTGCATCCGGGAGATGTTTATCCCCGCCTCACCCAGGGTGATACCGATCTTGCCAATAACCCCCGGACGGTCCTCATTATAGATAAAGAGCATGTGGCCCTCAGGAATAGCATCTAGGCGGAAATCGTTAATCCGAACGATCCGGGGCTCTTTCTTTCCGAAAATGGTTCCCGAGATCTCGTTCTCGCCACCCCGATAACGCACCCGCACGATGAGCAGATTGGTAAAATCCTCGGCCGTAGCCGTCTTGCTTTCGGTAACCTTTATGCCTCGATCTCTGGCGATAATGGGGGCGTTGACATAATTTACCTCATCCCCCATCACCGGAGAAAGAATCCCCTTGAGAATGGCCAGGGTAATGGGGCCCGTTTCCATATCGGCCATCTCTCCCTGATAGGTAATGGAGACAGCCTCAATGGGGCCATCAGCCAGCTGGGTATGAAGGGCCCCGATCTTCTCCCCCAGGGTAATAAAAGGCTGAATCCGAGGAAGCTGATCGGCTGAGACCGAAGGCACGTTGACGGCATTGCGAACCACCCCGTGAAGAAGGTAGTCAACAATCTGGCTGGCCGCCGCGGTGGCCACATTCTTCTGGGCCTCTCTGGTAGAGGCCCCCAGATGGGGAGTACAGATAAAGTTCTCCAGGCCGAAGAGGGGGTGGTCCTTGGGGGGAGGCTCCACCTCAAAGACATCCAGCGCCGCTCCGGCCACCTTACCGCTAACCAGGGCCTGGTAAAGATCTTCTTCGTTGACAATCCCCCCCCGGGCACAGTTAATGAACATGACCCCGTCTTTCATCTTCGCAAAAAGCTCCCGGTTGATAAAACCTTTGGTTTCTTTGGTCAGGGGGACGTGGACACTTATGTAATCTGAACGGGCCAAAAGGGAGTCAAGGTCCACCAGCTCAACCCCTAATTTCTCTGCCGTCTCCTGGGTGATGTAAGGGTCATAGGCCAGAACCTTCATCTTTAGACCGCGGGCCCGGTCGGCAACGATAGATCCTATGCGGCCCACGCCAATGATCCCCAGGGTCTTACCGGCCACCTCTCGCCCCAGAAACTTCTTCTTTTCCCACTTGCCAGCCTTCATGGAGGCAGTGGCCTGAGGGATATTCCGCGAAAGGGCCAGCATCATGGAGATGGTGTGTTCAGCCGCTGAAACCGTATTGCCTCCGGGGACATTCATAACCACAATGCCCCGTTTGTTGGCCGCATCGATATCGACATTATCCAGACCAGTGCCGGCCCGGGCAATAACCTTAAGTCTGGTAGCGGCCGCTATAACCTCGGCCGTAAGCTTGGTACCGGAGCGGATGAGGATGGCGTCCACGTCGGCGATGGCCTCCTTGAGGTCCTCAGGAGACAGGCCAACCTTTTCCACCACCTCAAGGCCGGCGGCCTTAAGGATCTCTTTCCCCTCCTCGGCAATATGATCACTGATGAGGACCTTCATGAGATTCCCTCCTTCAAAAAGTACTCCTGGGCCGCAGCCACCCCCCGGCCCAGCTCAACCTTATAGCCAAGCTCACTAAGAACCATCTCCACCCCGGCAACGGCCAGGATGACATCAAAATGGTTCTGATAACCCATATGGGCTATGCGAAAAATGCGTCCCTTGAGCTGGGCCTGGCCACCGGCAATGGTCAGACCATACTTTTCCCGAAGTCTCTTGACCAGCTCCAGCCCATCAACCCCCTCCGGAACCCGGACTACGGTGACTGTCTCACATGGAGCCTGGGAGAAAAGCTCCAGCCCCAGGGCCTCCATGGCCTTTTTGGTCGCCTCCGAAAGGCAGCGATGGTGGGCAAAAAGACGCTCCAGACCCACCTGACGAAGACGATCAAGAACACTCTTGAGCCCCAAAATAAGGGAAACGGCCGGAGTGTAGGCCGTGGTGGACCGGGCATAGGCCTTAAGCTCCCGACGAAAATCAAAATAGTAGCGGGGGAGGGTGGCCTTCTCCATGGCCTCCCTGGCCCGGGAGCTCAGGCTGACAAAGGAAAGACCGGGAGGCAGGGCAAAGCCCTTCTGGCTTCCGGCAACTACCACATCAAGCCCCCAGGCGCCTACTGGTAAATCATAGACTCCGAGAGCACTTATGGCATCAACCACCAGAAGCGTCTCCCTTTCGCGCACAAGATCGGCCAGTTCTTTAACCGGGTGTTTAACCCCAGTAGAGGTCTCGTGGGCCTGGACAAAGACGGCCCGGGCTAAAGGATGCCGCTTCAGGGTGGCCTCTACCTGCTCGGGCTCAACGGCTCGGCCCCACTCCACCTCAATGGGCACCGCCCGGACCCCAAAGGCCTGACAGATCTCCACCCAGCGTTCACCAAACTTACCGCCTACCACACAGATGGCCTCATCGCCCGGATTAAGGAGGTTGGCCACAGAGGCCTCCATGGCTCCGGTGCCTGAGGAAGCAAAAATGAGGACTGGATCTTCAGTCTGGTAGAGAAACTTGAGTCCCTCCCGAACATCAGAGAGGATCTCTGAAAACTGGGGCGAACGATGATGCATGGTCGGCTGAGCCATAGCCAGAAGGGCCTTAGGAGGAACAGGAACAGGACCAGGGGCTAAAAGTCGTCTCTTATCTAACAGATCCATAAACAAAAACTCCTTTTTGCCAGAGATGGACAAAAGGCAGACTATTATATTTCGGCCAACCCTTGTCAAGGACAGAGAGAAACCTCGGAATTAATGGCCCAGAAGGCCGCAAAGATGGGCCTCTGCCGAGGCCAGAAGGGCACCCGGCTCGTATCCTCCTTCAAGGACAGAGATTACCGGGGCGGAAAATTTTTCGGACCAGGCCCTAACCTCGGCGGCCAGGGCCTTAAAACCTTGGCTAGTAAGGTTAAGAAAGGAGAAATCGTCATCCCGGTGAGCGTCAAACCCGGCAGCAATAATGATCCCTTGAGGAGAGAAGGCGGCCACCTGCGGGAAGATCACCTCCCGCAGAAGCTTAAGATATTCTCGATCACCGGTGCCCATCTTAAGGGGCAAGTTAAGGGTGTAGCCCCGGCCGGCGCCAGCCCCTCGTTCTTCAGCAAAGCCGGTTCCGGGGAAACTTAAGCGCGGATCTTCATGGAAGCTGATATAAAAGACCTCTTTCTCCCGGTAGAAAACCTCCTGAAGCCCGTTTCCATGGTGGGCATCCCAATCCAGAATGAGTATCCTCTTCAGGCTGTAGTTCTCCTGCCAGTAGCGAACCCCAATAGCCACATTGTTTAAAAAACAGAAGCCCTGGGCCCTTGCCGGCCCGGCATGGTGGCCAGGCGGCCGTACCGGACAAAAAACCACCGAATAGCCTTCATTTTCCACCAGATCCACGGCCCTGATGACCGCCCCGGCGGCCAAACGGGCCACTTCAAAGGTGTCAAAACAGATGCCATTGTCATCTCCATGAAAGTGGGATTTAAGCCGCAGACAGGCCTCCTCAAAGGCCATAAGATAGCCTTCTTCGTGAACAGCCTTAAGCCAGGCAAACGGGGCCAAAGAGGGGGCCACAAGGGTCATCTCGGAGGCTAGAGGCCCCTCAGTCAAAAAACGAACCACGGCCTCGGCCCGCCAGGGAGCCTCGGGGTGATTCTCTCCGGGGTCATGATCCTGGAAACGAGGGCTGTAGACCAGAGCCCACATTAGGGGCCCCCTTCTGGGACAAGATCAAGAACCATGCGAACGATATCCTCATCGGCCTCCATCATTTTGAATTTCAGCTTCCGGGCCAGGGCCATCATTCGAGTGTTAGCGGGCATAATCTCCATGAAGATCCTCTTTAGGCCCAGATCCCGGGCCACTTGGATCATAAAGCGACACAAAGCCTGGCCCAGGCCTTTACCCTGCCAGGGGTCACCGACAACCACTGCCATCTCCGCACTCTGTTCATCAGGATACCTTACCAGACGAACTACACCGATGATGCGCAAACGACGGTCTTCTTTTATCTCGGCCACCAGCGCCAGCTCCCGATCGTAGTCTATCTGGCAGTAGTGAATAAGCTCCTCATGGGGCATAAAGAGTTTAGACTCCAGAAAACGGAAGCGGATAGTCTCTTCAGAAAAGGTCCTGAAAAGTTCGGCCATAAGGGGTTCATCTTCCGGCCTTATGGGCCGAATGCGGACCTTGCGACCGTCTTTGAGACGGGTCCCAAAAACAAAGTGGTCTGGATAGGGGCAGAGAGATAGATGGGCCGGGCAGAAGACCCCTTTGGGCCTCTCAGGGAAGAGGGAAGAAAACTCTTCGATTATTATCCGGGCATCCAGGGCATAAACTCCGGCCTCACAGAAAAAAAGAGGGTTGACATGAAGCTCTTTTATCTCAGGGAAGTCGATTATTAGATGGGAGAGACGAACCAGGGTCTTTTCCAGCAAACGGAGATCAAGCGTATCATCCCGGGAGAGATCTTCATAAATAGCGGCCTCTTCCATAAGCCGTCTGGCCAGGGTCTGATTAAGTGGAGGAAGCCCCACGGCACAATGTCTCAAAGAATGTATCAGTTCTCCCCCGGCTCCAAAAAGGATAACACTTCCGAAAGTCTCGCTCTTTCTGGCCCCCAGCGCCAGATCAAAACCCAGCCAACGAATCATCTTCTGGACAATCACCCCTTCTATTCGGGCGCAAGGAGCCCTCTTCTCTACATTGGAGAGTATCTCTTCAAAGGCTCGAGCCACCTGTTCGGGCTCAAAGAGATAAAGAGCCACGGCTCCGCTGGCCCTCTTGTGGAGGATGTCTATGGAATTCACCTTAAGGACCACCGGAAAGCCAATTCTTCTGGCGGCAGCTACCGCCTCCTGCCGGCTAAAGACTACCTGGTAGTCCAGCGTTTCTATCTGATATGCCTCAAGGATTTTAAGAGACTCCGAAAAATTCAGTCTATAGCGCCCCTGTCGAGCGGCAGTAAGGACTACCTCCCGCACCTTCTCCCTTAAAGGGCAAAAGTCCTCTAAAAGGGTGCCTGGGGTTTCATAGAGGAGACGAAGATTACGATCATAGCGATGCATGTACACAAAGCTCTTTACGGCCTCAACCGGGGTGACAAAAGAGGGAATATTCTGATCTTTGAGGATCCTACGGCCCTCGGCCACCCGAGCCTTGCCCATAAGACTGGCAAAAACAGGCTTTTGGGGCTGAGCCTTTGAAGCCTTAACAATAGCCCAGGCCACGTCTTCAGCTGAGATCTGGAGGACTGGAGCATGAATAACCAGTACTCCATCTACGGCCTTATCCTGGAGGCAGGTCGAGATGGCCAAACGATACCTTTCTGGACTGGCTCCAGAGAGGAGATCAAGGGGGTTACCAATAACTTCGGCCGGTACCACCCTGGCCAGATTTTTGACAGTTTCCTCAGAAAAGGAGGCTAAGAGCCCCTGATACTTAATTAAGGCATCAGTGGCCAGTGTCGCCGGCCCTCGGGCATTGGTAATGATAGCCAGTCTTGGTCCTCTGGGCCGCGGCTGTTTGGCCAAACTCTCGGCCAGGTGGAAGAGATCCAAGACCTCCTCCACCTGAATCACACCAGCCCGTTTAAAGGCGGCCTCATAGACTCGATCCTCAGTGATCAGAGCCCCAATAGGGGTCTGGGCCGAGGCCGGTCTTTCAGCAAAACGGCCTCCCTTGACCACCATGATGGGCTTGGCCCGGGCAAAGGCCCGGGCAGCACTCATGAACTTCCGGCCGCTACGCAACCCCTCCAGATAGACGACAATAGCCCTGGTGGCCGGGTCAAGCCCCAAGAAGTCAATCATATCGGCCAGATCTATATCAACTTTGGCCCCCAAAGAGACAAAGAAACTGAATCCCACATTTTTATCTACCGCCCAGTCAAAGACTGCGGCGGCCAAAGTGGCACTATCAGAGAGAAAGGCTAGACCTCCTGCCGGAAGCCGGCCGGGAAGAACACTGACATTCAGACGGAGCCGGGGGCGAATGAATCCCAAAGAGTTAGGACCTAAAAGGCGGAGCCCGTGGGCCTCCCCCAAGGCCTTCAAGCGAGAGATAAGATCTCCGGCCGAGGCCACCCTGGTCCAGAAGTCGGAACAGATAAGCAGTGCTCCCCGGACGGCCTTTTTAACCGCCAATTCAAGATCTGAGACCAGCCGCTCTGGGTCTCCGCAGAGGATGGCCAGATCTATGGGGCGAGGGATGGTTAGCAAGTCAGGATAGGCCTCAACTCCGAAGACTGTCTCTCGGGCCTCATTGATCGGATACACCGCTCCCCGGAAGCCCCAAGCCACTAAATTGCGAAAGATCGTCCCCCCAGGAGAGTTTTCCTCATCGCTGGCCGGGACAACGGCAATACGTCGGGGACGAAAGACCGCATCTAGATTAAAGGTGGACATACCCCCTCCTTTCCTCCAAAAATAGACACTTCTTTTAAGCCATGCCTGGCCAGAGGCCCCCGGGGTGACTAACGTTATTCGTGAACGCTTCTTCAGGCAGAGGGAGGCCAAAATGATCGACAAACTCTTTCGGCCTCGATCAGTTGCCGTAATCGGCGCCTCCCGGGAACCCGGCAAAGTGGGCCACGATGTAGTCAAAAATCTTCTGGCCAGCGGCTTCCCCGGAAAGATCTTCCCTGTAAACCCCAAGGCCAAAGAGATTCTGGGCCTGCCCTGTTGGCCAGATATAGCTTCGGTACCGGAGGCCGTGGACCTGGCTGTGGTAGCTATCCCTGCCCGTCTCGTCCCCCAAATAATCGAGGCCTGTGGAGAAAAAAAAGTTCCGGTGGCCGTCATTCTCTCGGCCGGTTTTAGGGAGGCCGGGGCCGAAGGGGCCCGCCTTGAGGCTCAAGTACTAAAGATTGCCAGAAAATATGGTCTGCGAATCCTGGGGCCCAATTGCCTGGGTGTCATGGACACCGCCACCCCTCTTAACGCCACCTTTGCCGCCCAACCTCCTCTTAAGGGAGAGGTGGGGTTCTTTTCCCAATCTGGAGCTCTGTGCCTGGCCGTCTTAGAGTGGTCTCGAGCCAAGGGGGTGGGCCTGTCTCGCTTTGTCAGCTTAGGTAACAAGAGTGATATCTCGGAGATAGATTGCCTCAGGGCCCTGGCCGATGATCCCCAAACCAAGGTCATTCTAGGTTACCTGGAGGGGGTGACCGATGGTCAAGCCTTCCTGAAGATGGCCCGGGAGGTAACCAGGAAAAAGCCGGTCATCATCCTCAAGGGTGGCACCACCGCTGCCGGAGCCAAGGCGGCCTCCTCCCATACTGGCTCCCTGGCCGGCTCAGAGCAGGCCTACCAAGCGGCCTTCAAACAGACAGGAATCGTTCGGGCCGAAGAGCTGGAGGAGTTCCTCAATCTAGCTCTGGCCTTTGCCCTTCAGCCCCCTCCCTCCGGCCCTAACGTGGTAGTGGTTACTAACTCCGGTGGCCCTGGCATCCTTACGGCCGACGCCTCCGAACGACAGGGGCTCCATCTCCCCAGCCTGGAGAGGGATACGGTGGAACGTCTGCGCCAGATCCTGCCTCCCTATGCCTCATTTTATAACCCGGTAGATGTTCTCGGAGATGCCGACGCCGAACGCTATGAGAAAGTCCTTTCTTTGCTCCTGAAGGAAAAGGACATCAACGCCCTGATCGTTATCCTCTCCACCACGGCCACCATTGACCCCCAGGAGGCGGCCAGACGCCTGGCCGCCTTAGCCCCCCAGGCTAAAGGCACCTCCCTGGTAACCTGTTTTCTGGGAAGTGAGACCTCAGCTACTGCCAGCGGTATTCTGCTTAAGGCCCAAATACCCAATTTTGAATATCCGGAGAAGGCCGTCTCCTGTCTGGCCAAGATGTGGCACTACCGAACCTGGCTGATGACCCCGGAAGAGGAGCCGGTCTCTCTGAAGATAGACCGCCGACGGGCAGCAGCTGTCATTGCCGCAGCCAAACAGGAGAAACGACGTCAGCTCTACGAACACGAAGTCAAAGAAATTTTGGGGGCCTATGGCTTCACCTTCCCACGCTCCCTTATGGCCCGCACCTCCGATGAGGCCCTCCTTTCGGCCAAGGCCATTGGCTATCCTGTGGTTATGAAAATCATCTCTCCCAGCATCATCCACAAAACTGATGTTGGAGGAGTCTGGACAAATATCACCAGTGAGGAAGAGCTTCTGGAGGCCTTCTTCACCCTTACCAGCCGGGCCAGAAAGATAGCCCCCTCATCTTCTATCCTCGGAGTGCTCATCCAGGAGATGGTCAGCGATGGCCGGGAGACCATCCTTGGCTTCAGCCGGGATCCTCAATTTGGCCCCCTGATTATGTTTGGGCTTGGAGGTATCTACGTGGAGGTCCTAAAGGATGTCTCCTTCCGTCTGGCCCCCTTTGGTCGAGGCCAGGCCCAGGAGATGATTCGAGAAATCAGGGGCTATCCCTTGCTTAAAGGAGTCCGTGGCCAGCCCGAGGCTGATCTGGAGGCTCTAAGCCAGGCCATTATTGCCCTGGCACAACTGACCATAGACTTCCCTGAGCTCACCGAGGGAGACATTAATCCTTTAATGGTCCGGCCCCGAGGAAGGGGAGCCCTGGCCGTAGATGCCAGATTGACTCTAGGGGGGTAAAAATGAGCAAGACCCTATATGTAGGATCTACCAGCCGCTACGCCGGAAAGACCTTAGTCACCCTGGCCCTTGGGCACCTGCTAAGTCAAAAAAACATAGCCTATTCTTACTTTAAGCCTGTGGGAGTCTCTCCCCAGATTCTCAACGGTCGGCTTATTGACGAAGAGGCCCTCTTTATCGCCCAGGCCCTGGGCCAGGAGGCCCCGGTGGAGGAGCTGTGCCCGGTTATCCTGACTCAAGACCTGATCATCAGAGCCCTACGAGGAACTGAGCAGAATCTGCTTCAAAAAGTGGTCTCTGGCCACCGCCATCGCCTCCAGAGCGGCCACCCCGTTCTGGCCTCTGGATCTGGCGGCCTTTACAGTGGCAAATTTATGGGCCTCTCTGGGCTAGAGGTGATCCGAGCCCTCGGGGCCCGGGTTATTCTCGTGGCCCGATATCAGGGAGAAGACACCCTTGATGAGATTCTAAGGATTCGGGAAGACCTAAAAGACGACCTGCTGGGGGTGGTTTTTAATGGCCTAAATGCCGCCGAACAAGAGGGGTTCCGGGAGCTGGTGGTTCCCTACTGTCTTTCTCAGGGGTTTAAGATCCTGGGGATCATCCCCCATGACGATCTCCTGGCGGCAGTCTCCGTAGCCGACTTGCGCGACCTTCTGGGGGCCAAACTCATCTGTTGTCCGGAGGAGGAAGGACAGCTCATAGAGCACTTTCTCATTGGGGGGATGCAGGTGGACAAGGCCATTTCCTATTTTCGGCAGACCCCCAATTTTGGGGTCATTGTGGGAGGAGACCGGTCAGACATTCTCCTGGCCGCCATTGAAACCGGAGCCCGTGGACTTATCCTCACCGGAGGCCTCTATCCCCACCAGATTATCATCTCCCAGGCCGAAGAACATCGGGTCCCCATTCTCGTTGTCCCGGACGACACCTATACCGCTGCCCGAAGAATAGATCATCTCCAGCAGCGTATTCGCCTGCGACATCCCCAAAAGATAGAAAAGGTCTTTGAGCTGGGGGAGAGGTATCTGGATACGGCCCCAATAGAAGACTATCTGAGATAGCGCTTCATGAACTCCCGGATCCGGGCATAGGCCTTCTCCAGAACCTCCTCCGGCGGCAAAAAGACTACCCGAAAATGGGCTGTGCCCGGACGCTGACCAAAACCGCTTCCGTGAACTACAACCACCCCTGTCTCCCGGATAAGATCACAGACGAAGTCCCGGTCAGAGATATCCAAATTGATCCGGGGAAAGGCATAGAACGCCCCTTCAGGAGGAACACAGGAAATACCAGGAATATCATTTAGCATCTCCACCGTAAGGTCTCGACGCCGCTCCAGTCGAGAGACAACCTCAGCGATGTGATCCTGCTCGCCCTGAAGGGCCGGAGGAATGGCATACTGCTTGGGATGGCTAGCAGAGAGCCGGGCCCGAGCCAACTTATGGATAGCCTCGATATAATCCCGAATAAGATCCCATTCTCCGCTGACCATTCCCCAGCCGATCCGGAAGCCTGGCGCCAAATAGCACTTAGAAAGACCATTAAAGGTGACTACCGGAAGCTCTCTGGCTAAAGAAGCAATAGAAACATGCTCTCGACCGTCAAAGACTAATTTGTCGTAGATCTCATCGCTCATGATGACCAAATTATGTTCGCGGGCGATCTCTACAATCTGCTCCAGGGTTTCCCGGGGATAGAGAGCTCCGGTAGGATTATTAGGATTGATGATCACAATAGCCCGGGTCTTTTCGTCTATCTTACGAACGATATCATCTATATCTGGCTGCCAGGCCTTCTCTTCGTCCAGATAGTAAGGCCGGGCTTCAGCCCCCAGTTTGGCCACGATAGCCGTATACAAAGGGTAACCAGGGAAAGGCAGGAGAACATTCTCTCCCTCGTTTACCAGAGCCGTGAGGGCAAAGTCTATGGCCTCACTGGCCCCAGAAGTAATAAAGATGTCTGCCGGCTCAAATCCTTTGGCCCGAGCCTCTTGGCGGATGGCCTCTATGGCCTCGTCCACCCCCTCGGAAGCCGAATACCCCGTGCGCCGCTCAAGCATGGCCTGATAGGTGGCCTCGATGAGATGGCGCGGGGTGTCGAAATCATACTGGATTGGATCGCCAATATTTAGAAAAAGCAACTCTTTGCCCGCCTTGGCTGCCTCCTGGGCCACCAAGACGATGTCTCTGACAGCATACTCGATATTCTCTGTCCGCCGGGCCGGCTTAATGGGAGAAAGATCCATTTTACCACCTCGGACTGCGGCCTGGGCCAAACGCATATCCATCACCTCTCTAAGATAAGAACGGCCAAAAACTTCCGTTTCAAAAGTTCCATAATGCTACCGGGGCGAAGTTGTGTCAATAGGGGGCTACTTCTTATCCCCCAGACGATGATGATCGCGCCCGGAAAAATAATTTATCCAGGAAGAGGTGCCATTCAGGGCCCAATCCCGGGGAGGAACCATACCCCGGGCCAGAGATTCCTCCTCTCCCTGGGCCTTAAGGCGCTCATAGGCCTGCACATAAAGACAGCGTCGCTTACCAGGGAAGACCTCGCACCAGCCATCATAGCTTCCGCCGCAGGGTCCGTTGAGAAGATATTTGGCGCACTTACTCTGAGGGCAAAGAAAGGCCAGCTCCCCCAAAGTGCAATCGCCACAGGAGCGGCAATCAAAAAGGATCTTCTTGACGAAATACTCCAGAGAGTCAAGCATCCCGGCCAGAGGAGAATCGGCCAGAGAGAGAAAAAGACGCCGGGTAAAAGAAAAAAGGGGGCCATCTGGCAAAAAAAAGTTGTCATGAATCAGGCGGTTGATGACATAGTGCCAGGGGCTTGAGGAGGCTGGAGCCCGGGGGGTCAGGTCGTCGGTGTTAAGGCCTGTTCGGGGATCTTTCTGAAAGAGGTAAAAGGTTCCTTCGGGGGCGAAGGTGAATTCAGGAACAAACTCCAGCCAGTTATCTGTCAGTTCCAGGGCCTTTTCCACAATGAACTCTACCTGCTCATAGGTGAGGTTGGGGCCACAGATGTGAGCCCCGGCATAGCCCAGGCCTTTAAGGAGGGCCACCTGCTTGGCGGCCCGAAGCAGACGGGCCGAAAGCCCTCCGTCAGGAGCCTCACTTTCGGCCTCGATCTTGGCCAGAAGCTCATCGGTTACCCGGCAGCCGGGGATACGTCCGCGGTGCATTATCCTGGCCAGCGGAAGATCCAGAACAAAGACGCCGCCTATAACTGGAATCTCCAGATTCCTTAAACGCAGATAGCGAAGAAGCTCATCAAACTTACGGGCATCAAAGCCTATCTGGGTAATGACAAAATCGGCTCCCGCAGAGATTTTCCGCTCCAGCTTGAAATATTGAGTCATTACCTCGGCTTCAAGACGCTTAAAGGGCGAAACCACACATCCCTTAAAGAAGGAGGTCGGGGGGAGCCTTTGCCCATTGCGGATAACGTAGCCCTGGTTGAGCCTGGAAATAAGGGCCAGGGTCTGCACGGAATCAAGATCAAAGACCGGCTTGGCCTGCCCACCAAACCCCACCCTGGGGAAATCTCCGGTCATCACCAAAATGGTGTGGAATCCCTCTCTGTCCCAGGCAAAGAGGTGGCTTTCCATCTGGTTGCGATTGCGATCCTTGCAGGAAAAATGAATGATGGTCTCAAGCCCCAGGGCCTTTATTTCCCGACCTAAAACCTCCGGGGCCAGAGCCGGATGACCGCCGGCGTTCTCGGTGATTGAGAGGGCATGAAGCCTGCCCCCCCGGGCTGCCGCCTCGGCAAAGGCCACCAGCTGATCATAGGCCTTGCCACGGGAACCACGGCCAGGGACCAACTCGAAGGTAAAGATGAACTCCTTCCGGGCCAGGGCCTCCCTAACCTTCTCCACTTTTTACTCCCCAAATTCCCAGAGATCGCATCTTCCGATAAAGATGGCTGCGTTCAAGCCCGATGGCCTCGGCAGTCTGAGAAATATTTCCTCCGTGACTCTTAAGCTTCCGAAGAATGAACTCCTTTTCAAACAGGGCCCGGGCCTGGCGGAGATCATCACAGGCAAACCAGGGCTCTGATGACTGCTGGGTCGGTTGCAGGATATAATCGGGAAGGGCAGAGAGATCTATTTCTGGACCCGAAGACATGATCACCAACCGCTCCACCAGATTGCGAAGCTCCCGAACATTGCCTGGCCAATGATAACGTTTAAGGGCCTCAATGACCGCCGGCGAAACCTTTTTGTGTCCTAAACCGGTACTCTGGGCAATCTCTTTGAGAAAATCCTCTATGAGGAGAGGGATGTCTTCCACCCGCTCCCTTAAGGGGGGCACCTCAATAGGAACCACATTGAGACGGTAGTAAAGATCCTCTCGGAAGTTGCCCCGCTCTATCTCCTTGCGCAAATCCTTATTGGTGGCCGCAATGATCCGGACATCTACCTTGATGGTCCGGGTACCACCGACCCTCTCAAAGCGCTGCTCCTGAAGGATACGCAGAATCTTGGCCTGGGTCTTAAGACTCATATCGCCTATTTCATCAAGGAAGAGGGTGCCACCGTTGGCCAGATCAAACTTTCCCTTTTTAGAAGTCACGGCCCCGGTAAAGGCCCCCTTCTCATAGCCAAAAAGCTCGGCCTCAATAAGCTCCTCCGGGATGGCAGCGCAGTTTATCTCCACCAGGGGGCGATGGCGTCGTCGGCTGGCCGCGTGAATCATCTGGGCCACAACCTCCTTCCCTGAGCCGGACTCTCCCAAGATAAGAACCGTAGAATCTGTGGCCGCCACCCGGGCAATCTGCTCCCTTAAACGAACCACAGCGGCACTGGCTCCGGTAATCTGTCGGGGCCGGACCTTGCCCTTTAGAAGGACGTTTTCCGTCTCCAGGGCCCGAAACTTCAGGGCATTTTGCACCGAAAGGATGACTCGATCATAGGAAAGGGGCTTTTCGATAAAGTCATGGGCCCCCAGCTTGGTCGCCCGAACGGCAGTCTCCACCGTGCCGTGGCCAGAGATGATGATCACCGGCAGATCAGGATAAAGGCCCTTTAGCTCCTTGAGGACATCAAGGCCATCTAAGTCCGGAAGCCAAACATCAAGGAGAACAAGATCCGGCGTCACCTCCGGGATCCGATCTAAGGCCTGCCGACCAGAGGTGGCCCCGAAAACCTCAAAGCCCTCGTCTTCAAGGATTCCGGAGAGGGCTTCGATAATGCTCTCCTCATCATCTACTATCAGGATCTTCTCCGCCATAACCCCTTGGCCAGGCCTTCCCTGTAGCTAAAGTTGGTTTCATAGATTAGGTAAAACTACCAAACCCCTTCTCCCTTGACCAGGCAGACTACTCCCCTCTCAAGGGAAGCTCTATAACAAAACGGGCCCCGCGGGGAAGGTTATCCTCCACCCAGACCTTTCCATTGTGTTCCGTAACAATAGAGTTGACAATGGCCAACCCTAAGCCGGTGCCTCCCTTCTTACGAGAAAAATAGGGTTCAAAGAGCCGGGCCTTGTCTTCCGGAGAGACACCGGGGCCAGTATCGGCCACCACCAAACGAACCCAATCTGACTCGGTGACAATCTCCACCTGAATCTCGCCTCCTTGAGGCATGGAGGCCACAGCATTATCAAGAAGGTTTATCAGGGCCCGTTTGATCTGATCTCGATCAAAGAGAAAGACCGGGGGGCGGGAAGGGGCCTTCAGATTAAAGGAAAATTCTCGATGGGCCTCGCTATACAGGGAGAGAACCTCCTCAACCACCTGAACCAGATCATGCAGAGCCGGTCGGGAGGCTGGCATTCGAGCAAATGAAGAGAACTCATTTACCAGACGACGCAATTCTTCAACCTGTTTTTCAATGGTCTTGGTACACCGATCAAGGACTTCCCCCTCCTCGGGACCAAGCTTTTGAAGATAGCGTCGCCTAAGCCGCTGGGCAGAAAGCTGAATAGGGGTAAGGGGGTTCTTAACCTCATGGGCTATCCGTCGGGCCACCTCCCGCCAGGCAGCTATCCGCTGGATCTTCTCTTTTTCAGTAAGATCATCAAAGACCAGGACCGCCCCGACCTCCTGACCGCTTTCATCCTTCAGGATGGTCAAGGTGGCCAGGATATATATCTCCCGCCCGCGAAGAAGGAGACGGAAAGTCTGCTGGGCCGAACCCCGGGGACTCTGACGGGCCTTCTCCAAAAAGGCCTCGGCCTGCTCTCTCAATTCATCAGGGAGGACATCCCGCCAGGGCCTGCCGACCAGCTCCCCCCCAGATACCTCCAGAAACTCCTCGGCAAAGCGATTGACCGTGGTCACCCGGCCTTGAGCATCTATCGAGATAACCCCGGCCGCCACGTTGCGAAGAATGGTTTCGATATAAGAATGACGCCGGGCCAGCTCCTGATGGCTCTTCTGAAGGGCTCGGGTGGCCTCTTCAGCCAGGAGTTTACTCTCTTTGAGGTCCCGGGTCATACTGTTGAAGGCAGCCACCAGCGAGGCCAACTCGTCCTGGGCCGAAACCTCTAGGGTAAAGTCCAGATCTCCTCCAGCCACCCGGTGGGTGGCTTCGGCCAAGGCCTGAACAGGTTCTGTAATTCCCCGGGCAAAGCGAAAACCGAACCATACGGCCACCAGAACAATCAGGAGGGTCACCAGGGCCAGGGTGATTATCAGACTGGCCTTAATAGGCTGTTTAAGAAATTTGAGCTGTCGGTAAGTCTCGTAGCCCCGGTTAATGTCCTCCATGAGCTGGCCCAGGTTGGGGTCAAGAAGGAGACCGGCCACCAGAACCGCCTCCGGACGCCCTTCCCGATAGACGGGCACGGCCACCCGGATAAGAAGCCCCTGGCGAATCCGGCTGGTCTCGGTCACGGTCTCCCCCTTTAAGGCCTTGGCCAAAAGAGAAGGGGGGAATGGCCCGGGAGGATCCATCTCCAGCTCTTGGACCCGACTGGTCGCCAAAGGCTGAAGAGAGGGGGTAAAAAGCTCTAAGGTGTCAAAGCGATACTCCAGACGTTTGTGTCTCACATACTCTTCAAGGAGACTGGCATCAGAAAAATCATATTGAGCCAGCCCGATGGCCAGACCTCGAGCATAGTCAGCCAGTCTTTCCTGGGTTTCCGCATAAAAGGCCTTACCCAGGGAAAGGGCCTCCTGAAGAGAACGATCCAGGCGGGAAGAAAACCAGTAGTCTAAGCTGGTGGAGACAAACTGAAGAGAGACAAAAAAGAGCAGGATAGTGGGGATAAGGGAGAGAAAGACAAAGGCCACCACCATTTTGGTTTTTAGCTTGGCTCCAAGAATGTTGCGCTTATTCTCAAAGATGAGCTTGACCACATTGCGGACCACAAGGAATATGACCAGAAGAAGCAGGAGAACATTGATGTTTATAAGGGCAAAGATGAAGACATTTCCCCCGAGGGGAAGCTCCACCTCCATAGAAAGCAGGCGGGATTCCACCAGGGTAAGGATTCCTACCAGAACCAGGGCCACCAGAATAATGATCTTCTCGCGCCTTCTTCTCTTCGCCTCAGCCTGCTCTCGAGAGATAATCTCGTCTTTAGTGGCGGCCATTCTTAAAGCCTAAACTTGATACTCACCCAATCGGTGGCCTGACTTTCCTTGCGAAAAAAAAGAACCCCTACCAGTCTGGAGGGAAGCGAAGGTGTGGCCATTTTCTCCAAGAAGCCCCTCACCCTTAAACGATAGCGCTTTCCGGAGCGAAGCTGCTGGACGGGAATAAGAGGCAGGTCGTTGATCTCCGTGGCCATCTTGATGGCCTCCTTAAGCTCCTGGGTCTGGTCAATGGGATGGGTGGTCCCCGGATAATGAATGAGATAGACGTTTTTCAGGTGATCAAAATAAATAATCCTGGTGACCTCCTGAATGAGAAGCTTACGATCAGGACGCAGACGGCGAAGCTCAAAAAGCTCCACCTGGAAGCGAAAACGCACCGGAATACCGTGTCTTAAGGCCTCTTCTACCTTTTGATAGGGAATATCATTAAGAGAAAAGTAGGCCAGGACATAGTTCCTAGAATTGGCTACCGTAAGATCGGAAATTATTAAGGCATTAACAGGTGTAGCCAGCAGGAAAAGCAGAAGTGAAAAAAAGAGCCACCTATAGCCTCTTTTTAGAGGAAAACCCGACTTCACGGTTACGCCCCCACGGCCAGATAACCTCCTGACCGCTAAAAAAAGCGGTTAATCAACCGGGCATTCTACTTGGGGGGCGAACCTTATTCAAGCCTGGGCTGCAGCCAGAGAGGAAACTCGAGAACAGGAGAAGGACTCTCCAAGCTCAGGAACAAGGCGCCAGGCCGACTCCTGAGCCCTTAAGGCCCTGATCGCCTTGAGATGAAGACCATGGCCCGTCTTCTCGGCCACCACCCGACCCATCAGAGGGAAACCAAGAAGGTAAAGGTCTCCCAGTAGATCCAGGGCCTTGTGGCGAACAAATTCGTCATCAAAGCGCAAGCCTCCCTGATTAAGGACACCCTCTCGGGTGAGGACTATGGCGTTGTCCAGAGACCCTCCCCGAGCATAGCCATTGCGGCGGAGATATTCGATCTCATGGAGGAAGCCAAAAGTCCGGGCCGGGGCGAGCTCTTCTATAAAGCGTTGCCGGGAAAGCCGGCGCACATAAGACTGCTGGCCAATGGCCTGGTGGGGAAAATCTATAAGAACCTCAAGCTCTAAATCTGAGGCCGGCAGAAAGGCCACCTTCTTACCATCTTCCTCCAAGCTAAAAGGACGGCTGACCTTGATGAAGCGACGCCGAAAGCGCTGTCGTCTTAGACCGGCCTGGCGGATCAGATGAACAAAGGCCTTGGCACTACCGTCCATGGCCGGAACCTCCGGCCCATCGATCTCCACGATAACATTATCCACCCCCATACCGGCCAGGGCGGCCATGAGATGCTCAATGGTGGCCACCGTAGCCTCTCCCACACCAATGACCGTGCTAAGCTCGGTGTGGACAACGTAATCCACTCTGGCCGGAATCACCCTGGGGGGATCAACATCTACCCGAACAAAGACCACGCCCTGATTCGGCTCTGCCGGACGCAACCTTAGACGGACAAGCTCTCCGGTATGAAGACCAACCCCCGCAGCCGAAACCTCTCTTTTTAGAGTGTGTTGAAAATGCCACATAAAGCGCCTCCGGCAAAATCTCTCCCTTAAAAAAGCAGATATTATGCCAAGACATCCAGGAGGCGTAAGTTGTTAATTTAACGACATTTATTAGGCAGGCCGGACCAGAGGTCGCAGAGAGGGTGTGTCTTTTTGCCACGGGCGTGGTAAAAAAGACACACCTAGCTGAGCCCCAGACGCTTCAGGGCCTTAGGGTCGCGTCGCCAATCACGAAGCACCTTGACCCAGAGATCGAGATAGACCTTCCGCCCTAGAAGAAATTCCAGCTCCTCCCGGGCCAGTTGGCCTATCTTTTTGAGCATCTGTCCTCCTTTGCCGATGATGATTCCCTTCTGGGAATCTCGCTCCACAAAGACCGTGGCCCTTATCCGAACGAGGTTTTTTTCGGGAACCTCCTCCCAGTCTTCGATGGTTACCGCGGTGGCGTAGGGGATTTCCTGACCGGTAAGCAGAAAAATCTTTTCCCTCACAATCTCTGCCGCCAGCTGGCGCTCTGTCTGATCGGTAAAGGTCTCGGCATCGTAGAATGGGGGCCCTTCTGGAAGTAGTTTAACAATCTCCTGAAGAAGCTCCGAAAGGCCATCTCCCTTAAGGGCAGAGATAGGCACGATGGCCGAGAAGGCATAGGCCTTGGAGAAGGCCTCTATCATCGGAAGGAGCTCGCTTTTTTTGATTTGGTCTATCTTGTTGAGGGCCAAAACGGCGGGCTTCTTGGTCCGGTAAAGTAACTTGATGATCTGGTCCTCCAGCCTGGGCTCCCGCTTGGCTACATCAACCACCATGAGGACAACATCGACCTCCTCAATGGCCCTTACCGCCGCCTCAACCATGGCCTGATTAGCCAAGATTTTGGATTCATGGATACCTGGAGTATCCACAAAGACAATCTGGAAGTCAGGACCACTTAAAACTCCCCGGATTTGATGTCGGGTGGTCTGGGGCTTGGGGGTACAGATGGCTACTTTTTGACCAAGATACTGGTTGAGTAATGTAGATTTGCCCACGTTAGGGGCTCCAATAATGGCCACGTATCCCGAACGGAAACCTTCAGGAAACTCCGAGATGGAAAAGGATTGAGGGGATTCGGTCATGGGAATTAAACTCCTTAAAAGCTTCTTTAGCAGGCGGCCAAAAATTAAGGCACCTTAAGATAGGATTCAAGGCGAGCCAGCTTTTTAGGGCCAATTCCCTTTATGTCTTTGAGGCGAGAGAGGGAATCTATTCGCCCCTCCTTTTGCCTCAAAGAGACGATGGCCCGAGCTAAAGAGGGGCCGATTCCCGGCACAAGAACCAGCTCCTCCTCCCGGGCCCGATTCAGGGAAAGAGGCTGAAAACATAAAAGGCGTTGGGCCTCGGTCTGGGGAACAAAGAGCGGAAGCTGGTGGTAGTAAAATGGCCGCCCCAGAGGTCTCAAGGCTCCTAGGCCGAGAACAAGCAAGCCCAGGATCAAGGCCAGATAAAAGCATTTCCTAGGCGGCCTCAAGGCGCTTTCTCCGGCTCTTAAGAAGCTTATAGATGATGGCATCCACCAGGGCCTGCCAAGAGGCTTCTATAATATCGTGGGAGACTCCCACGGTACCCCAGCGATCTTCGCCGTCTTTGGACTGGATAAGCACCCGTACCTTGGCGGCCGTCCCCGGCTCGCCAGCCAGGACCCGAACCTTGTAATCTTCAAGCTCCATATCCGCAAGCTCAGGATAAAAGGCCAAGAGAGCCTTGCGCACGGCGTTATCCAGGGCATTCACCGGACCATTACCCACGGCGGCGGTGTGCTCCTCTTCTCCGCGGACTTTAAGCCTAACCGTAGCCTCTACCAGACTCCTTTCATCCTCCAGACGCTTTACATCCAGGACTCGAAAGCTGATAAGATCAAAAAAGCCAAAAGTCTCTTTGCGCCCCTCGACGATCCGACGCATGAGGAGCTCAAAACTGGCCTCAGCCGCCTCATATTGGTAGCCTTCGTTCTCCCTCTCCTTGAGGCGAACAACTATCTCCTTGACCACCGGATCCTCAGCCGAAAGGGAGATACCAAACTGCCTGGCCTTATAGAGAACATTGCTCTTTCCGGCCAGATCGGAAATAAGAATCCGTTGGCTGTTGCCTACCAGTTCTGGACGTATGTGCTCGTAAGTCTCCGGATTGCGGGAGACAGCACTTACGTGGACTCCGCCTTTATGGGCAAAGGCACTCCGCCCTACGTAGGGCAGATACTTGTTATGGGGAAGATTGGCGATTTCAAAGACAAATCGGGAGACCTCGGTCAGCCGACGCAACCTCTCCGGCTCTCCGGCCTTACACTTAAATCCCATTTTAAGGACCAGCCCGGGAATAATGGAGCAAAGATTGGCGTTTCCACAACGCTCCCCAAAGCCGTTTATGGTCCCCTGGACATGGCGGGCCCCTACAGAGACAGCCATAAGAGAGTTGGCCACCGCCGTGTCAGAGTCGTTGTGGGCATGAATGCCCAGGGAGATATCTTTTCCTAGACGGGAGCGGACTTCTTTGATGATCTCCGCAATCTCCTGGGGCAGAGTGCCACCATTGGTATCGCAGAGGACCAGACAGTCAGCCCCGCCCTCTATGGCCTTCTTCAGGGTGGCCAGGGCATAGTCCGAA
The DNA here is from genome assembly GCF_011207455.1 of Thermosulfuriphilus ammonigenes. Taxonomy (GTDB): domain Bacteria; phylum Desulfobacterota; class Thermodesulfobacteria; order Thermodesulfobacteriales; family ST65; genus Thermosulfuriphilus; species Thermosulfuriphilus ammonigenes. Next base: position 1,236,622 of record NZ_CP048877.1, read on the forward strand.
TTAGCCTTAAAGCCATCAAAGAAGTGTTCGGCGTCATAGAAAAGCCTCTCTGCATGGGGGCGAAGATAGGCCAGGGAGTCTCGAATAAGCTCCAGGTTTCTCTCCAGGGTAATCCTCAAGGCATCCCGAACGTGAACATCCCAGGTCTTACCAAAGATGGTGATCACCGGAGTCTGGGCCTCAATGAGGGCCCGCAGGTTGGGATCCTCCTCGGCCCGGTACTTGGCCATGTGGGTGGAACCGAAGGCCGCTATCTTGGCCCAACCCAGATGATAATTGCGAATCTCCCGGAAAAACTGGACATCTTTGGGATTAGACCCCGGCCAGCCACCTTCAATGTAGTCAATCCCCAGCTCATCAAGCTTGAGAGCTACCTGAATTTTATCCTCTACCGAAAGATTGACGTCTTCGGCCTGCGTCCCATCCCGAAGGGTGGTGTCATAGATCTCAACGTAAGCTTTGTCTTTCTCTCCCATATCCCTTCCTCCCGGCCTAAAGACCCTCCTCTCGAGGGTGGCTATCCTCTCCGAGCCCAAAGGCATCGTGGAGGGCCCTTACGGCCAGCTCGGTAAATTTCTCTTCTATCACGCAAGATATTTTAATCTCGGAGGTGGAAATCATCATGATGTTTATTCCATAACGGGCCAGGGTCTCAAACATCTTGCTGGCCACCCCGGGCTGGGTGCGCATCCCTACCCCCACGATGGACACCTTGGCGATCTCCGTCTCACCCGAAACCCCTTCGGCCCCAATCTCTTCGGCCACCTGTCTTACGATCTCCATGGCCCGGGAGTAATCTGTCCGGGGCACAGTAAAGGTAAGGTCCGTATAAGCACCATCTCTCTTGACGTTCTGAAGGATCATGTCCACCACTATTCCGGACTCCGAAAGGGCGCCAAAGAGTTTGGCCGCTATCCCCGGCCGATCAGGGACACGGTAGAGGGTAATTCGAGCCTCATTGCGGTTGTAAGTCACTCCAGAAACCAGAACCTTTTCCATCTCTTCATCCTCCTCCACGACCATGGTCCCCGGCTCTTCAGAAAAACTGGAACGAACATGCAAGGGGACCCCATAGCGCATGGCGAATCCCACCGAACGAATCTCTAAGACCTTAGCCCCCAAACTGGCCAGCTCCAGCATCTCTTCGTATGAGACCCGGGGAATTTTCCGGGCGTTGGAGACAATGTGAGGATCGGCGGTAAAAACCCCTTCGACATCTGTGAATATCTCGCAAAGATCAGCCTTAAGGGCCGCTGCCAAGGCTACAGCCGTGGTGTCTGAACCCCCTCGCCCCAAGGTGGTGATATCCCCCGCCTCGGTAACTCCCTGGAATCCAGCCACGATGACTACCTCTCCCCGGGCCAGATCAGCCTGGAGCCGCTGGGTATCAATGCCGACAATCCGGGCCCGACCGAAGAGAGAATCGGTGTGGATTTGAACCTGATGGCCCAGATAGGACTTGGCCGGATAACCCATGGCCTTTAAGGCCATGGCCAAAAGGGCTACCGAAACCTGTTCTCCGGTAGAGACCAGGACATCAAGCTCCCGGGGATCGGGATCCGGAGTCAGGGCCTGGGCCAGGGAAAGAAGACGATCCGTCTCCCCGGCCATGGCCGAAACCACAACGACCAGATCGTGGCCTTTATCTTTGTAGCCGGCCACCCTTCGGGCCACATTCCGAATTCGCTCTATGTCCCCTACGGATGTTCCCCCAAACTTCTGGACAATGAGCATGGTTACTCCTTTCCCTTATCTCCGCTCCAGATAGGATCCTGACCAAAGTGCAGGAACCACCAATCCTCAGGGTCCGCCCCGTCTTCGTTAGGGGTCAGAGTGATCCGGTATCGTTCACAATAATCCATCAGGAGGCGATAGGCCTGATTGAGACGCTGTTGGCGAACAGCATCGCCCTGATGATCTGGATGGGTCTCCAGGCTCAGACGACGATACTGCTCCTTAATCTCTAAAATGGTCGCCTTCTCTGGAAGCCCCAGCACTCTTCGGGCCTCCTCCAGGCGCTGCCACTTGTCCCTGGCCATTCCTCTCTCCTATGAAATAGATGAGTGTAACAATGCCCGAGAAAGGAGGCAACCGAGCTCTTTAAAGAGCCCCTTGATTTTGGCCCCCTCCTCGGCCACAATGGCAGGACCATGAAGGCCATGGTTGAGGTGGTAGCCGCTATTATTAAAGACCCGGAACGGGGCCTGCTCCTGTGCCGCCGTCCGCCAGAGAAAATCCGTGGTGGTCTCTGGGAGTTTCCTGGAGGCAAGGTAGAATCAGGCGAAGATCTCAAAGAGGCCCTTTCCCGAGAGATCCGCGAGGAGCTGGGGGTGGAAATCAATGTGGGCCATCTCCTGGGAGTAGTTGATCACGACTACCCGGAGGGGCGGATTCGCCTCTTTGGGTTTCTATCCGAGATTCGCCAGGGAACCCCCCGCTCCCTAGAGGGGCAAAAGCTCTCCTGGGTCGAGCCGGAAGAGATCTCCTCCTTGGATTTGGCCCCGGCTGACCGGCGTCTATGGCAGGCTATTGTAGAAAATGGAGGACTTTATGGACCTTAGGCTCTTTATTTCTGTCTTTGTGGCTATATTTTTGGCCGAATTGGGAGATAAAACCCAACTGGCCACCATGAGCCTAAGCGCCGCCGACCACCGCCGCTGGACCATCTTTTTAGCTGCCTCCTCAGCCCTTGTTCTCTCCAGCCTTTTAGGGGTTCTGCTGGGAGGCCTAATCGGCCAGGTAATCCCTTTTAACATGGTTAAGATAGGCGCCGGAATCTTGTTTATCCTCATAGGAATAGCTATGATCCTCGGCAAGCTATGACTACAGAGAAAAAAACGCCAAACCTTGATCCTTCAGACATCCGGATCCTCTCTGTCCTCCAGGATGATATTCCCTTAGTTGAACGCCCCTTCGCCGCCCTGGCGGAGAAGATTGGACTCTCGGAAGAAGAATTCCTCAAGAAGATTAAGGGCCTCCTTGAGCGAGGACTCATCCGACGTTTTGGGGCTACCATCCGCCATGATCGCTCGGGCTACAAGGCCAACGCCATGGTGGCCTGGCAGGTTCCCGAAGAGCGCCTAGAAGAGGTCGGGCAGCTTATGGCTGAAACCCCCGGCGTGACCCATTGCTATGCCCGGCGGGCCCCAGACTTCTGGCCTTACACCCTCTACACCATGGTTCATGGGCCAGATGAGGAGAGTTGTCTGGCCTTAATCCAGGAAATGTCCCTGAAGACCGGGGTCAAAACCTATGAGATTCTCTTTACGGAACGAGAGTTTAAAAGAAGCACCAGACGTTACTTCTTCTAAGCAAGAAGAAATATCGAGGAGGGAAGACCATGGAGAACAAGCTCTCCCAGGCCTTTTATAGCAAAGCCCTAGAGTATATTCCTGGTGGAGTCAACAGCCCGGTGCGAGCCTGCAAATCTGTAGGGGCAGATCCTGTCTTCATCGCCCAGGGTGCCGGGGCCCGGATTTGGGATGTCGATGGCCGGGAGTATATCGATTATGTGGCCTCGTGGGGGCCTCTCATCTTAGGTCATGCCCATCCTGAGGTGATCGCTGCCGTCACCGAGGCCGCTCAGGAGGGCACCAGCTTTGGAGCCCCCACCTGGAGAGAGGTAGAGCTGGCCCAGCTTATCTGCCAGCTGGTGCCCTCCATAGAGATGGTCCGCCTAGTGAACTCCGGGACCGAGGCCACCATGAGTGCCATCCGGCTGGCCAGGGGCTATACTGGCCGGAAAAAGATTGTCAAGTTTGATGGCTGTTATCATGGCCATGCCGACTCCTTCCTGGTGAAGGCCGGAAGTGGTGTGGCTACCCTAGGGATTCCCGGAAGCCCTGGTGTCCCGGAGGAAATCGTCGCCAATACCATCTCCATCCCTTACAATGATCTAAAGACCCTCAAAGAAGTCCTCGACACCCAGGGAGATGAGATTGCCTGCGTCATCGTTGAGCCTGTGGCTGGAAACATGGGAGTGGTTCCACCGAGGGAGGATTTTCTTCCCCGATTGCGGGAATGGACCGAGCAGAGGGGAATTGTCCTCATCTTCGATGAAGTCATCACCGGCTTTCGGGTGGCCCTGGGCGGGGCTCAGGAACTTTATCAGGTAAAGCCAGATCTTACCTGTCTGGGGAAGATCATCGGGGGCGGGCTACCGGTGGGAGCTTATGGAGGCAAAAAGGAGATCATGAACCAGGTGGCCCCGGAGGGGCCTGTTTATCAGGCCGGCACCTTATCCGGCAACCCGCTGGCCACTGCCGCTGGCTTGGCCACCCTTAAAGTCCTCTCCCGACCGGGCACTTACGAGGCCCTGGAGGCCCGAGCGGAGGCCCTGGCTCAGGGGCTGGCCGAAATCCTGAAGGGGCTGTCGTTGCCGGTAAAGATGAATCGGGTGGGCTCCATGATGACCCTTTTCTTCACCAATCAGGAGGTAGTAGATTTTAACACCGCCGCCAGCTCTGATACCAAACTCTATGGACGCTACTGGCGAGCTATGCTGGCCGAGGGAATCTACCTGGCTCCATCTCAGTTTGAGGCGGCCTTTATCTCTCTGGCCCATGGCCGGGAAGAGATAGACGAGACATTAAACGCCGCGGCTAAGGTCCTTAAGGGGCTGATATAATCCAGACAAATGAAAATTTTCCAAAACTCAGCCGTCAATGATTGTCAAAATGAATATTGACTCAGTAAGTTTGCCTGTGCTATGGGTGGTTGAGTTTTGGGAGAAGTAATATGGGAGGAGGAAGTCATCTCCAAGAAGAAGGAGCCCGGGACATTTCGCTGGATGTTCGGGCTTCTGGGAGAGGCCCTGGGCATAGGGATAGCTGTCATTGGTTCTATCCTTGCTGGCTTGGCCTTTGGCTACTTTCTGGATAACAAGGTCTTTGACGGACGAACATATCCATGGTTAACGACCATATTTCTCATACTGGGAGCCATTGGCGGGTTCAAAAATCTTTTTGTAATGACCAAAAGGAGGTTTAAAGAGTGATCTTCCGTCTGGAGATGAATGAGCGTTTTATCCGCCGGCTCCATATAGCTAACTGGACGTTAACCCTTTCCCTGGCCTTGGCCGGGGTTCTTCTCTCCTATCCTCGGTCGATTGTCTTGGGGCTCCTCTTTGGAGGAATAATCAGCAATCTTAATTTTCACTCCCTCCACCGGGATATCCGCCATTTTGTCATAAAGCTTCGGGCCCAAAGGCCCGGCTCTTACTATCTGAAGTATGGGCTCCGGCTGATGGCTACCGCCGTCATTCTTTACTTTCTCGTCTCCCGAAAGATTGCCCATCCCGTAGCCCTGCTTTTGGGGCTTTCAGTAGTGGTCATCAATATCCTCATTGTGGCCCTTTCAGAGGCCACCAGAGGATTAGTTCTAAAAACTAAGGAGGGGTAACCAATCATGGAACATCCGATACTGTTTCTCTCGCTCATCCTGGACAAGCTTGGTCTGCCAGCCTATGGCGGTAATACCGTTTTGGCCAAGCTGTTAGCCCCTTACATGGTTTATAGCTACTTTACCTGTCTTTTTTTGATCATCATTGGCAAGTGGGGTACGGCCAAGCTGGAGCTTATCCCCAGAGGCAAGCAGAATTTCTTCGAATTTATTGTTGAGGCCCTCCGAGACTTCTCCCGGGATAACCTCCCTAACGAAGAAGTCTTTCGGATGACCTTTCCCCTTATTGCCACTTTCTTTCTTTATATACTTACAGCCAACCTTATCGGCCTGATTCCCGGTTTTATGTCTCCCACGGCCAACCTTAATGTCACCCTGGGCTGCACTCTGATTACCATTGTTTACTATCACTTTTTGGGTTTCAGATTTCATGGCCTGGGATATCTCAAGAGTTTTATGGGGCCCATTATCTGGATTGCCCCCATGATGATCCCCATAGAGATCTTCAGCCATATTGGTCGAATCCTCTCTCTCTCCTTCCGACTCTTTGGTAACCTGGTCTCCAAGGAGATTCTCCTGGGGATCTTGGTTATGTTGGCCGGGCCCTTTCTGGCCCCGCTACCGGTGATGGTCCTGGGAGTTTTGGTCTGCTTTATTCAGGCTCTGGTCTTCATCGTCCTTTCTCTGGCTTATTTTGCCGGGGCGGTGGAGGAACACCATTAAACCTTTTGATGATATCCGATGCTGGGAGCGCCCCTTTCAGTATCGGATAGAGATAAAAAATTCTGGGAGGTAGATAGAGATGAAAGGTTTTAAGACTCTGGCTTTAGCTGCTCTCTTTGTCCTGGTTCTTTCTTCTATGGCTTTTGCCGCCGAAGGCGCTGAGAAGATGTGGACTGGCTTTGGTTTCTTTGCCGCCATCTGCCTGGGCGCTGGCCTGGGTGTCGGGCTGGCTGGTTGTGGCTGCGGTGTGGGCATGGGTCATGGTATCCGTGGCGCCACGGAGGGTATTGCCCGCAATCCGGAGGTCGGCGGTAAGATCACCGTAACCATGATCCTTGGTCTGGCTCTCATCGAGTCGCTGACCATTTATGCTCTGGTTGTGGCCCTTATCCTCCTCTACGCCAACCCTGTTCTGCCGAAGTTCCTGAGCACCCTGGGACTTGGCTAAAGAAGATTAGCCCGTCTAAAATAAAGAGCTGCAGGGCTGAGAAAGTTCTGCAGCTCTTTTTATTTATATGACTCCAAGACGTCTACATATCTCCAAAATAGCCCTCTATCGTCTCTGCCTCTATGTTCGGGAGCTCCGGCGACTGCAAGGAGAGCGAAAAAGGCTTGTTTCCTCAGAGGAATTGGCCAAAGCCTGCGGGGTCTCACCGGCTCAGATTCGAAAAGATCTGGCCTACTTTGGCCATTTCGGAATCAAAGGTTTGGGTTATCAGGTTGAGGATCTTCTGGTGGCCCTGGAAAGGATCCTCCGACTGAATAAGGAAAGGCGGGTGGTTTTGGCCGGAGTCGGGAAGCTGGGAACAGCCCTCTTGCGTTTCTGGGGAGCTAACCACAGCCACTACCGTTTTGTGGCCGCCTTTGATGTTCGGCCAGACAGAATCGGCCGGATGATAAATCGGGTGATGATCTACCCCTTAGAGCAGATGGATTATGTTGTCGATCAACACCAGGCCGAAATGGCCATCATTACCACCCCTCCAGAGGTGGCTCAGCAGGTAGCCGAAGACCTTGTCCGGGCGGGGATCAGAGCTATTCTCAACTTTGCTCCGGTCACCCTTCACCTTCCGGCAAAAATCCAGGTGGAAAACGTAGATCTGACCCTCTTTCTAGATATGCTGGCCACTCAAATAGAAGAGGACTGAACCTTAAGCAGCTTACCCCCCTGTTCACCTGCTCCGGGGCCAAGCTCTATAATATAGTGGGCCTGATCAATGAGGAATTGATCATGCTCAGCTAAAACGAGGGTGGTTCCGGCCTCCAGGAGTTCGCCAAAGACTTTAAGGAGTGGAATCAGGTCCTGGGGATGGAGACCTGCACTAGGTTCATCCAGAAGGAGGACCTGTTCTGGCTTGGCTTCTTTTAGATAACGGGCCAGCTTAAGGCGCTGCCTTTCTCCTCCAGAGAGGGTGTTAAGCGGCTGCCCGAGCCTTAGGTAACCAAGACCAACTCTCTCCAACAGACGGACCTTTTCGCAGATAGCTGGCACCCGGGCAAAGAAGGAGACGGCCTGAGTGGCCGAAAGATCCAGGACCTCAGCGATAGAGAGCCCCCGATAACGAACCTCAAGGATTTCCCCACTAAAACGCCGTCCTTGGCAGACACTGCAAACTAAACGCACCGGAGGCATAAAGGCCAAAGCCACCTCCTGATAGCCCAACCCTTTACAGGCCTCACAACGCCCACCTTTAACCGAAAGACTGAAATGCCCCGGCCGGTAGCCCCTCATCCTGGCCTCCGGCAGATGAGCAAAAAGACGTCGAATCTCATCAAAGGCCCCGATATAGGTCACCGGCAAAGAACTGCGGGAGACATCCTTAAGGGCTTGATCAACCAGAATTCCCTTAAGGCCTGGTGGGCCCAGATAGTTTCCGGTCTTAAGGGATTCAGCAATGGCCTCAAGAAGGGCCGTCTTCCCGGCCCCTGATGGTCCCACCACCGCCGTCAGGGCTCCCATAGGAAGTTCTACAGAAAGCCTCTTGAGATTGCGATGGATGACTCCCGAAAAAGAGAGGCTTTGTTTGGAGGCCGACCTGGGAAGTGGTGGCAAGAGAAGACCGTCCCGAAGGATTTTACCCGTAGGGGAGCCGGGGTGATCCTTAAGGCCCTGAGGGGGGCCACTGTATAAAAGCTCTCCTCCCTGATCTCCGGCCCCGGGGCCCAGCTCGATAACCCAGTCTGCAGCCTCTATGAAAGATGGCTCATGCTCCACCACTACTATGGTGTTTCCTGAGGCCTTAAGACTTTTGATAAGCTCGAGGAGAGTCGCCTGCTCTTTGGACGAAAGGCCTACGGTGGGTTCATCCAGAATAAAAAGAGCTCCCGCCAGCTGTTCCCCCAGGGCTGAGGCCAGCTTAAGGCGTCCAAGCTCACCCCGAGAGAGCTGGTCAAGGGGTCTCAGGAGAGAGAGATAGCCCAGGCCTACAGCAACAAAAGGGGCCAGCCGTCTGTCCAGGACCTGGATCAACCGCCTGGTGACCTCTCGGCGCACTTCCCCTTTTATTTCTGGAAGGGTCTTGGAGAGAGATTCAACCAAAGTTGAAAGGGGGAGGCTGGTCCATTGAATGATATTTTTGGATCCCAGATAGACTGAAAGGGCCGCTGGTGAAAGACGTCTTCCCTGACAAAGAGGGCAGACATCCTGGCCCTCCAGCCCCAAACCCTTACATCTGGGGCAGGCCCCGTAGGCTTGGTTAAAGGAGAAAAGGGCCGGAAGCACCTCTGGAAAGGGGCTCAGACAGCGGGGACAGGTCCAACGACTGCTCAGATATAAAGGCCGCTTATTCAGAGGCAAAATTTCTACAAATCCTTGTGAAATTTCTAGGGACAGACGCAAAGATTCTGCCAGTCTGGTCTTTACTCCCTCCTTGATGACCAGGCGATCAATGATCACCCGGAACTCCCGGGTCTTAAGATCAGAGGGAAGCTCTTCAGAGAGATCATAAAGCTCCTCCCCCACCCGAATCCGCGGATAACCTTCCCTCAAAAGCCCTCGGGCCAAAGTCTTCAGATCTCCCTGCACCTTTAGGGGGGCCAGAATCTCTAGCTTCGTCCCCGAAGGCAACCGCAGAACCTCGGCCACCATTTCGTCGATAGTCATTCGGAGAAGGTCCTGACCACAGGTAAGACAGCGGGCGGTTCCCGCCCAGACAAAAATATGTCGCAAGAGATCATAGAGTCCGCTAATTGTTCCTACGGTGGAGCGCCGCCCCCCGGAGGGGACTCCCTGGGTCACAACCACCGGGGCCGGAATTCCCTCTGCAGACTCCATATCCGGAGGCTCAAGTTCTCGGAATTCCGCCTCCCGAGAAAGGCCGAGGGCCTCAAGGTAGCGCCGTCTTCCTTCGGCATAGAGAACATCCACGGCCAGGGAAGACTTCCCGCTGCCAGAAGGGCCACAGATAACCACCACGGCCTCCCGGGGGATTTCCAGGTCAAAGCCCTTGAGATTGTGCTGTCTAACCTTGAAAAGACGTATCTTGGCCATAAACATCACGGCCCCGGTTCCTGGCGGCTATTGCCGCCAGCTTTATGGCCGCCAGAAGGCTTGATTCATCTGCCTGACCGGAGCCAGCCAGGTCATAGGCCGTACCGTGGTCCACGGAGGTACGAATAAGGGGCAGTCCGATGGTTATGTTTACCCCGTCACGAAAATGGAGGAGTTTGAAGGGAATGAGCCCCTGATCGTGATACATGGCCACCACCAGATCAAACTCTCCCTGGGCTGCCCGGTAAAAGAGGCTATCGGCCGGATAAGGGCCCGAGGCCTCAATCCCTTTGGCCCGGGCCAGCTCAATAGCCGGCTGGATAATACGCTTCTCTTCATCGCCAAAAAGCCCCTCTTCTCCGGCATGGGGATTAAGGGCGGCCACGGCCAAGCGGGGATGATCTATAGCGAAATCCCTCCTAAGGGCTTCATAAGCCAGACAAATAGTCTCCCCCAAGCCCTCCAGAGACAAGGTCTGAGGCACCTGAGAGAGGGCCAGATGAATGGTAGCCAGAACCACCCGGAGGCGCTCGCCGGCCATCATCATAGCGAAACGGGTGCAACCTGTCAGGCGGGCCAGGATCTCTGTATGCCCCGGCTCCTTAACTCCGGCCAAGCTGAGGGCCCATTTGCTGATAGGAGCGGTAACCATGGCCTCGGCCTCTCCCTGAAGACAGGCTCTAGCCGCCCAGGTGACGTAAAGATAACTGGCCTGTCCGGTTGCGGCCGAGGGACGACCCGGACGAACTCCCTTTAGATTGGTCAGAGAATGAATGGGTACCGAAGGCCAGGGAAGACCAAGCCTCTTGGCCGTCTCTTTAAGCAGGAGTTCATCGCCTACCACTTCTGGACGACACCAGTCGTAGACCTCCGGATGCCCCAGGGCCTTGAGGACGATCTCCGGACCAATACCGGCCGGACACCCCATAGTAATGAGAATCTTCGGCCTAGCGGCGGGCATAAGCCTCCCAAAGGAGAATCTCTCCTGAATGAAGGCGGCGTAGTTTCCCTAAAGGCTCCTTAAAAACCAAAAACCCCTCCTCGTCCGGCCCCAGGGCCACTCCCTTATGACGCCGCCCCCCGGAGACCAAGATTACCCGAGCGCCATAAGTTATATCCCGCTGGCGCCACTCGGTAAGGATCTCGGACCATCTTTCATGAGGAAGGCCCTCATAAAGGGGCTCTAGGGCCTCCAGGATATGGCGTAGGAGCCGGGCCCGAGAGGGCTTAAGGCCGGTAGCCTCCAGAATGGAAGTGGCCTTTTTACGAATCTCTTCTGGAAGCTCCTGACGGCGGTGGGAGACATTGATCCCGATGCCGATCACCGCTCCCCCGGCTCCAGCCTCCACCAGGATACCCACCAGTTTACGCCCCTGAAGGAGAATATCGTTGGGCCACTTGAGGTGAACGGGAACACCCACCAGGGACTCAAGGGCCCGGGCCACTCCTAAAGCGGTAGCCAGACCATAACGGGGCAGGTCCTCCTCGGGGATGTCCTTCAGAAGAAAGGAGAAATAGAGCCCCCGATGGGGGGGAGAAAACCAGGATCGTCCCAGGCGGCCTCGACCGGAGGATTGACGATCAGCCCAAACCACCGTTCCCGAAAGTTCCCCATAACGGAGAAGACGATGGGCAATGTCTTGGGTAGAGGGTAACTCTTTAAAAAAGAGTATCCTTTTGCCCAACCACCTGGTCCGTAGTTTGCCAACCAAAGATATCTCGGTCAGACGGGACATGATCGGGCATCAAGAAGGCCTCTCCAGGACAACCTCATCCTGGCCGTCTATCTCTCGAAGCCGGACATTGACATGTTCATCGGGTAGGGTGGTTACTGTCAGGCCAACGTAATCTGGTTGAATGGGCAACTCTCGATGCCCCCTATCCACCAGGACAGCCAGTTCAATTCGGCGAGGGCGGCCAAAGTCGGTAAGGGCATCCAGGGCTGCCCGGACTGTCCGACCGGTAAAGATGACATCATCTACCAGAATGACGGTTTTATTATCCACCGGAAAGGGGATTTTAGTCTCTCGAACCACTGGTTGCTGAACAGCCAGACTCCAATCGTCGCGATAAAGGGTGATATCTAAGATGCCCAGGGGAACCTGTCGCCCCTCGATCTCCTGGATCTTCTCCTGAAGCCTGGAGGCCAAAGGAACCCCTCCGGTACGGATGCCAATGAGTACCAAATCTTGACAACCTTTGTTGCGCTCAATGATCTGATGGGCCATCCGGGACAGAGCCCGGGACATTTCCTTCTCGGTCATTAAAAGGCTTGTGGGCATCAGGCTCTCAGAGGATCTTCCTTGAAGTTTTGTAGAATGAAACTCTATAATAGTCCCGCTTTTGCTGTCAAGAAAGCATAAAGTGGGCTTGAAGCCACCAGAAACTCATGGAAGGATCTGCTATCACTTGCCCGTCAGAGACGGAGCTCCCAAAGGGCGAAAAATCCCTTTAAGAAGGAGGTCGTCGTGCTTGATCTGCGCTTTATCCGAGAAAATTCGGATCTGGTTAAGAACCGATTAGCTCTGCGAGGAGGAGAGTACCCCATTGATCGAATTCTGGAACTCGATCGTCGACGGAGAGAGATCCTGAAGGAGCTGGAGGCCCTAAGGGCCAAGAGAAACGAGCTCTCTCAGGCTGTAGGTCAAGCCAAAAGACAGGGCCGGGAGGCTCCAGAGTTGGTGGCCCAGGTAAAGGAGATGGCCGGCCGGATGAAGACCTTAGAGGAGGAACTCGCCAGGGTAGAGAAAGAGCTTCGAGACCGTCTTCTCTCCATTCCCAATCTGCCTCATGATTCTGTGCCCCCAGGAAACGACGAAGAAGACAACCAGGTAGTCAAGCGTTGGGGAGATATTCAGCCTCCAGACTTTCAACCCAAACCCCATTGGGAGATCGGCGAGGCTTTAGGAATTCTTGACTTTGAGCGGGCGGCCAAGATCACCGGCTCCCGATTTGTGGTCTACAGGGGTGCTGGAGCCCGGCTGGAAAGGGCCCTAATCAACTTCATGCTCGATCTCCACATCACCCGTCACGGTTATCGAGAGGTTCTACCACCTTTTATTGTCAACGCTGACTCCATGCGGGGTACCGGACAACTTCCCAAATTTGCAGAGGACTTATTCAAACTGGAGGGTTGGGACTACTATTTAGTGCCCACCGCCGAGGTCCCGGTAACAAACCTTCACCGGGATGAAATTCTTCCCGAAGAGGCTCTACCTCTTTATTATACCGCTTACACTCCGTGTTTCCGGGCCGAGGCCGGATCTCATGGACGAGACGTTCGAGGAATTGTTCGTCAGCATCAATTCAATAAGGTGGAATTGGTAAAGTTCGCCCACCCAGACCATTCCTACGAGGAACTGGAATCCCTCCTCCTTGACGCCGAAGAAGTTCTTCAGCTCTTGGGGCTGCCTTACCGGGTGGTGATCCTTTGTACCGGCGATCTGGGTTTTGCCGCCAGTAAGACCTATGACATCGAAGTTTGGCTCCCCGGCCAGAATCGTTTCTGCGAGATCTCCTCCTGTAGCAACTTCGAGGACTTTCAGGCCCGGCGGGCCAATATTCGCTTTCGGCCTTCAAACAAGAAGAGTAAACCCCAATATGTTCACACCCTAAATGGCTCCGGGCTGGCGGTAGGCCGAACCGTAGTGGCTATTTTAGAAAATTATCAACAGGCCGATGGCAGTGTCATTGTCCCAGAGGCCTTAAGGCCTTATATGGGCGGCCTTGACCGACTCTTACCCGAAGAGGGTTTAAAATAAGAGGAAGTAACTTTTTAGAAGGTGGCCCGCCGGCCGATAAGTTTCTATAAGGACTAAGGAGGGGCCATGAGGCGTATTCTGGTCACCAAAGGTAAAATCGCCGTAAGTAAAGAAAAGGAAGACATCTTGGTGGCTCCTTCAATCGGGGCCGGAGTGGCCGTGGCCGTCTATGATGTTCAGGCAAAGGTTGGGGGGCTTCTTCACGCCCTTGCTCCTACCGCCTCACTGGCTCCAGGGCCGGAAGGGCTTTTTATAGATACGGGCCTCAAAAAACTTTTCTCTCTCCTTAAAGAAGCCGGCTCAAGCCTAAAGGAGCTGCGAATAGTTCTGGCTGGAGCCGGACGCTTCTTCTCCGCCCCCAAGGCCCTAGATTTAGGAGCCATAAACGCCCAGGCCGTAACCACAGCCCTTAAAAAGGCCGGATTTTCTCCTATTGATTCCCACCTTGGCCGCCACCTTAATTCCGAACTTCGCCTTAAGATAGACCAGGGGGAAACGGTCATTGTCTTTAAGGGTGAGGGAGAAATAAGGGTATGATCCTTGAATTTATCTACGAGAAGCTGGATGTTGTCCCCGTTTTCCCCAAAATAGCTCATCGAGTACTCCAGATGCTGGATGATCCCAAGACAACCATTCCCGAGTTGGCCAGGGTTATCCGCTACGATCCAGCCATTACCGCTAATTTCCTCAAGTATTGCAACTCAGCCTATTTCGGGCCTGCCCAGAAGGTCACCTCTTTAGAGGTGGCCCTTTCTCTCCTGGGGCAGGAAGAGATCCGTAAAATCATCATGCTCTCCTGCAGCGCCCCCTATCTTAATCAGGCCCTAGAAGGCTACGATCTTTCTCCAGAGGAGCTGTGGGATCATTCCATGGGGGCGGCAGTAGCCAGCCAGATTCTGGCCGAGGCAGTGGGGTTCAGCGATCGAGCCACCCTTTTTACCGCCGCACTCCTTCACGATATCGGCGAGATTGTTCTTAATCTGTTTGTCCATGATTTCCGAGAAGAGCTTATCCAGATGAGCCAGGAGGGGCTGTCCTTCACCGAGGCTGAGTGGCAGGTCTTAGGTGGGGATCACGCCATCATTGGCTCCGAGCTTTTGCGGCGCTGGGAGTTCCCCGAAGAAATCGTCCGGGCTATCCGCGAACATCATGATCCAGACCTCTTCATCCAATCAGATTTGTCGGCTTTGGTGGCCCTCTCAGATATCTTTCTTCGAGAGCTGGGGATCGGGATTGGGGCCGACGGCTTCCGTTATCATCTTGATGACCGTTTGGTGAAAAAATTTGACCTCAGCCCCCAGAAAGTTCTGCAGCTGATAATCAAAGTTTGGCAGGAATTTCAAAAGATAAAAGAGAGTATAGCCATCTAAAGTTGGGCCATAAGGGCCTTTATCTTCTGAGGGTCTTTCCTGCCAGGAGAAATCTCCACCCCGGAGCTAACATCAAGACCATAAGGGTCCACGGTTTCTATGGCCCGGCGGACGTTATTCGGACCAAGCCCTCCGGCTAAAATTAACGGAAGCCCAAAGGGCTTGGCCGATAAGGCCAGATGCCAGTCAAAACACTCCCCAGTGCCGCCAGGGATACCCGGGCGATAGGTATCCAGAAGAATGGCCCGAACTACCTGACGATAGGCCTCAATCTGAGGCAGATCCTCGGGCCCCTTAAGGCGAAAGGCCTTGATAACCCTGGGGAAAAGGGCTTTACAGGTTTCAGGTGGCTCCTGACCGTGGAGCTGAACCAGATCAAGACCCACGGCGTCCAGGATCTCCTTTATGTGACCCGGAGATTCATCTACAAAAACTCCCACTGTAGTCACAAAAGGCGGAAGACTGGAGACGATCTCTCGGGCCCGATCAGGACTTATGTATCGGGGGCTACGAGGGAAAAAGACAAAACCTAAGGCATGAACGCCGGCCTCTACCGCTGCCAGAGCATCGGTTAAGTGTGTAATGCCACAGATCTTTACCCTTACCAAGACATCCTCCTTTAATCTCTGGCCTTATCCACCGACCAGTAGGCTAAAGCCAGGCTGGCTAGGCAGAGGGCCGTCAGGATGTAGTAACTTTCCAAAAGAGGGGCTCCTCCTAAGGCCACCTGGCGAATGGCCGCTGAGGCATGGGTAAGCGGCAAAAGTTTGAGAAAAAACTGGACGACATGAGGCATGTTCTCCACCGGAAAGAAAGTTCCTCCGAGAAAGGCCATGGGGGTGATGATAAAGTTGGTCACCAAGGCCTGATCGGCATGGCTCTTGATCAGCATGGCCGAGGCCACTCCCAAGGCAGCAAAGATGGTTGAGTTGAGGACCACTGCCAACCAAAAAAAGACTCCCAAGGAAAGACCAACTCCCGCCGGTACAGCAATAAGAAGAATAATGGCCACAGACATCAGGGATCGGGTCACACCGGTGGCCACCTCTCCTAAAACGTAGGCCAGAGGGCCAATGGGAGCCGCCTGGAACTCCTCAAAGACCTTGAGATAAAAACGGGCCACGTTTATCTCCACATTGATACCAAACCCCTGCACCATAGAACTCATGGCCACCAGGCCGGGAATAAGAAACTCCAGATAGGGCCGTTCACCCACCTGGACATCTCGTCCAATGCCTAGACCAAAGGCGATAAGATAAAGGGTCGGCGAGATGGCGAAAGAGAGCAAAAGACGCCAGAGACGATGTTTGATGATTAAAAGCTCTCGCAGATAAACAGCCACCCAGCCCCTCACGCCGCCTTCCTCCCGGTAAGGCTGACAAAGGCATCCTCCAGGTTGACCCGTCGGATAGTGACTGCATAACCCTGCCCCGAAAGGACAAGGGCCTCTTTTTGAGCGGCATCTTGATCTTGAAAATAGCGGGTGTGAAGGCCTCGCTCATCGGTAAAGTCCACGGCAAACTGGCCCAGACGGGCCATGAGATTGGCCGGGGTATCGCAGACGATTATCTTACCCAAATCAATAAAGGCTACCCTGTCAGCCAAAAACTCCGCCTCTTCAATGTAGTGAGTGGTCAGGAGAATGGTTGTTCCCTGACGCTGAATGCGTTTAATAAGAGACCAGAGCCGACGCCTGATGTGAGGATCAAGCCCTACCGTGGGCTCATCCAGAAAGAGGACCTGCGGACGATGAAGTAGGGCCCGAGCAATTAAAAGACGTCGTCTCATCCCCCCGGAGAGGGTCTTTACCTTGCTACGGGCCCGGGGCCAGAGCTCAATATAGTCTAGGACTTCCCGGGTGCGCTTCTTAATCTCTGGCAGCTTCAGCTGGTAAAGAAGACCGTGGATGAAAAGATTTTCCGCTACGGTGAGCTCCAAATCAAGATTGGTAGCCTGGGGCACCAGGCCAATGAGACGCTTGAGTTTTAGGGATTGTTCAAAGACCGAAACCCCTTCAATAAAGGCCTGACCCGAGGTGGCCCTGGTCAGGCCGGTAAGGATACGAATAGTGGTGGTCTTGCCAGCCCCGTTGGGCCCCAAAAGGGCAAAGAGCTCCCCGGACTCTACCCTAAAGCTTACGCCTCTTAAGGCCTTTATTCGACCATAGTCCTTACGCAGATCCTCGACTACTATGGCCGCCGAAGACTTATCAGACAAATTACACCCCCCAGCGCTTCAGCTTCTCTCGCAGGGTCTTACGATCGATCTTAAGAAGTTGGGCGGCCACAGTTTTGTTACCCTGACAACGCTTTAAGACCATAAGAACATGTCTTTTTTCGGCTGCCGCCAGAGAAAGGTCATCCTCGTCCACTTCGTGGAGGAGATCACCTCGATCTTCAAAACCGGCAAGATAAAGATCTTCCAAACTTATACGAGGCTTGCGGGCAAAAATGACCAAACGTTCAATAGTATTCTCCAGCTCCCGAACATTGCCCGGCCAATCGTAGGCCGTAAGGGCCTCAAGGGCCTCTGGAGACAGCCCCTCTACCGTCTTGCCATGCTTCTCCGTAAAACGTCTCAAGAAGAAATCCACCAGAAGGGGAATATCCTCCCGACGATCCCTCAATGGTGGAAGCTCCAGGGCCACAACATTGAGACGATAGAAGAGATCCTCCCGGAAGGTACCCTTTTTTACCGCCTCCCGAAGGTCTTGATTGGTGGCCGCAATGATCCGGACATCTACTTTGGTCATCCGGTGACTACCCACTCGAGAGATCTCCTTCTCCTCTACCGCCTTGAGCAGTTTGGCCTGGATGTCCAGGGAAATATTGCCAATCTCATCAAAGAAGAGGGTTCCGCCATTGGCCAATTCAAATTTGCCCACCTTATGGGTGGTAGCGCCAGTAAAGGCCCCTTTGACATGACCAAAGAGCTCACTTTCAAAAAGGGTGGGCACCAAGGTAGAGCAATCCACGGTGACAAAGGGATGGGCTCGCCGGGGACTCATCTCGTGGATCTTGCGGGCCAGAAGCCCCTTGCCGGTCCCCGACTCTCCGGTAAGCAGAACCGTAGAATCAGTAGGAGCCAGCATGGCCACCTTTTTCATGATCTCCTGAATGGCCCGACTCCGGCCCACCAGCTGGGTCTCTCCAGCCCTGGCCTCCAGCTCCTGGCGAAGATAGAGGTTTTCCATGGCCAGACGCTTGGCTTCCATGGCCCGGCGAACAAGAAGACGGAGCTCCTCTGGTTCGAAGGGTTTGGGCAAAAAGTCAAAGGCCCCCAGCTTCATGGCCTGAACGGCGTTCTCCACGGTCCCGAAGGCGGTGATGACAATGACGTGGACCTGAGTGTCCTGCTCCCTTATTTGGCGCAGGAGATCCAGACCATGGATATCAGGCATTTTGAGATCCAGAAGAATGACGTCAAATTCCCAGCGATCCAGAAGCTCTAAAGCTTCACTGCCCGAGGCAGCCATCTCCGCCTCATAGCCACTGCGGGTTAGGACCTGGAAACACCCGTCACGGATGGCCGGATCGTCATCAACAATAAGGATTTTGCCCATGGGCTCTACCATTCCTTGGGCACCCCCCTTACCGGGAGATAGACACGAAAGGTCGTTCCCTTACCCGGAGAAGTCTCCACATCAATTCGACCACGATGGCCCTTGACGATTCCATGACTTATGGAAAGCCCCAGCCCTGTTCCCTTACCACCCTTTTTGGTTGTGAAAAAGGGATCAAATATGCGGGGCAGGATATCATCCGGAATACCCGTTCCGGTATCGGATACAGAGAATTCCACCTCTGAACGATCCTGATGGAAGGCTGTCCGCAGGCATAGCTCACCGGGGGCTCCCTCCATGGCCTCTCCGGCATTGATAATAAGATTAAGGACCAGCTGCTCCAGCTGACTCCGGTTGGCCAAAATAGAAGGAAGGGCGGGATAAAGATCCTTGGTCACCTTTATTTGGCGAAAAAGCCGATGATCCTCAATAAGGGAGAACATTTCTTGAATGACCTGGTTGAGATTGACCAGGGTCTCCTCTTGAGACTCTGGCCGGCCGAAGTTAAGGAGCCCTTTGGCAATAATCCGACAGCGGGTAGCTAGTTTAATGATCTTCTCCACATTTATCAGCAGAGGGCTCTCGGGGCCCAAATCTTCTTTGAGAAGTTTGCTGTAAAGCAAAATGCCCCCCAGAGGATTATTTATCTCGTGGGCGATCTCACCAGCCAGCTTCCCCATGGCGGCCAGCCGTTCATTCTGAATTAGCTTCTCCTCACAAGAAAGACGGTAGCTAATATCTCGCACCAGCACCTGCTGGAGGAAACCTTCAGAGCCCAAACATGGCATGACCACCACCTCGGCCTCAAAGGTAGAACCATCGGGTCTCATGGCCGGAATCTCAAAAATTCCATAACCCTGGGGGCTGAAGGGAAAGAGCCTGGCCCAGGAAAGATCAAGATCTCCGGAAAGACGGAACAGTTCTCGAAAGGCCTGGTTGGCGTAGATCAAAATCCATTTTTCAAAAATGGCCGCCGCTTCTGGAATCTGGCCATAGAGGGCCTCAAAATCTCGCTTTTTCAAAACAAATCCCTCCCTGCGCGCATTTTAAAGAGGTTTACAGGGCCATCAAGGGGGGGTACCAAAAGAAACATGAATCTACGGGAAAAAGGGAACCTAAGCTCCCTGAAGCCTTGGCTTCAGCGGACTCTTTCTGACTCTCGACCGGAGAAGGCCCTCCGCAACCGGATAAAACGCTGGCTTAAAGAAAAAGTTCGAGGGCTACCGCCGGGCTTTATCTTCAGGGTCTCGGCCCGCAAGGAGAAAGGAAAATTTATTATAGACATAGAGGTCCCGGCCTGGGCCGAGGCAAATCCGGTCCGTCTTCATCAGCTCGATCTCCTGATGGCCCAGCTTGAAGAACTGGGCCTTACAGTGAATGTCTTTTATCGGGAAGACCTTCCAGAGAAAGAGGGCCTCTTTGATGAATTATCCTAAGGTGCTCACCTTTGATTGCTACGGCACCCTAATTAACTGGGAGAAGGGAATCCTTCAGGCCCTCTCCCCCTTTCTAAAACCCGGTGCTCCGGAGCCAGAAGAACTTTTGGGTCTTTATGCCCGAGTAGAGGCCGAGGAAGAACGGATCTTCCGCCCCTATAAGGAGATTCTTCGGGCCGTAGCCCAACGTATGGCCCAAAGTTTAGGCCTTGATGGACGGAGACTCGAGTGGGTCTTCGTTGAGTCTCTTCCTCACTGGCCAGTCTTTGCCGATGTAGCCGAGGTCCTTCCGCGCTTAAAGGAAAGGGGATTTCTCCTGGCCATCATCTCCAATACTGATCGGGATCTTCTGGCCGCCTCTGTCCGGCAGATGGGAGTAGAGTTTGACTGGCTGATTACGGCCGAAGAAGCCAAAGCCTATAAACCCGCCCCTGAGATTTTCACCCTGGCCCTAAAGAGAATAGGCCTTCCTAAAGAAGAGATTTGGCACGTAGCTCAAAGCCACTATCACGACATTGTACCGGTCTCTCGGCTGGGAATAACCACGGTCTGGCTGAATCGCCGGGCCGGTAAAAACCCTTATGGTGCCACCTTACCGGCCCGGGGACAGCCCGATATCCTCTGCCAAGACCTCAAAGAGCTGGAACGATTTCTTATAGAGCAACCCTCTACTGCTTGACGCCTTATTTACCGCTGGTTAAAATTGACCTCGTCTGGTTAACTGCTGGGGGATCGTCTAATCGGCAGGACGGCAGACTCTGGATCTGCTAGTCGGGGTTCGAATCCCTGTCCCCCAGCCATCAATTAAAGCTCTAAAGAGGCTTTTCTGCTTGTCTGACCCACCTGCTTTCCAAAAAATAAAGATTCTTCTCGCCGACGATGAAGAAACCATTACCTCTGCCTTTCAGGTTCTTTTAACCGATGCCGGCTACCAGGTTGTGGGGGTGGCCCACAATGGCCTTGAGGCTGTTGAACTGGCTCGAAAGCTAAAGCCGGACCTTATTATTATGGATATTCTCATGCCGGAGATAGACGGCATTGAGGCTGCCCGGCGCATCAATAAAGAGCGCTTCACCCCTATTGTTTTGGTAACCGCTTTTGCAGATCAGGATCTCATTCGCCGGGCCAAGGAGGCCAGGGTGCTGGGTTATCTCCTTAAACCGGTAATCATCGATGATCTTATTCCGGCGGTGGAGCTGGCCTACGAGATAGCCTCCCGCCTCCGAGAGCTTACCGGCGAAGTGGAAAACCTTTCTGAAGAGCTAGCTACCCGCAAACTGGTAGAACGGGCCAAAGGCCTTCTGATGGACACTTTAGGGCTAAAAGAGGCCCAAGCGATGAGGCTTCTCCAAAAAGAAAGCCGGCGGCGGCGCATGAAGATCGGCGAACTGGCAAAGACTATCATTGAGGCCAAAGAGTTACTAGAAAAGGCTCAGACTTCCCAATTACCTTGAAATAGGCCCTTCAACCCAGTAAGATAACCCTTTAAGGTCATGGATGGCGAATTTTCTGGAAAACCTCCGCGGGCGGATCTGGAAGAGAAAATCCATGACCACTTATCTCAAAAATATGGAGACAAAGTGAGACTAGCATCTCAAGTGGTCTTTCCCCGAGCCGGTGGTGGGCGAGAAAGCGGGGAGCGGTATCCAGGTCGAGAGCTGATCAACTTCGATCTTAAGCCCCAGGAGCTGGCTGCTTATCTAGACGAACACATTATCCGCCAAGACGAAGCCAAGGCTATCCTGGCCACCAAGATCTGCACCCACTTCAATCGTATCAAATATTTGCTTCGGGAGCGTCGCCGCTACAATCCCATCGGGGGGATAAAAAACAACATCATTATGATTGGCCCCACCGGAGTGGGCAAAACCTTTATGGTGAAACTCATCGCCCGCAAGATAGGGGTTCCCTTTGTTAAGGCTGACGCCACCAAGTTCAGCGAGACAGGCTACGTAGGGGGCGATGTGGAGGATCTCATCCGAGATTTAGTTCAAGAGGCCGACGGAGACCTGGAAAAGGCCCAGTTTGGCATCGTTTACCTGGATGAGATAGACAAGATCGCCGCCAGTCAGGGGCTTATCGGGCCCGATGTCTCTCGCACCGGGGTCCAGAGGGCCCTCCTTAAACCCATGGAAGAAACAGAGGTGGACCTTCGGGTTCCCCATGATCCCATAAGTCAAATTGAGGCTATTGAACACTATCGACGTACCGGCAAACGCCAAAAGCGAACCATTAATACCCGACATATCCTCTTTATTGTCAGTGGAGCCTTTAACGGGCTCTCGGATATCATCCGGCGCCGCCTCTGTCGCCAGGGAATAGGGTTCGGGGCCGAGCTTAAAAGCCAAGAAGAGGAAAATTGGCTCCGGTATGTTCGGGCTGAAGACCTCATTGAATATGGTTTTGAGAGCGAATTTATTGGCCGGCTACCGGTAATTGCCGTCTTTGATGAACTTAAGGAGACGGATCTTTACGAGATTCTCAAAAATCCCAACAGCACCGTGGTGGTCAACAAGAAACAGGACTTTCGGGCCTATGGGATTGACCTGGTTTTTGAAGATCAGGCTCTGGCTGAACTGGCCCGACAGGCGGCGGCGGAGAAGACAGGGGCTAGGGCCCTTGTCCGGGTAACCGAAAAGGCCCTCCTGCCCTTTGAAAAAACTCTGCCTTCCACGAATATCAGACAGCTAGTGGTCACTCCAGAATTGGTAGATGATCCCTGGGGCTGGTTGAAATATGTCCTTGATAACCCCAATTCTCCAGAGCTTAAGTCCAGATTCGAAAGGGCCCTGGAGGAGGAGCTGGCCCGACTTAAAGAATTTGTCCGGCAAAAGAAGGCGGCCTTCTTTGAGCACCTAGGGCTTTCTCTCTCGGAGAGTCGGTTAGAGTTGATAACCCTCCTCTCACGCCAGGAGGATCTGGACATCAACACTGCCACCGAAGAATTTGTCCTTCTTCTCAAGCAAATCCGCAACTTTGAGCGCTCGTTTAAGAGACGCTCGGGGCTGGAAATCGTCTTCTCTGATGAGGCAGCCAACGAAATCGTCCGTCGAGGCCTTACAGAGGGCCAGGGAACCTATGCCCTCTGCGACCGGCTCCTTAACATCTTGGAATATGGGTTGCGGCTTATTCAGGAGCGAACAGGGCGGGATTCCTTTGTTATCGTGGAAGAGGCCGTCCACAACCCGGAGCACTATATAAACCGTCTGATAAAAGAGGCCTTTCGCCCTATTCAGACATGACCAAGGTATTGGTAGCCACCGAGGCTGACTGGTCTCGGGCCAGACTGAGAGATATCCTGGAAGAACTGGGCTGTGAGGTAATCGAGGCCGGAGATGGCCAAGAAGCCCTGGATCTAGCTGTAGCCAAAAAGCCAGCCTTAATTGTTCTCTCTCAGAGACTACCTCTTATAGATGGTCTATCGTTAGCCGTCCTGCTTAAAGGCGCCGCTGAGACCAAAAACATCCCTGTTTTGGCCATCTGTGATTTGGACCTTAAGACCAGAAATCAGGCCCGAGCAGCCGGATGTGATCAGTGTCTGGCCCTTTCCCTCGACCGGGCGGAGATCCTGGCCCAATTAAGAAAGTTTCTTATTTCTCTAGAACGGAGGCCAAGATGATCGGCATATCTAAACTTTATTGTGGAACAGTAGAGCCTTCTGATGCCCTGCGGTATGGCCGCAAGGCTAAAAAATTACCTTCACATCTCCTTCAGTTCTCCGAAGACAAAAAGCCGGTAGTCGTCTGGAATGTTACCAGGCGCTGTAATCTGCGCTGTGTTCACTGTTATGCTCAGGCTACCGAGGCCGGGGCCCCCAATGAGCTAACAACCGAAGAGGGCAAACGTCTCCTTGATGATCTGGCACAATTTGGCTGTCCGGTGGTTCTCTTCTCTGGAGGAGAGCCCCTTATGCGGGAGGACATCTTTGACCTTATTGAGTACGCTGTGGGCAAAGGCATGAGGGCTGTTCTCTCCACCAACGGTGTTCTCATCGACAAGAAGGTTGCGGCCCGGCTAAAAGATTTCGGTCTTTCCTATGTAGGAATCAGCCTTGACGGAATGCGGGAGGTCCATGACCGCTTTCGAGGTGTCAAAGGGGCCTTTGATGCGGCCATTCAGGCCGTGCGTAACTGCAAGGAAGCGGGAATAAAAGTTGGACTTCGTTTTACCATTAACCGTCTTAACGCCAAAGAAATCCCGGCCGTCTTTGATTTGGTCGAAGAAGAAGAAATTCCTCGGATCTGCTTTTATCATCTAGTCTATGCTGGTCGCGGTAGCCGCTTGGTAGAAGAAGATCTTTCTCATGAGGAAACCCGTAAGGTGGTAGACTACATCATCGACCGAACCAAACAACTTCACGATAAAGGTCACAAAGTAGAGGTTCTGACGGTAGACAACCATGCCGATGGACCTTATGTCTACCTTCGCATGCTCCGAGAGGGGCATCCCCGGGCCGCAGAGGTCCTGGAGCTCCTTAAGATGAATGAGGGAAACAATTCCGGTCGAGGCATTGGCTGTGTCTCCTGGGACGGCGAAGTGCACGCCGATCAGTTCTGGCGCCATTATTCCTTTGGAAATGTTAGAGAGCGGCCATTCTCTGAGATCTGGACGGATCTTTCCAACCCCTTGATGGCCAAACTCAAGAACAAAAAGCTCTATGTGAAGGGCCGCTGTGCCCGATGTCGTTGGCTGGACATCTGTGGAGGTAACTTCCGAGTTCGGGCCGAAGCGGTCACCGGTGATCTTTGGGCCCCAGACCCGGCCTGCTATCTCACTGATGAGGAGATCGGCCTAAGCGGTGGCGAAGAGGCCGCCGAGGCCGGCGCCTGAGGCTAAAAGGGGCCCCTCCTTAAGGGCCCCACGGCCTCGTTTAAAGGTATTCCCTGGCTAAGACCTCGGCGATTTGGACGGCATTAGTGGCCGCCCCTTTGCGGAGATTGTCGGCGACAATCCAGAGGTTTAAACCGGCTGGCACTGACTCGTCCTCCCGGATACGCCCCACAAAGACCTCATCACGACCCTCGGCCTCTATAGCCAGGGGATAACGCTGGTTATCCGGGTCATCGACAACCACTACTCCAGGAGCCTGAAGAAGAATATCCCTGGCCTCGCGGGCGGAAAGCTTCTTTTCTAACTCCAGATTTACGGCCTCTGAGTGACCATAAAAGACCGGAATTCTTACCGTCGTAGCCGTAACGGCAATATTTTCATCTCCCATAATCTTTTTGGTCTCTTTGACCATTTTCATCTCTTCTTTGGTGTAACCGTTTTCTAAAAAGACATCTATGTGGGGTAGGGCATTAAAGAGGATCTGATGGGCAAAGACCCGGGGCTCAGGAAGAGGTTCTCCCTGACACCAGGCCCTGGTTTGGGCGACCAATTCGTCTATGGCCTTCTGACCAGCTCCAGAGACAGCCTGATAGGTAGCAACAACGATTCGTTTTATCCGGGCAACCTCGTGGAGGGGTTTAAGGGGAACCACCATCTGGATAGTGGAACAGTTAGGGTTAGCAATGATTCCTTTCTTTTTATAATCAGCGATATCTTGAGGGTTAACCTCGGGGACCACCAGGGGGACATCGGGGTCCATCCGCCAGGCGCTAGAGTTGTCCACCACTACCGCCCCCGACTCAGCCGCTACAGGAGCAAATTCCAAACTCCGACTGGCCCCGGCTGAAAAGAGGGCGATGTCGATCCCGGAGAAAGAATCCTTGGTCAGCACCTCTACCGGGATCTCCTCTCCTTTAAAGGGAAGACGCTTTCCCCGAGAGCGTTCTGAGGCCAGGAGCTTAAGGGATCTTACAGGAAAGTTTCGCTCCTCAAGGACCCGGAGCATCATTCGCCCTACGGCCCCGGTAGCGCCGACGACAGCGACATTAAATTCCTTGGCCATGCCTCCTCCTTAAAGCTCTACGTCCTCCGTAGTATACTTGGCCACCAGATCTCCCACCTCTTGGGTGGTGTAGCCCATCTTACCAGCCGAAAGACTCTTAAGATGGTCTCGACAGACCTTAATGACTGCCTTCTCGATAGCCAGGGCGGCCTCTTCCTCTCCGAGATGTTCTAACATCATCATGCCAGCACAGATAGCCGCCAAGGGGTTAATCACATTCTGGCCAGTATATTTAGGAGCAGATCCGCCAATGGGCTCAAACATGGAGACCCCCTCAGGGTTAATGTTCCCACCGGCGGCAATACCCATTCCTCCTTGAATCATGGCCCCGAGGTCAGTGATGATGTCTCCGAACATGTTGTCGGTGACGATAACATCAAACCACTCCGGATTCTTGACAAACCACATACAGGTGGCGTCCACATGGGCGTAATCCGGCTTTATATCCGGGTACTCTTTGGCCACCTCATAAAAAGTCCGCTCCCAGAGATTCCAGGCAAAGGTAAGAACATTGGTCTTACCTACCAGGGTAAGCTGCTTCTTTTTATTTCGCTTGCGACAGAGCTCAAAGGCGTAACGAATGCAGCGCTCTACCCCAAAACGGGTGTTGATAGACTCCTGAACAGCCACTTCCTGTGGGGTGCCCTTGCGCAGGAAGCCTCCACCACCGGCATAAAGGCCCTCGGTATTTTCCCGAACAACGACAAAGTCTATCTCTTCCGGGCCTTTGTCTTTAATGGGGGTCCAGACCCCAGGGTAAAGTTTGACCGGTCGGAGGTTGATGTACTGATCTAACTCAAACCTAATCCGCAGGAGGATATCCTTCTCCAGGATCCCCGGAGCAACGTCTGGGTGCCCTATAGCCCCGAGATAAATGGCATCGTGCCGTTTTAGCTCCTCAATACCCCCCTCGGGGATGGTCTCTCCGGTTTTAAGGTAACGATCTCCTCCCCAATCGAAGTAATTAAGGCTAAGAGAAAAACCAAAACGACTTGCGGCCGCCTCAATGACCTTGACCCCTTCACGAATAACCTCAGGCCCCGTGCCATCTCCAGGGATGACAGCGATCTGATAGCTTTTGCCCATTTATAGCCTCCTCCATAGAGATCTTTCCACAGTCACCAGGACCTTCCTTAAATAGCCCAGAAAGAAGAAATGTGAAACCCCCAAAAGAGCCTCTTTAAGGGGGCAGGCCTCGCAGAAAGGAAAGATCGTTTTTTTCTTTTCATTGTTTATAGGGGAAACTCCTTATAAGGCAATGGGGGTTTTTATTTAAACAAATTTGTTAGTGAACCGAAAAGGAAAAAGCAGAAACCATAGCTGTAAGGAGGTCTATATGAAAGGTCTGCGGCAACTGGTGGTGGTAACGGTCTTTTGTCTGGGATTTTGCATTCCGGCCTTCTCTTCAGTTTGTCAGTCTATCCCTCGAGAGAAGGCCGAAATGATCGCCCGTTATATCGCCGATATCATCGTCGCCGGTCGAGGCATTGTTGCTCAACACCAAGAGATCATTAACGATCCCAACAAAGGAGAAAAGGGGTTTACCCCGGAATATGTAGAAAGCCTCTTAAGAAAAAAATTCAAGGAGATGACCGGACACGACATCTCCCAACTAGATCCCGAGACCCGGGCCGTTGTGGAGCAGGTAATCGAGGCGGCTAAGATGAGCGTTAAGATGAATCAAAAGCGTATTAACCAGCCGGGCAAGGGATTTAAAGGCTACATACCAGCGGTCTTTGGGCGCGAAACCGGTCAGATACTAAAGGGGCGCTGTAACATCCTCATAAAACAAACCACCTTCAAATACCGAAACGCTTATAACCAACCGGACCCTTTTGAGAAAAAAGTTCTCAAGATGTTTGAGGCCCCCAGTTGGCCCAAAGGCAAAGGATATGGGGAATTTATCAAGGGGCGATATCGTTATCTAAGGCCTATTTATATCAAGAAGGCCTGTCTGAAGTGTCATGGAGAGCCGGCAGGTAGCAGGGACATCGCCGGCCGAATAAAAGAGGGCTACAAGGAAGGAGAGCTACGTGGGGCCATTAGTGTAAGTTTTCCGGTGAAATAATTACAGAAGGAACTGACGGAAAGAAGGAGTTAAAGATGTTCTTTAAGAATCTTTCCTTGCGCTACAAGCTTATTTTGCCCCTGGTGGGCTTGATGATAGTGGCAAACTTTTTTACCACCATCTGGGTGTATCGATTCATTAGGGAAAATGGCCTTCGAGAAATAGAAGAAGAGCTGATTAATCTGGAGAAAAAAGTTCTCCAAGAGGGCCGGGAAACCCTGGCCATTGGGGGATTAATTACGGAGAATCTGGCCAACAATACAGACCTCCAGTTCAGTATGGCCCTTAAAGACACCTCTCTCCTGGGCAAACTGGCCGGCCCTCTCCTTAAGGGGCTCAAGCAACAGCAGATTCTTCAGGCCGAGATAGTCTTTTTAGATTCCGAAGGAAGCCTCATCTACAGCACCAACTCCGCCCTTAAAAAGGGGCCGATCCAGGGAAGCCTCATCTCCCGGGCCCTAACGGGGCATCAAAAGACATCCGGGTTTGACCTTCTGGGGGAAAGGCTGGTTTTAGAAGTCGTTCAGCCGGTAGAATACAATGGCGACTGGGCCGGAGTGATTGTCCTTCTTATTTCTCCAGAGAGTCTTTTCACCAAGGTGAAAGGAAGTTCCCGGCAGGTTGACTTTGCCTGGGTAGTCCAGAAAAAAGGAAAGATCCTTCTGGGGGGACAAACCTCTTCTG
The DNA here is from genome assembly GCF_011207455.1 of Thermosulfuriphilus ammonigenes. GTDB lineage: Bacteria > Desulfobacterota > Thermodesulfobacteria > Thermodesulfobacteriales > ST65 > Thermosulfuriphilus > Thermosulfuriphilus ammonigenes. Next base: position 1,265,009 of record NZ_CP048877.1, read on the forward strand.
AGGCCTTTAAGGACCTGCCAGCCAAACTCTCCTCCCTTACCCAAAGAGGGCTTCGGCTTGGATCCCGGGCGATAAGAATAGTCCCCCTTAACACCCAGGCCGCTCTGGTCATCGGCTATGATGAAAGCCTGAAGTTAGCCACACTGCGGCAGACCATTAGAGGTCTGGTCACCATTATGGGGCTGGCCTCAGCTATAACCCTTCTTACCCTAGTAGCTATTTCCTGGAGGCTTTCCCGGAGAATACTTTCTGTAGTCAGTGAGATCGCCCTTCGGGCAAAAGAGCTTGATTTATCCCAAAAATTGGCCGTCTCCAGTGGAGACGAGCTAGGTTCCCTGGCGCGGGCCTTCAACGACTTTTTGGCTAAAATCCGCCTGCTCCTGCAAGAAAACAAAGAAAACGTCCAGGGGCTGGAAACGGCCTCCACGGAGCTTTCCCAGACAGCTGAACAACTAGCCCAGGGAGCCTCTCTCCTTAACCAGCAGACGGAAAACCTCTCCGGCCACAGCCAATCCCTGGCCCAGGAGGCCAGTGAGGTAAAACAGATGATGGAAGAGATGAAGCGGGCCATCGTGGAGATATCTACTCACACCTCCGAGGCGGCCAAAGTCTCTCATCAGGCCCAAGAACGGGTAGAAATGGTCCATCAAATAATCCAGGAGCTGGAAACTGGCTCGCGAGAAATTGGTGAAGTGCTAAAGTTTATCGGGACTATTGCCGAGCAGACCAATCTTTTGGCCCTAAACGCCACCATTGAGGCGGCCCGGGCCGGGGAGGCCGGCAAGGGCTTTGCCGTGGTGGCCGGCGAGGTCAAGGAGCTGGCCAGACAAACGGCCAAGGCCACCGAGGAGATTGGTCAGAAGATTTATGCCATTCAGGAGGCCATCAAAAGGGTGATTCTCTCCATGGAAGAGACCGCCACCGTAATCGGACAGATAAACGATGCCTCCAGCACCATTGCCGCGGCCGTGGAGGAACAGACAGCCACCGCAGCAGGAATAAACGAGAACATGACGGCCGTTTCGGAGGCCACTCAGCGACTCTCGCGCTCCATTCCCGTCTTTCAGGAGGCCGTTGATCTCATTACCAGAGAAATGGACAAAATACAGAAAAGTAGCCAACAGCTCTCAGAGTATTCCCAGAGGATGGGAAGACAGATTTCACAGTTTAAACTTTAAGGCGCAGAAGAGCCCTCTTTTAAGAGACGAAGGGCCTTTTTGGCCGCCTCCTGTTCGGCCTCCTTCTTGCTGCGGCCCCGCCCCCGGGCCAGGGGCCGCCCCTTCAGTTTCACCACCACGGTAAAGACCTTGGCGTGATCCGGCCCCTGAGAGGCTTCCACTTCGTAACTGGGGGCGGCCTTCTCAAGGGCTTGGGTGAGCTCCTGGAGGAGACTTTTGTAGTCTGCCCGCAGGCCCAAGCGAGCAGCCTGACCCACCAGGCGGGAAAACAGGCGCTTAATTAAGCTGTAGGCCGGCTCATAGCCTCCATCAAGAAAAATGGCGCCAATTACCGCCTCCAATGCCCCAGCAAGGATAGAGGGTTTCTGACGACCACCCGTAAGCTCTTCTCCCCGCCCCAGGAGAAGGCTCTCCCCCAGGCCCAACTGGGAGGCAACCCGGGAGAGACGCTCCTCATTCACCAGATAGGCCCTCATTCTAGACAGATCTCCTTCTCGGTAGCTGTCGCCATATCGAATGACCAGCATCTGGCTGATGGCCAGGTCGAGCACGGCATCGCCCAGAAACTCCAGGATCTCGTTATCACGATAGGCAAGTCCCTCTGGACGCTCACCCTGGTAAGAGCGGTGAATAAGGGCCGTAAGCAGAAGGGCGGGGTCCCGAAATCGATAGCCTAGCTTCTCCTCCAGAGAGGCCACTCGCTCAAGCACAGGGACCTTAAAGCAAAAATAGACCCCCTCTGTCAAATGCTTTAATTGCCTTCAGCCTGACAGAGCAATTTTTAATGAAGAAGGCCTCTCAGCGGTCCGTCTTCTGCCGGGCCAAGTCCATAAGCTCCTTGAGATTACCGAGGACTTCCCTAAAAAGAGGGTTGATCTCCTTCTCCAGAAAAAGAAGGAGCTTTTGAAGATCACTCTTTTCCCGGATGAGGGCCTCTATCTTCTCTACCGAATGATGAAGACGCTCATGGGCCGGGATAAGCCGCTCCAGTACCTTCTGCTGGGCCGGAGTAGGATGAAGCTCCCTTAACCACCTTCCCAACCCGCAACGATTTGGATCTCGCTCCACCTCGGGGATCTCTCTTTTGAGGAGAGCGCCCAAAACCTTTTCCCGCCACTGAAAGTGCTGAAGCACCACGGCCTTGAGGCGAACATAGTCGTCCACCCCTTCTCCGGCAGCCTCAATAGCCTGAGGATCTATCTCATATTGGGCCGCCAGTGCTCGAATTTCAGAAACCATTTCTGAGACGGCCTCCTGGGAGACCATAACTATCTGGGCCTGCCGGGCAAAGTCCTCGGCCTGAGACACCAGCCCCTTTATGGCCTCCTCTACCTCTTTCATTCTTTGGGCCGAAAGATTGATACTCTTGTCTATTTCAGAGACTACGGCGGTTTGCTCTTCGGAAGCCGTGGCCACGGATCCGGCCAAATCGTTCACTTGATCAATGGCTTGAGCAATATGACGAACGGATTCTACGGCCTCCCGGGTCTCTTCTTGAATGGTCCGGATCATCTGACCAATTTCCTTGGTGGCTTCAGCTGTTTGTCTGGCCAGCTCCTTGACCTCGCCGGCCACCACGGCAAAGCCCTTGCCGGCCTCCCCGGCCCGGGCCGCCTCAATGGTGGCGTTTAGGGCCAAAAGATTGGTCTGCTCGGCAATCTCATCTATAACCTTAATGATGGATTCGATCCGCTCTGAGCCTTGACCCAGCCTGTCGATAAGCTCTCTGGCCTTTTGAGTGGCCGTGGTGGTCTCTTCAATCATCCTGGCCGTTTGGGCGATGTTTTGAGCAATCTCCTCCGCCGCAGTGGCCATCTCCGTGGTGGCCGAAGCTACGGTAGCCAGATTTTCCGAGGCCTGATCCGTAGCCTGAAAAACCTCTTTGGTAGTCTCCCTTAGGTTAACTGCCTCCGAAGAGACCTGCTCTCCGGCATCCTTCAGGACTTTGGCCGCCCCTTCAAAGGAGTCCGCCTGAACCTTGAGGGTCAAAAGGGCCTGACCCAGGCTGTAGGTTACGCTATTGAGGGCCCGGGCTAGTTCTCCCAATTTGTCTCGACCCTTTACGGGAAGGTACCCCGTTAGCCTTCCCTGAGCCATGGTCGCCGCTAAACTCACCCCCTGACGGAGGCCCTGCGAGAGCTGCCGAGAGAAAAGGAAGGCCGAACCAGTAAAAAAGACCAGTAGAGCCCCCACAAGCACACCCACCAAGAGCTTTAGTCTGCCTGTGGCCCTCTTGCTGGCCTCAAGACCTTGAAGAAGCCTCTTCTTCTCCGAGTTTAAAAGGAACCTAAGGGCCGAGGTAAGCCTCTGACTGGCCTCATCAAAACGAATCATCAGGGGATTACCCTTCTCCGGCCCGGCCTGAACGTAAAGTCGGGCCATGAGCCGCCCGGTCTGGTAGTAAGGAGGGACTTCTTCCTTTAATTCCGCTACCGTCTGCAGACAGGTCTGGTCACCCTGAAGGCGGCACAACCTCTCCAGGGTATCTAGACGGCGCTGAAGATCGCGATAGTGCCTTTCGGCCATAAGAAAGCCTTTCTGAAGGCCATTCTGTCCTCTAGTGGCCGAAACATCCGTCAAATATTGCTGGATCTGAATGATGTCCTTCTCCAGAGAGGAGAGAAGACCCAGAACCTCAAGATGCCGGGACTGGATCTCCGAGATCCGGCTGGCCACCTGATGGCTTCCCCGGTAAACAAGAAAGCAGGCCATAATTAGCCCTACAAACGTTAATAAAGGTATCAAAGAAAACCTGCCCGTCAGAAAAAGACGGTGCCTAAAATTCATCTCCGCCTCCGCAGTTTCTCTTGTAGCCCAGGTGCTACCATTTTTCTGGTTGCTTATAATTATCGGTTTATAGACAATAGTAATTAAAAGCTTCTTCTTAGGAGAAACTACCTAGATGTAGATTGGTGGGTCTTCCTGTTTGAAGAGAGGGTGATTTCTGATAGAGTTGGCCCCTAGAAAAGGGGAGAGATTTCATGAATGAGGATCCCTATCGCCTTTTAGGGCTTTCACGGAATGCTACCCTTAGCGACCTCCGCCGGGCCTTTCGGCGTTTGGTTCGTCGTTATCATCCAGATGTCAATCCCGACCCCCGGGCCCTTAAGGAGTTTCAGGCTATCCTGGAGGCCTATCAATATCTCAAAAAACATCTCCGAGAACCACCCCCCGGAAGCGAGGCCGTAACTGTCCACTTTTTAGAGGTCTCTTTCCGAGAGGCTACCTTAGGAGCCACCAAGGAGGTTTTGGTGCTCGGGGCCGAAATCACTTGCCCCGCCTGCGACGGAACAGGCGAAGATCTTGGAGGGCGTAGGCTCTCCTGCCCAGAATGTCAGGGCCAAGGGGTTATCAAACACCTCTGGCGGGAGGAAGAGATTGGTCTGGTCTGTGCTACCTGCCGGGGTCGGGGATTCATTATTCAGACTCCATGCCCTCGGTGCCAGGGACAGGGAAGATTTCGTCCTCGCCAAACCGTAACCATCGCCATTCCTCCGGGGACAGAAGATGGAGCGGTAATCAACAAAACTTTAGACAGCGGTGAACGCCTTCAGGTAGAGATCTCTGTCCGCCCAGATCCGGTTTTTAGTCGCCGGGGGCTGGACATCATCGCCCGGGTGCGACTCCCCCTCTGGAAGGCCCTCTTGGGAGGGAGAATGACGATACCCACCCTCACCGGCCCCCGAGAAATAGAACTTCCCTCTCCTCCCCAGTTGACTCAACCCTTGCGCTTTTCGGGGCAGGGGATCCAGGATGGCCAAAAAAGAGGAGATTTTCTTATCTTCTTTGAGATAATCCTTCCGGGGCCCCCTAATAATCGGGCCCGAAAACTCATCAAAGAGCTGGCCCAACTTCTACCAATAGAAGAATCCTAACCCCTAAGCAGCCGAATAGGGTAGAGACAGACCAGAGCAGCCAAAAATACGCCGGCACTTAGGGCCTGAGGCGGAGAAAGCCTCTCGGCCAGCCAGCCAAACAAGAGACTTCCCAGGGGAAAGAGCCCTAAAAAAGACATAGAAAAAAGGCCCATTACCCGGCCCCGTAATTCGCTAGGAGAGTAAGTCTGAAGAAGACTGATGGCGCTGTTGAAGGTGAAGACCATACTGAGACCAGAAAGATAGAGAAGAGCGGCCGAAAGGTAAAAGTTTCGAGACCAGGCAAAAAGAAAAAGAAAGACCAGCAGAGAAAAGGCGCTGCGCAGAATCCAGCGGCGTCGGTCTATGAGGGTAGACACAGAGGCCAAAAAAATGGCTCCAGTAAAAGCCCCAGCCCCATTGGCCGCCATGAGGAACCCATATCCTCTGGCTCCTACCCCTAAGATATCCCGGCCAAAGACAGGAAGAAGCACGGCATAAGGAAGAAGACAAATACTAAAGGCGGCCACCAAAAGAAGTACGCTCCGAACAACTCGGTGAGCAAGGACAAACCCTAAACCCTCTCGCAGGTCTCGCAAAAGCCCCCGACTGTCTCGCTCCACCCGGCCCTCAAGAGGGATAAAAAGCAGGGCAAAAACCACCGCCAGAAACCCTAAGGCGTTAAAGTAGAAACAGGGCCAGGCCCCCCAGCGGACCATAAGCATCCCTGCTGCCGCCGGCCCCAGAAAGCGGGCCAGGTTAAAGGCTGTGGAGTGAAGGGCCACGGCATTGGTGATATCCTCTGGTTCTACCAGATCATAAAGATAGGCCTGGCGCACAGGGAGCTCTAAGGCGTTTACCAGGCCTAGAAAACCTGCCAAGACCAGAATATGCCAAGCTGTCACCCAGCCCAGCTGGGTAATGAGCCCCAGAAGGAAAGCCTGCAATCCGCCCAAAATCTTGGCTAAAAGGAGAAGTCTCCTTTTGGGCAAACGATCAGCCAGCCAGCCAGCTAAAAAAGAAAAGAAAAAGATCGGTAGAGACCCTACAGCCCCCAAAAGCCCGAGGATAGTGGCTGAGTCGGTAAGCTCCAGGATCAACCAGCGCTGGGCCGTGGTCTGCATCCAGATACCCACCAGGCACAGGGCCTGCCCCAAAAAGAAAAGGCGGAAATAAGGATGCCTTAGGGAGGCAAACGTTCCCAGGAAGATGGCCTCATAGACGCCCATAGGTCCCCTAGGGTATCCTCGGGCAGAAAAAAATTCTAGCCTCTGGCCCCCTTCCTGGGCTGATAGAGACAGAGGGGCTCCTCGGCCAGGTAGTCACCACTCATCTCATAGGCCCGAGCCCGGCAACCACCACAGACCCGGATATATTCACAGCGACCACATTTGCCTTTGTAGGCTTTAAAATTACGCAGATTAAGAAAAACTTCTGAATGGCGCCAAATCTCTCCAAAATGGCTTTGACGCACGTTACCGCAGTCAAGCTCCAGATAACCGCAGGGCTGGACCTGACCTCGATGAGATATAAAGCAGAAGCCAATTCCCCCAAGGCAACCCCTGGTCACGGCATCAAGACCGTGGGTCTCGGGGGTAACCTCCAGGCCCTCCTCCCGGGCTCGCTCCCGGAGAATACGATAATAATGGGGGGCACAGGTGGCCTTAATGTGGAGGGGAGCGTTTTTTGATTGCTCGTAAAACCAATTGAGAGTTTCCTCATATTTGGCCGCAGATAGGGCTTGATGAGCCAGCTCCTTACCCCGACCGGTTGGCACCAAGAGAAAGATATGGTGGGCCACGGCCCCCAAGGAGACGGCAAGCTCAAAGACTTTGGGTATCTCGGCTAGATTGATCTCCGTAATGGTGGTATTGATCTGGAAGGGAATCCCGGCCTCTTTAAGGAGCCGAATCCCTCTTAGGGCCCCCTCAAAGGCCCCTGGCATCTTCCGGAAAGAGTCGTGGGCCTCCGCAGTAGCTCCATCCAGACTAATAGAGACCCGCTGAATACCGGAGGCCTTCATCTTCTCCGTCACCTCTTCGGTGATCAAGGTTCCATTGGGAGCCATAACCATGCGCAGACCAAGCTCGGTGCCATAGCTGGCCAGCTCAAAGATATCGGGCCTCAAAAGTGGCTCACCGCCAGTGAGGATAATCACCGGTTGTCCAAGTTCCCGGATTTCCCTCAAGACCCGCAGACATTCCTCGGTGGAAAGCTCTCCTTCGTAAGGCCCCCGGGTGGCCGCTGCCCGACAGTGCACGCAGTTAAGGTTACAGTTCCGCGTCACCTCCCAGGCCACCAAACGGGGAACAAACTCCGGTCTCTTCATGGATCATTCTCCCCTGAGAAGCCTGGCCGCCTGTTTGGCAAAATAGGTGAGAATAAGCACCGCCCCAGCCCGCCGAATGGAAACAAGGGACTCCATCATCACCGCCTCCTCCGAGAGCCAGCCTCTCTCGGCAGCTGCCTTGATCATGGCATATTCTCCAGAGACCTGGTAGGCCGCCAAGGGATGAGTAAATTCCTCTCTTAAACGGCGGATAATATCCAGATACGGCAGGGCCGGCTTAACCATCAGGATATCAGCCCCTTCTTCGACATCCAGAGCGGCTTCCCGGATGGCCTCGTTGCTGTTGCCAGGATCCATCTGATAGCTCTTGCGATCCCCGAACTGAGGAGCACATTCAGCCGCTTCCCGGAAAGGACCATAGAAGCTGGAAGCATATTTCACGGCATAAGACATTATGGAGACCATAGAGAAACCCGCCTCATCCAGGGCCTCTCGGATCCGGCCCACCCGACCGTCCATCATGTCAGAGGGGGCGACTATATCGGCCCCGGCCTGGGCGTGAGAGACGGCCACCCGAGCCAGCACCTCCAAGGTAGAATCATTATCAACCGCCTCTCCCTTTAAAAGACCACAGTGGCCATGGCTAGTGTATTCACAGAGACAGACATCAGTAATAATCACCAGCTCGGGGACAGCCTTCTTGATGGCCGCTATAGCTTTCTGAACCACCCCTTTTTTACTCCAGGCCTCCGAGCCGGTTTTGTCTTTCTTTTCTGGCAGACCAAAGAGGATAATGGCCGGAATCCCCAGCCCGGCCACCTCCTCGGCCTCCTTGACCGCCTCATCTACAGAAAGCTGAAAGACTCCCGGCATAGATGAGACCGGATTGCGAACCTTTTTACCCGGACATATAAAAAGGGGATAAATAAGGTTTCTTATGGAGAGATCCGTCTCCCGAACCATAGATCTCAGGGTCTCTGTGCGCCTTAGCCGACGGGGACGATATTCGGGAAAGATCATTTTATTTCTCCTCCTTACCTCAAAAAGGCCTCTTGGCTTAGGATAATCCAGATAAGTAGGCCTGTCATCCAATCTTACTTCTTGAGGGCCTCTCTGGCAGCCACATTCTGCGGATCAAGGAGGAGAACGCGAAGGAATATCTGACGGGCTTCCTTCTTCTTGCCCTGCCACGTGAAGATCCGGCCAAGCTCTACCAAGAAGTCCAAACTGGAGGGATAAAGCTTCAACATTTTACGGGCCACCTTTTCGGCCAAAGGGGCCTTGTTCTGGAGTCTGAGGGCCACCGCCAGTCGGAGGTTGGCATAGTAATTATAGGGGTCTTTGGAGATGATCCGGTTCATGAGACGTTCAACCTTACCCCAGTTCCCCCGGGCCATAAGAGGCAGAGAGAGCCCCAAAAGGGGTTCTATGGATTCTGGTCTAACCTCGGCCGCCTTTTGATAATAGGCAATGGCATCACCATACTTACCAGAAAGGTAATAAAGCCAGCCCAGACGAAGGTTGAGAAGATAGCGCCGAGGGGCCTCCTGATAGAGAGGAAGCAGGGCCTTAATGGCCTCTTTGTAGGCCCCCATCTTCTCGTAGCGATACGACTCCACAAAGGCCTTGGATATTTCAGAGGCCGAAAAGGCCCCGGCCTGGGCGGAGAAAACAACCAAGACCAGGAAAAGCAGAAGACAAAACCTCCTCATTTTGACCTCCTAAGATCTATCGGAATTACCGAAGGGGAGAAATGGGTGGGGGGAAGCCCCCTTAAAACCCTAAAAGCTTCCCCCGAGGCTTACGGTAACAATAGTCTGAGAAGCCTTATCGCCATAGCCGACATGCTCCAGCCACTGCTGGTTGAGGTTTAGCGCCAGACGAAGATTATTCTCTAGGCGATAGCCCACTTCGGCCTCAAGGCCCCCAAGATAGCGGTCCGCCAGGTTATAGACAACAAAACCCTCATTTTTGACGGCAAAGATCTGCTGGCCCACCCAACCGGCCAGCTTATAGTCCATATTGCCTACGGTATAGGTAAAGACCTGCTCTAGGGAGTAATAGTTATCCATAGAAATGCCAACATCTTTGTCCTTATGGATGTAGTAGAAACGGGTCTCTGAGTAGAGACGGCGACCGAAGGCCGAGAAGAAAAAGCCATAATGAGGCCTAATCTGGAAGACATCCAGATCAACATTGCTATCACTATAATCAGAGTAATCAATCTCCAGGCCAGCGTTCCATTCGGCCGGACGGAAGTAGGTGACCTTGGCAAAATAGATCTTGCCCTGATCAGTAAGGTCATCATCGCTGCTGATGTAATGAAAACCCAGGCGAATGGCGTGGTTTTTCAGGATTTGGCCGGTATTGGTATAAGCCAGAGTAAAGTCAGTCTGATCCAGATCGGGCAAGGTATCATAGTTAATGCGAGTCTGAGTCAGACCAAGCTCTAAGGCATGAACCTGCCGATCGGAGAGGTTTAGATAGGCCGTAGCCGCCCAGCCATCATCTTTAACATCAGAGCCGCCAAAGTTCACATAAGAGCCGTAGAGGCTTCCGTAGGTGGAGATCTCCCCGGCCCAGACAGAAGAGGCCAACATCAAAAAAACCGCCAGAAAACTCCATACCTTCTTCATGTAACCCTCCTTAAAGTTATTTTTTGACCTTCTCTTTCTACCCTCACCAGGGAAAGACCTTTTAAGGGATCAAGGCGGACAAAAGTTTTGACTCTGGTTCGATCCACTCCGCCCTGAACCTCTCCCTGAATTTCCTCTGAAGAGCTGAAAAAATAAGTCCCTGTTACCCGGGCTAAATCCCGCCGAAAGGAGGCCATAAAGGTAAACAGAGCCCGCTTTAGGGGGCCAAAATAGGCCTCCAGCGGGAGGTTATCTTTCCAGCAAAGTTCCTTTTGATAGACAAGCGGCACCCGGGGCAAAGCCAGAAAAAGGGCTTTTAAGGCTTCATCTCCTCCATCGTGGCGCAAAAGATAAAAGGTCCCTTGGTCTTTGCTAAAATAAAGTCTGTCACTGCCAGAATCAAAAAAATATGTTCCATCAGGGGCCATACAAACCTTAAGGCACAAAGTCTCTGGTTCTCCCACCTCCCTATTTACTTCATATATGATTTCTTCATCCAGAACAAAGGAGAACTTTGACTCCAGGGCCTTATCGGGATAGAGGGCTCTCAGGCACTCTCCCTCTTTAGGAATATCGTTAGCCCGGAAAATAAGCCGCCCTTCTTTGATGACCGCATAGTGCAGGAGACTAAAGGGGGCTGTGGGGGCCCCGAGTTCGGCGGAAAACTGTATTTGAAGATGGAGGTGCGGCTGGGGAGAGTAGCCCGAGTTACCGCAGAGCCCCAAAAGATGCCCCTTTTCCACCCATTGGCCAGGAGAAACCTTGATGGATCCCCGTTTAAAATGGGCCAAAAGGACATAAAATCCCCTCTCATCGTAGATCAAGACATAGTTGCCCCAGTTATCGATCTCATTAACGGAACCCGGAGGGTTGTCATCGATGTTGTTTACTAAAGAAATCACTCGGCCTCTTACCGGGGAGAGAACCGGCTTGCCAAAGCAGTAATAGTCTTCCAGAAGCTGCCCCTGACCAGAGAAGGTTTTCCCTTCGGCATCGGTAATGACAAAGTCTAAGGCGTAACGCCAGATTCCCTTGTGGGTCCAGGGCCCATCAAAGCCCTGCCAGACAGTCCAGTCTCCAGAAAAGGGAAGGGTAAGGGTTCTATTAGTGCCTCGAAAACGGGCTAAGTAAGAAAGATAATAATCCAGGGTGCGCTCTGGACTGCCCCGATAATAAAGGGTCAGGTAGGGATAACCAGCCAGCCCCAAGGGGTAGATAAAAGAAAGGGTCACCACATTAAAGGGCAGGGTAAAGGCGGGAATACCGTAATGAGCCCAGAAGAAACCGGCGGCCTCCAGAAGAAAAGGAGAGACAACCACGGCAATAGCGGCCAGGATATAGCTCCGGGGGCCGGGGATGAGGAAGACTCCCCCGATAGCCATGGCGATGAGACTAAAATTAAAGGTGCTAAGGTCGGTGAGGGCCTGATAAAAAGACCCCTTCATCAAGGCTAAAGTAGTCACTCCCAAAACGTAACCCGAGACGGCCAGAAAGAAGAGAATTCGGGAGGCCAAAAAGATTACTACCAGAAAGATAAGACCCCCTAGGAGATGAGGACTAAATAATAAGGCCCCCAGGGCCTTAAGGGGCCCTGTTAGCCAAAGGGGCAGGCGAAGATCAAGAGAGTTAAAGGCCGGGTGTCGAAGATAGAAGTCATTAACCAGAAGATTGGAATAGCGATAGGCGGCCAAATAGATGGTCGTGCTCACCAGAACGAAGGGAACATTGATCACCGGCAGGCGAAAAAAGTAATAAAAGACATGGGCCAGAGAGAAGGTAACCACAAAGGTCATCAACCCGGCAGTAACAATAAAAAAGATGGTAAGAGGTGTAATTTTAAAAAGAAAACCGATAGAAAGCCCCACCAAGAGTGGATTGTAGGTGTAATATCCTGAGCCGCGAAAGATCTCCCGCAACCCCAAAAAACGGGCCAGTTCATAGGCTGAAATCACGCAGAGAAGACCTGCCAGACCAACATTAGGGTTGATAAAGGTGGCCGCCACCAGAACCAGCCCCAGAAGATGGTTTTCAAAAAAGAAGATCTCTGTGTAGCTATTAGCTACCGTGCGCAAATAGGAGCCAAGCCACCCCAAGAGGGCCTTTAAGTCCTTCATGGTCTAGGAGGTTACTCTTTCTGGAGACGAAGATGTTCGGGAAGTCTTTCCCGAGCCACAATATCTTCAAGATCTTCGGCCTCGCGGATAAGATGGGGGTGACCCTCTTTGTCAATGAGAACCACTGCTGGTCGGGGTCTTATAAACTGCATCCACTGGGTGACATTGTAGGCTCCCACCGGGGAGATGATCAGCCTGGAGCCCCGAGGAAGAGGGGGCAGATGGGCCTGATCAGCAACCACGTCGATATTCATACAAAGGGGTCCGTAAAGAATGCAGGGTTCAAGAGGGCCGGGGACATCCTCCTCCAGTTCTAGACGAAAATTGTACCAAAAGGCCGTAAAGAGCACATTGACTCCGGCATCAACCACATAAGCCCTGGTGCCGTCGGGAAGCCTTTTGCTGGCATGAACCGTAGTGATAAGAAAACCGGCCTCATCAACGATGGCCCGTCCGGTCTCCAGGATAAGGGTAGGAAAGTCATTTGGCCGCAGCCGGGACAGCAGGGTATCACAGATGGCTTCAGCAAAATCCTCAAGAGGGGGAACGGCTACGTCTGGAGAAAGATAGATACCTTTTAGACGATTGAGCGAGGGAAGACCGCCTCCTATATCAAGATATTCTATCTTCAGATCAAAATCGTCCTCTACCTGATAGGCAAACTCAACCATCTTGGCAATGGCCCGTCCGTAGGCCCGGGGTTCAAGAATAAAAGTGCCCAGATGGCAGTGGAGACCATGAAGAATAAGATGCCCTCCGGAGACCAAACGCTTTACAGCATCCAGGGCCTGGCCAGATTCTAGGTTGAACCCAAAGCGGGTCCACTGAGGGCTTATGCCCGTGTCCATATTGAGCCTAAGGCCCACTTTTATCGGCTGGCCCAGCCCTTTAGCCACCTCTTCGAGATCATAGATCTCATCAAAGTGGTCTATGTTGATAATGGCTCCCTCCTCGGCGGCTACTTTCAGGGCTGAAAGGGGCTTGTAGGGACCGTTAAAAATTATCTCTGACCCCGGGACCCCCAGCCGTCTGGCCTTCTGGTACTCGAGCTCGGAGACAACTTCAGCTGTCTCTCCCTCCTGATGAAGGATGGCACAGATAGCATCTAAGTAATTGGTCTTATAAGACCAGCTAAAATGGACATTGGGATATCGGGTGGCAAAAGCCTGATGAATAGTTCGATATTTCTCCCGCAAACGTCGCTCAGAGAAAACAAAAAGTGGCGAACCAAAACGGGCTACCAGATCACTTATCGGAACACCATCAATTTCGGAACGCACGTGACGACCATAGGAAGGACCAAACTTGTTCATCAGACCTACTTGGACCTTTTTGATAATCGGCTTCTCATAGGGTTCTTTCACGTCTTCCTCCTTGATCAGCTTTCTCCTCGGGTAATAATCCTCTGGAAGGTTTCCATATCCGTTACCAGATCATAGGTGTAGCGAATATAAAGTCGGCCAGCCTCGTAGTGGGAGTCTCTTTCTACCGGAAGCCCCACTGCTGCCCGCAATAGTCGGGCCGGTAAATTGAGCCCGGCACCAGTAGCAAAATAGACCCAGGCTGGAAAACGAGGATTAATTTCTATAAGGTAGATCTTGTCTTCAGTAGCAATACACTCCAGCTCAAAGGCTCCTCGCCAGCCATAGGCCTTAAGAAAGGCCTCTGCGGCCTTGATAATGGACTCATTCTTAATGGTCACTCCGGTCCAGATCTTACCCCAGGCGGTAATCCAGAGCTTCTTGATGGCCATAAGGCCCAGGGAGCTCCCCTGGCCGTCGCCAAGTCCGATAACATTTATCTCCTCCCCCTGAACGACCTTCTGAACCAGGACCGGATAACCCCATTCGGCAACTATTTTCTGAAAGGAAGACTCGGCCTCTTGATTAGGTATGAACTCGGTAGGCCTTGTAGAAAAGACCTTTGATCATGGCCGGAAAGCCGACCCGATCAAGGGCTCGGTAGAGTTCCGACGGGGAGGTAACCGCCTCTGTCGGAGGGATAGCCAGCCCTATCCGCTCAGCCACCTCCGGGAGATGCTCTTTGGAGCGAAGCTCAAACTGCTCCCAGGTGGGCAAAAAGGTCTTTATTCCTCGGGATAAAAGCTTCTCCTTTCCCTTAATATAGAGAGGAAGTTCGGCATCAAGGGTGGGAATGACTACATCCAGACCGGCCACTTCCTGGATATAAAAGAGCCGGCCCAGATAGTCTGCTTCTTCACTGGAGGGATAAGGCATAATAAAAGAGCGCTCTACCAACCAATCCAGATAGATTCCAGGCTCCATGGCGTCATAGGCCAGACCAATGGTTCGAAGATTAAGACGCCCATCTTCCTTAAGGCTTCTGATAACGGCGATCCCAGGGCCGGGATTATCCACAGCGTTAATACCTGAGACCGCCACACTTAGCTCCTCCATAATCGCCTCTCCTCTAAAAGTTTTAAATAAGATGATAGACCCTTAATTGAGCCAAAAAATCCATCAGATCTCTCTGGGCCACCTCGGGTTCGACGACAAATTTGTCGAGAAGAGACTGCAAAATCTGCTCGGTGTCTTTTCCGTCTTTAAGTTGTTGAATAATCCACAGCCCTACCCTGTTAGTGGTAAAGCTATTACCAGTAGCCGGATCAAAGATGAAACCCTCATCGTTTATGGCCAAACGAGAAAGCTTGTCCATCTCGGCCTCCTTAAAAAGGGCTTTTGTTGGGCCCATTAAAGCAACTTTCAGGCCAACCATTATAAGAAAGTCGCCCTAAAACAACCTATCGGATCAAAGGCCCAGAGGGTGAGACAATAGTTAAAGGTTTCTTGACGAGGGCCTCTCCCGGGCCTAAGCTGGCCTTAAAACGCATCTTCCAGGCAAGGAGGCTTCTTTATGCGAAGCGATCAGATGAAAAAAGGTCTAGAACGAGCTCCTCATCGTTCCCTTCTTAAGGCCATGGGCTACACCGATGAGGAGATCTCCAGGCCTTTGGTAGGAATTGCCAACTCCTTCAATGAAATTATTCCCGGCCACATCCATTTGCGTCAGGTTGTAGAGGCCGTCAAGGCCGGAGTCCGAATGGCCGGGGCCACTCCGATAGAGTTTGGAGTCATCGGTGTCTGTGATGGACTAGCCATGAACCACGAGGGTATGCGCTACTCTCTTCCCAGCCGGGAACTCATTGCCGACATGATAGAAACTATGGCCATGGCCCATCCCTTTGACGCCCTGGTTCTGGTGCCGAACTGTGACAAAATTGTCCCCGGCATGCTCATGGCCATGCTCCGCCTGGACCTTCCATCCATTTTGATCTCTGGTGGCCCCATGCTGCCTGGGAGGCTATCTGGGCAGGAGGTTAACCTCATCTCGGTCTTTGAGGCCGTGGGCAGACTTAAGTCCGGAGAGATAAAAGAGGCTGAACTCAAAGAGCTGGAAGACAGTGCTTGCCCCACCTGTGGCTCTTGTGCCGGGATGTTTACCGCCAATTCCATGAATTGTCTCTCTGAGGCTTTAGGGCTGGCCCTTCCGGGTAATGGAACCATTCCGGCGGTCATGGCAGCCAGGATTCGCCTGGCCAAAAAGGCCGGGGCCCAGGTAGTCGAACTGCTCAAAAAGCGACTCACTCCCCGAAAGATCGCTACCCGGGCCGCCTTTGAAAACGCTATTGCTGTGGATATGGCCCTTGGTTGTTCTACCAATACCGTTCTCCATGTTCCAGCTATTGCCCGAGAGGCCGGAATAGACCTCCCGCTGGAGGTGTTCGATGAGATGAGCCGCAAAACACCGAACCTCTGTCGTCTTGTGCCTGCCGGACCTCATAGTGTGGCCGCCCTTCATGAAGCCGGAGGTATCCCGGCGGTCATGGCGGAGCTGGCTAAGGCAGGATTAATTCGTAAAAGGGTAAAAACGGTAAGCGGTAAAACCGTGGGAGAGAACATCAAGGGAGCCCAAAACTTAAACCCCGAAGTCATTAGACCCCTGGAGAATCCGTACTCCTCCGAGGGAGGTATAGCCATCCTCTGGGGAAACCTGGCCCCAGAAGGCGCCGTCGTCAAGCAGAGTGCCGTGGTTCCGGAAATGATGCACCATCAAGGGCCGGCGCGGGTCTTTGAATCCGAAGAGGCGGCTTATAAGGCCATTCTTGGAGGAAAAATTCGTCCGGGAGATGTCGTCGTTATTCGCTATGAGGGGCCTAAAGGGGGGCCAGGAATGAGAGAGATGCTCTCCCCTACTTCGGCCATTGTCGGCATGGGACTGGACAGCCAAGTAGCCCTGATTACAGATGGTCGCTTCTCTGGTGGTACCAAAGGAGCCGCCATCGGGCACGTTTCTCCAGAGGCGGCAGAAGGCGGCCCGATTGCTCTGGTTAAGGAAGGAGACCTCATAGAGATCAATATTCCCCAGCGTCGTTTGGAGCTTTTAGTCCCAGAAGAAGAACTAAAACGTCGCCTCAAAAAGTGGCGGCCTCCAAAGAAAAAACTCCGGGGATGGCTGGCCAGATATTCCCGGATGGTTAGCTCCGGGGCCCGGGGGGCAGTGCTCAGAGATTGATGCCGGTCTATCTTATCGTCGGAGCCCTTACCCGAGATGTCACCGAAGACGGCTTTCGTTATGGGGGGTCAGTGCTTTATGCCGGCCTTACGGCTTTAGCCCTGGGTTACAAGCTCAAGGTCGTCACGACCTGCCATCCGGAAGAGCCTCTGGGGAGACTTTTTCCGGGGGCAGAGATTTATCTTCAAGAGTCTCCAGAGACGACCACCTTTGTTAATCTGGAGACGCGCTCGGGGCGAAGACAACAGATTCTGGCCAATGCCAGACCCCTTAAAGTTCAGGGGCTTCCACAAGAATTTTTAACGGCAGATATTGTTCATTTGGCGCCGGTGGCTGACGAATGCCCTCTAGAGGCCCTTGGTCTTTTTTCTGGCCAGTTTGTGGGAGCCAGTATTCAGGGATGGTTGCGAACCTGGGATAAAAAGGGCCTGGTAAGACAGAAAAAGGTCCCCCCAGAGGTTTTCTCTCCCCTGAAGGCCCTCGTTTTAAGCCAGGAAGATCTCGGTGGAGATCTTGACTACGCCTCGGAGCTGGCCCGGATCGTGCCCCTGGTGGTGGTTACTCGAGACCGGCACGGGGCCTGGCTTTATCATGAGGGTCAACGCCACCATCTCCCGGCTCCAGAGGTACCAGTGGTTGATCCCTGTGGAGCTGGTGATATCTTTGCCGCCGTCTTTTTCTCCGCCCTCTTTGAAGGTCTTGATCCCCTAAAGGCCGTCGCCCTGGCCAACTGTTTGGCGGCCAGGTCCGTAACCAGAAAGGGACTGGAATCCATCGCCTTGCCAGAAGAGATAAGAGATTGTTATCAGACAATTGCCCAACAGGGCTAATTCCTGCTATGAATACCCGGATTAACCTGTAGGAGGAGAAAGATGATACCTCGATATAGTCGTCCGGAGATGGCCGAGATTTGGACAGAAGAGTCCAAGTTCAGAAGTTGGTTAGAGGTAGAGATTGCCGTCTGTGAAGCCTGGGCCGAACTGGGGGTCATACCGAAAGAGGCGCTAGAGGTCATCAAGAAGAAAGCCCGTTTTGAGGTGGCCCGAATCGAAGAAATTGAAGCCGAAGTCAAACACGATGTTATAGCCTTTTTAACCAATGTGGCCGAATACGTGGGGCCAGAGGCCCGATATATCCACCTGGGAATGACCTCCTCAGACGTCCTTGACACGGCTATGGCCCTCCGAATGAAACGGGCCATGGAGATGATTATTGCCGATGTAGAGGAGCTTCTGGAGGTTATCAAACAGCGGGCCTTAGAGCATCAAGACACTGTTATGATCGGCCGGACTCACGGCATCCATGCCGAACCCATTACCTTCGGATTAAAGTTGGCTATCTGGTACGAGGAGTTCCGGCGTCATCGACGCCGTCTGGAGGCCGCCCTGGAAACCATATCTTATGGCAAAATCTCCGGGGCTGTAGGGACATATGCTCATCTTGATCCCCGGGTAGAAGAGTTGGCCTGTAAGAGGCTAGGTCTTATGCCAGCACCCGTGTCTAGCCAAATCATTCAGCGAGATCGGTACGCCGAATACCTGGCAGCCCTGGCCCTTTTGGCGGGAACAGTAGAAAAGGTGGCCACAGAAATCCGGCATCTTCAAAGAACCGAGGTCTTGGAGGCCGAAGAATACTTCAGCCCTGGCCAAAAAGGCTCCTCGGCTATGCCTCACAAGCGTAATCCCATTCTCTCAGAAAATCTGTGTGGTTTGGCCCGGCTGGTAAGGGGTTATCTTACACCGGCCCTAGAGAATATGGTTCTTTGGCATGAAAGGGACATCTCCCATTCTTCGGTAGAACGAGTCATTGTCCCTGACGCCACCATAGCCACGGATTTTATGCTCCGGCGGCTCACTGGCGTCTTGCGCCGATTGGTGGTCTATCCGGAACGAATGAAGAAAAATCTTTGGCTTCTGCGCGGTCTGATCTTTAGTCAACAGGTAATGCTAAAGCTTACCGAAAAGGGCCTCTCCCGAGAGGAGGCCTATGGCATTGTCCAAAAATTGGCTATGGAAGTCTGGCAAAACGAAGACAAAAATTTTAAAGATCTACTTTTGGCCTCGGAAAAAATCCGAAAATATCTCTCTCCTGAGGAGATCGAATCTCTGTTTGATGTAAACCACTATCTTCGTCACGTAAAAACCATTTTTAACAGGGTATTTGGCCATGAGACTACCTGAGATAAAGGGTTTTTTAGAGTCATCCTTTATAGATTGGCCAGGTAGATTGACAGCCAGTATTTGGCTGGCCGGCTGCAATCTTCGTTGTCCTTTCTGTCACAATCGGGATCTAGTCCTTAGCCCAGAAACTCTTCCAAACTGGCCCCTTAAGGAGGTTCTTCGACGCCTTCGAAAAAATCGCCTCTTTGTAGAATCTGTCTGTATCTCTGGGGGAGAGCCCACCATCCATCCCGGCCTGGCCGATCTCCTTGAAATATTTAAAAATGAAGGACTGGCTGTAAAGTTAGACACCAATGGCACCCAACCTCAAGTCTTAAGAGAGCTTATCCTGAAAGGTCTGGTGGACTTTGTGGCCATGGATGTAAAAGCTCCCCTAGAATCAAGACTTTACCGTCGCATAACTGGCAAAAACATAGACATTTCAAAGATAAAGGAAAGTATCTCCATAATTCTTGAAACAGGTGTAGAACACCTGTTCCGAATGACTGTCGTCCCTGGATTCCACTCTCCCGAGGTTGTTTTTGCCTGGGTACAAGATCTTCAGGGAGCTCAAAGGCTAACCCTCCAGAACTTCTCACCACACCGGTGTTTGGACAAGACTCTAGAATCTCTCAGGCCCTTTGATGAAAAAGAGTTTTCTGCCCTCTGTGCCTTGGTGGAGGAAAATCACCTCATAACGTCGGAATCAGAACGAGCCCGAAGCTCCACGATAGCGACATCCTTTACATAAGGAAAGGGTTCCTTGAGGGCCTGATAAAGTCTTTTCTTTACGGCCTCAGGGGTAGCCTCTGGAAGATCATGAACCTTCTCGATAGCAATTTCCTGAAGAATAGGAATCCTTTGGCTAAGATTATGGGCCTGGAGGGCATTTTCTGTCTCCACCACAAAAGAGAGAATAAGATATTGCCTCTTGGAGGGCGAGCCAAAGATGGTGGCGACATCGCTTACATAAACCTGATTTGGCTTGAGTTTAGAAACCAAAATAGAATCTTTAGGCAAAAACCTCTTGGCTTGGCGGGCCCTTAGAGAAATAAGCATTGTTTTCATGCCCGTCTCTAATCTCTGGCGAGACTCGCCAGAGGTAAAAAATTTGACAACCTGAAGGACAAGTTTATTCTCTTTCGCCACCGAAAAGAGATAAAACAAAACCACTACAACTAAAAATAAAACTAATAACCTGGACAAGAGAGGAAGATATTCCTTAATTCGGACACTCATTGGAAAATATCCCCGGATATTTCTCGCCTTGGAAAGAAACCAATAGAGACTCTTCTTTTATTTCTTCGGAAAGAAAGAATAGAAATTTTAAGAGCCCGGCCCCCAACAGAGGGCCGGGATAAGATTTATTCGATGATCTGGGTAGTCTCCGGAGAGGGAAAGCTAATCATGTCCTCCCGATAGGGAAGAGACTCCCGAATATGTTCGGGTATGCGACCATATTTGGCCTCAAAGGCCTCCAGATAGGCCTGACGGCCTTTAAGGAAATCCCGAACCTTTTTCTTGAGGAGTTCCTTATCAGGAAAGAGATTATAGGCCACCATGAGATCTAGGTTGGCTCGATCACTTTTAATTGGATAGTGATAACCAAGGTGATCTGGTTCAAAACTAAAGCGAAGCTGAACCCGGAGCAAATCGTTATAGGTAGCCAGACTCTGCCGGAGGGTGACTTTTATTTCTTCTTGACCAATAGTTCCGGTGTTGGCCAAGTAACACTTAATTCGATTCTTCCGGATAATATCATAGAAAATCATGGCGTGTTCTAGTCGATTACCAGCAATGAAGGGGTCCAAAAAGAAGACCCTTTTAAACTTACCGGCCTCTTCCGGATTACCTCCTGTGGATTCTATGGATTCTCCATAGATAAATTGCATCGTGGCCTGCTCTGGAGTGAGTTTAGAAATTACATTCATTAAAGGGTTTCGGGTAAGAATAATGATATAGTCCACCTTATCAGCCCGTAGCCCTTGACTGGCCAGCTCAAGATTCGACCGGGTAATAACTGCCCGACCATTCCCTGTCTTGGAGGTGTCGTGAAAATTGGGCATATAAGGATAACGAGAGATAGCCACGTTCTCTAAAAAACAATCTGGTGAAAGGGCTGCTCGGAGAATCTCCGGTTGACTTTCATCAAGCCCCTCTGTCTTTACATATAGCCCCCCTTGCTCAAAAGCGGCATAACTACCATCAAAACCAAATGTACCGCCGTCATCCCCTATCATCTCTGAGCGTTCTCGAGGCATCTTGGCCAGCTTACGGCAAAGGGTGGTAGTCTTTCCCGTAGCGGTAAGACCAGCTACTCCCGTAACTATCTCTTTAAGTTCGGGGCGATCTGCTTCTAGATCATAAACCCAAAGATAATCGCGACGAGCTCCACAATGAAGAAATAGGCCACTTTTATCAATCATCTTGACCCGCCAAGATTCAAACTGGAAAACCCCCTTTTTCGCCTCACCCATATAAATGGTGTTACGGCAGATCTTAACCTGATCTCCTCTTTTTTCGCCCATCCAAAGGCGGACGGTTATGTCTTTGTCTATCAATTTCTTTTTCTTGTTGGCCTCAAAGGCCTCGTCAGTAAAATAAATGATAGTGTAGGTAGGATTTTCTACTACTCGAGGAGCGGGGGTATTTTCAAAAAGCAACTTTAGGGCATAGGCCAACTGAGCATAGGGTTCAGGAATAATGAATCGGGCCGTAACCCCATCGCGTCCATCACCGACAATAGTATCTAAAGAGATAATTCTTTCGCGAGAGAGATATTCCACTGCCTGAAGGGCCAGCTCTTCTTCCTCTTCACCAAAAGGATCATCAATATTGTTCTTTGTGTGGGGGGCGGAACGACTCATGGGTTCAGAATCTGCAGCTACCGAACCCAGCTGTGTCTGGATAACCCCTTCCTGACGGAGAGCTATCTCTTTGAGTTGGTCCAGGGAAAGACCTTCGAGAAGGCGACCTTCATTTTTGGCCTCATGGTAGATTTTTTCGGCCGCTTTTTTGAAATAGTTTTCCATAAATCCCCCCTTTATGACTTTTGATCAAAAATCATACCTCTTGGGGGGATTTTTTGTCAAAAGAACTTTAAACTCCAGGCCAGATAGTTAAGAGGGTACCGGGATAAAGGATCTTGGATTCCAATTGGTTCCAAGAGCGGAGATCTTCTAGACTTACACCAAAACGATTCGCAATTTTCCAAAGAGAATCTCCCTTTTTAACCATATAAATGATCGGCCTCTTAGAACCGTGGGAGGCAAGAGCCTTACCTGGGGCCTTGGCCAGATAAAAAACCTGGGTCTGGACAGGGATCCGCAGGAGCTGACCAGCTCGGACGCGATATCTCTTGAGCCTGTTAGCCCGAGCTATAGTTCTCATAGAGACTTTATAACGACGAGCTATCTTGCGCAGACTTTCTCCCCGAACTACCCGATGTTTTCTGATCTCACGAACTACGTAGAATCTAACCCGAGGCAGATTGGCCAAAACCATCTGCCCTCGGCCAACAGGAACTTTTATCGTCCAGTGTCGGGCATATTTGGGAGTCCGTCCGCGACGCAATTCAGCATTCAGAAGGCGGATAGTTTGATAATCTACTCCTGCTGCTAAGGCTATCGCTTTAAGAGAGATGTTTCCTGGAACTTCTATCTTTTCATATTCTAGAGGAGGAAGATATTTAACATCGGTAAAGCCATATTTTTCTGGATTTTTAGCAATAAGAATAGCGGCTATTAAGGCGGGAACATAGTTTTTGGTTTCCCTTTTAAGATAGCGATATTTGGCCAGTTCCCAAAAATCTTTCGTCTTATAGCGCCTTATAGCCTTACGGATCTTAGTCTCTCCGGCATTGTAACCAGCCGAAGCCAGATGCCAGCACTCAAACTCCTGATAAAGATCCAGGAGATATCTGGCCGCCGCCTTTGTGGCCTTTTCTGGATCTCGCCTCTCGTCTATCCAGTAGTTGACTTTGAGTCCATAGCGCCTGGCTGTGCCTTTGATAAACTGCCACATACCTACGGCCCGGGCTCGAGAATAAGCAAAGGGATTAAAACCACTCTCAATCATAGCCAGATAGGCCAAATCTTCTGGTAAACCATATTCCCGAAAAATGCGCTTGATCATTGGAAGATAACGAGTCGAACGAGAGAGCCAGAGTTTAAAAACCTCTCGTTGGGAAGTCTGATAAAGTTCTATAAAATATTGAACTTTTTCATTGAGAGTGAGGGGGAGATTTGCTCCCTGAAAGGCACTACTATCAAAGAGCTCCCCTTCTTCGCTTTCATCTTCAGCCTCTCCGGTCAAAGAAGAATAGTCTGGAGAAACCTCTAAAGAAGTCAATGAAGTTTTAGAACTGGCGAGAATCTCTGCCGTGGAGAGGAAGAGAACGAGCAAAGCCACTATAATACCTAGACGCATATCTCTCCTCCCTCGCCACAAAGGGTTCACCATTGTGCATTCCTAGCCTATTTGGCCCTTAGTGTCAAAGATTTTATAGGAGCTCAATTCTATCTTGCCTTAAAAAAGAGAATCTGTATTTTTAATGATCGGTTTATGAAAAAGATTCTTTTAGCCCACTTTTGTTTGTTTTTGGTTTTTCTCTCGCCAGTCCAGGCTCTCCAGGTTTATACGCTAAAGGAGGGAAGCGATCTTGTAGGAGAGATAAAAACCTATATCCTCAAAGAAGAGGACACCCTTTTAGATGTCGCGAGGGCCTTTGATTTAGGCTACAATCAGATTGTAGCGGCCAATCCAGATATTGATCCCTGGATTCCCCCCCCCGGAAAAAAAATTATTATTCCTTCAGCCTATGTTCTTCCTAATGTTCCCCGGGTTGGGATCATTATCAATCTGGCTGAAATGAGACTATATTATTTCCGTCAAAAAAACGGGGCACACCTTGTCTATACTTCTCCGGTAGGGGTGGGAAAAGAAGGTTATCTCACCGAATTAGGAATCTATACAATTGTTAATAAAGCCAAAAACCCAACCTGGTTCGTCCCGGCTTCTATCAGGGCCGTGGAACCCGACTTACCAGAGAGAGTACCTCCCGGTCCAGATAATCCTTTAGGTGATTACATTATGCATCTTTCCCGAGGAAGCTATGCTATCCATGGTACTAACAAACCCTGGGGCGTAGGAAGACGAGTAAGTCACGGGTGTATTAGGCTTTATCCCGAAGATATAGAAAAGCTTTTTCCTTTAGTAAACTTAGGAACCCCTGTAAATATTATCTATCAGCCCATCAAGGTAGGACGAAAAGGGTATGATATATATGTTCAGGTCTTTAGAGATTTCGAAAAAAAAATCTCTGACCCCTTTTTTTATACCCTTGGTCTTTTAGCCCGATATGGCCTTTCAGGCGAAATAGATTTCTTTCTTCTACGTCGGGCCTTAAAAGAAAAGACGGGGGTTCCGGTTCTCATATCCCGCCCCCGGAACCCCGAACTGACCGAAAATGATCGCTGAGGCCTATTTTTTGAGACCTTTAATAAAAATCCTTTCTGTCTTTTTAGAGATGGCCTCGGCCCTTTCAGCCGCACTTACGGCCCGGTTTGTGGCTGCATCGGCCCGATCAGCCGCCATCTCGGCCGCTTTAGCCGCAGCTTCAGCTCTCTGGGCTGCAGCCTCCAATCTGCTTGCCAGTTCTTCTAAACGGGCACTAGCCGCTTCAGCCCGGGCCGCTGCTTCTTTGGCCTCCCTGGAGGCCTGTATCGCCGATTCTACCAAGGCCCTATCGCTCTTAGACAGACCACAGCCTGCAGGTAAGACCAACAGGGATGCCAAACCTAAAGACGCTGCAAGATACCGCCAAGACTTTACGTGCACGTCTATCCCTCCTTCCCTAAAAAGTATGCCTACTTTTTACCAGCCAATAATCAAATATTTCAAGTTAATTTTGTCTATCCTAGTAGTAATCGGATATGAAACATCAATTTGGGCTTTTAATGATTATCCTCAAAAGTTAATTGTTATTCGAAAAGATACCCGCACATTATCTACATATTTAAATGGAAAATTAAAAGAACAATTTCCTATTTCTTTGGGATTGGATCCGATTTCAGCCAAGACAAAATCTGGAGATGGAGCTACTCCAGAAGGTTTTTATACTGTAACCTATAAAAAATTTCGGAGTCGTTTCTATCGCTTTTTGGGTCTATCCTATCCTAATCTCCATGACGCCGATCAGGCCTATTTGGCAGGGATAATATCCCGAGATGATTATCAGCTCATCTGGGAAAAGACAAAGAAAGGGCTACCTCCTCCGGGAAAAACACCTTTAGGAGGTGGAGTTGGAATTCATGGAGGCGGGCTTCTTAAAGACACAAAAGATGGAGATAAAATTCGAGACTGGACAGAGGGTTGTATAGCCTTGAAAAATAAAGATATGGAAAAACTTTTTGCCTGGGCAGAAATAGGAACCCCGGTGCTGATTCTTAACGCTCGAAGAAGTTTTTTTGATCAACTAAAAAGCCTTTCTATTTTAGAAAATCGTCTGAGTTCGGGATTACCTATCAAAAACTACACCCAAAAATGGAGGGGAGAATTCATTCTTGGCCCTTTTAAAGTAAAAAGCATTCTCCAAGAAACTTTAGATTATCAGCGCTCCATAGAGCTCCTCATCTATCAAGATGATCGTCTTCTTACCTATATATATGATCACAATGGAGATGGAATTTTAGGATACCGAGACTCTCTTATTCATTATCAAAAGGGTTATTCCTTGAATTACAAAAATATAAAAGATCTTTTTCTCCACTATCCCCCTCTACCTAAAAATTTTCTAATGGTTGACAGTGAGAAAAAGACCATGAAAATTTCTGCCCAAAAATGATTTAGGAGGAAAAAAATAGAGATAGTAACCTCTATCGAAAAAATGACTCAAATAAGCCTTAAGTGGCGGAAAGAAGGCCAAAAAATAGCCTTCGTTCCCACGATGGGTTATTTCCATGAGGGTCATTTAAGCCTGATGCGCTTGGCTAGAAAAAAGGGAGATCGTTTGGTAGTCAGTGTTTTTGTTAATCCTACTCAGTTCGGTCCCCAAGAAGATTTTGAAAAATATCCCAGAGATAAAAAAAGAGACATAGAATTAGCTAAGAAAGAAGGAGTCGATGTCCTTTTTTGTCCCTCTAAAGAAGAAATGTATCCTCCAGAATATCAGACTTATGTTGAGGTAACAGAACTTTCTCGTCCTCTTTGTGGAGAGAGTCGTCCTGGCCATTTTCGAGGAGTAGCTACTGTTGTTTTAAAATTATTTAATATAATCCGTCCTCATTTGGCGGTCTTCGGGGAAAAAGATTATCAACAACTTTTAGTAATAAAAAAAGTGGTTCAAGATTTAAATCTTTCGGTAGAAATTGTTTCCCATCCTATAGTAAGAGAGATAGACGGTTTAGCTATGAGTTCGCGAAATGTCTATCTATCTTCTGAAGAAAGAAAATCTGCTCTTTCTCTATTCAAAAGTCTTAAATTAGCTCAAGAATTAGTTAAAAAAGGAGAAAGAAATAGTGATAAAATTCGAAAAATAGTTAGAGATTTTATTCTCTCTCATCCATATACTAAAATAGATTACATTGAACTTAGGGATCCCAAAAATTTAATTGAAAAAAAAGAAATATCCGGACCAACTCTTTTAGCCATAGCTATATTTGTAGGACAAACTAGATTAATAGATAATATTATTTTGGAGATAGACTAAAAATGTATAGAAAATTTCTAAAAGCCAAAATTCATAGAGTAACTCTTACCGAAGCTAATCTTAATTATGAAGGAAGTTTAACTTTAGACCCTTTACTTATTGAAGCCGCTGGAATTGCTCCTTTTGAAGCTGTTCAGGTCTATAATCTGGCTAATGGAGCCAGATTTGAAACTTATGTTATAGAAGGAGAGAGAGGATCAGGAAAAGTATGTCTAAACGGAGCAGCTGCCAGAATGGGAATTCCGGGAGATCTTTTAATTATCGCGACTTATACCTATTATACTCCTCAAGAACTAGCAGAAGCTTCAGTAAATCTTGTCTTTGTTGATAATTATAATCGTGTAGTTTCAGTTAAAAAAGAACCTATCTTAACAAAAACATCTCCGATATGATGCGTCGATTCTTTCTGATTAGTCTAGGATGTCCCAAAAATAGAGTTGATAGTGAATATTGTTTAGGATTGTTTTCCGAAATAGGAGGAGAACTAGTTTTAAATCCAGAAGATGCCGATTATGTCATTGTTAATACTTGTGCATTCATTCGTCCAGCCGTAGAAGAGTCTATAGAAACTATCCTTGAACTTGCTGAGTTAAAAAAAGAAAAGCAATTTAAACTTATTGTAAGTGGCTGTCTACCTGGACGATATAAAGAAGAATTAATTAAAGAATTACCAGAAGTAGATGCTTTTTTAGGACCAGAGCCTTTTCACGAATTAAAAGAGGCCCTTGAGGCTCTCGAAAATGGTAAGAAGTATATCTCTCTTAATACTAAGAATTATAAAAAGAATAATCAAATTCCAACTAGGATATCTAGTATTAGTCCCTTTTACGCCTATTTAAAAATAAGCGAAGGTTGTTCTAATAGTTGTTCATATTGTACCATTCCTTTAATAAGGGGGCCAAAAAGAAGTAGATCTTTTGATATTCTCGTTTCAGAAGCTCAAAAGTTAGTAGCATCGGGAATAAAAGAGATTATCATAGTAGGTCAAGATATTACTGATTATAAATATCAAAATAAAGATCTTATTTCCCTACTTAAAGAATTAGATAAAATAGAAGACCTTAAATGGATAAGATTATTATATCTTCATCCCAAAAGAATAACTAAAAAACTTCTAGAACATATAAACTACAGTTCTAAAATAGTACCTTATTTTGATATACCTATACAGCATGCTTCAGACAGAATTTTAAATCTTATGGGTAGAGGTTATAATCAAAAAGACTTAGAAAGTATATTTCAAAAAATTAGAAAAACAATTCCTAATGCCTCTTTAAGAACTACTGTTATGGTAGGGTTTCCTGGTGAGACAGATAAAGATTTTGAAGTGCTACTTAAATTTATAGAAAAAATAAAATTTGACCATTTAGGATCATTTATATTTTATCCAGAAGAGGGAACTCCAGCTGCTTTATATAAAAAACAAATTCCTTTAAAAATAAAGGAAGAAAGATATAAATTAATAATGGAAAAACAACAATTAATTTCATTAGAAAAAAACAAAGAAAAAGTAGGTAAAATAATAGATGTTTTAATTGAAGGAATATCTGAAGAAAAAGGAGACTTTATAGGAAGAGGTTATCATCAAGCCCCAGAAATAGACGGTTACACTTATATTAAAGCGAACTCTTTACAACTAGGAAATATTATCCCTATAAAAATAACAAATTTTAAAGAATATGATTTAATAGGAAAACCAATTTAAATAACTTTTTCTATAACTAATTTAGCAAAATGCTCAAAACTTCTATCATAAGTTTTTTCAAACTTGGAAGGAAAACAACATCCAGGAAGTTGTCTCATAGATAAGTGATATTTCAGACACTCACAACAGATACCTTTTTTAGGACAAGGCTCATAAGTACAGTTACAATGTTGAAGATTTTTTTCTTTTTGACATTCCATAATAAAACCTCCTAAATATCTAATTCTCTAACTTCTAAAGCATGTGTTTGAATAAATTCACGTCTTGGTTCTACTTTATCTCCCATAAGTGTTGTAAATAACTCTTCAGCTTTTTCAGCATCACTTATATTTATTCTCAGTAAAGTTCTAGTTTCTGGATTCATTGTTGTTTGCCATAACTGATCAGGATTCATCTCACCTAAACCTTTATATCTTTGAATTGTCAAATTTTTGATACCTTCAGTTCTTATCAAAGAAAGAAAGTTTTGCAAATTATCTAAAATAAATTCATTATCTCTAATTTTTACCTTTAACTTTTTACCATAAAATGGCTTAATTTTTTGAAAAAGTTTATAGGCTTTATGATATTCTGGAATAAGAGGAATATCAGCTGATATATTAGCCGTTAAATATGACAAGTCTTTAGAAATAACGTTAAATTCATAGCCTGAAGGATGAGTTTTTGATGGTTTAATTTGACTAACTTTATAATTTTTATTTCTCAAATAATTAGATAAAGATTCTACAAATTCTATCTGATTAAATTGATCTGCAGAAGAAACATCCATCTCCAAAAGAGAAATAATTAAATCTATCCATAATCCTTTTTTAGAAACATCATTTATTGTTTTTATAAATAAAGAGAGATTTTTAAAAAGATCATTTAACATTTTTGGAGAAACTTCTTTATCCTCAGGTAAAAAACTTACAGACATATTTTTTAAAGATCTCTTAAACAAGAATTCATCAAGAGCTTGATCATCTTTCAAATAAAATTCTTTTTTATTCTCCAAAATTCTATATAAAGGTGGTTGAGCAATAAATAAATAACCTCTCTCTATTAATTCAGGCATTTGTCTATAGAAAAAAGTTAATAAAAGAGTTCTTATATGAGCTCCATCTACATCAGCATCTGTCATTATAATAATTTTATGATAACGACATTTATCAGGATTAAAATCTTTAGGTCCTATACCTGTTCCCAAAGAAGCTACTAATTGTCTAATTTCTTCACTAGAAATCATCTTATCAAAACGAGCTTTTTCAACATTAAGAATTTTTCCACGAAGAGGAAGAATAGCTTGAAAACGTCTATCTCTACCTTGTTTAGCACTTCCTCCAGCTGAATCTCCTTCTACAATAAATAATTCTCTAATCTCTGGATCTTTAGCTTGACATTCTGCTAATTTTCCTGCAACAAGAACATCAAAAGTTTCTGACTTTTTTCTAACTAATTCTCTAGCTCTTTTAGCTGCTTCACGGGCTCTAGCAGATTCAACCACTTTAGCTATTATCTTTCTAGCTACACTAGGATTTTCTTCTAGATAAATTGAAAGACCTTCTGCGACAATAGATTCAACAACAGACTTAATCTCACTATTACCTAACTTTGTTTTAGTTTGACCCTCAAATTGAGGGTTAGGCATTCTTACAGAAACAACAGCAGAAAGACCTTCTCTTAAATCATCTCCTTCTAAACGAATTTTCATAGATTTTGGTAAATTTTTATCATTATTTATATATTTATTGATACATTTTGTTAAAGCAGCCCTAAAACCAGATACATGAGTTCCACCTTCTTTTGTATGAATATTATTTACATAAGAATATAGTTTTTCAGAGAAGCTATCATTATATTGAAAAGCGACCTCTACTTGTATAAAATCTCTATTACCAGAAATATATATAGGTTTAGGATGAATAACATCTTTTTTACGATTTAAATATTGAACAAATTCAACAATACCGCCTTTATAATGAAAAACATCTTCAGCTCCGGTTCTTTCATCTTTTAAAACAATTTTAATATTTTTATTTAAAAAAGCTAATTCCCTTAATCTAGATTGAAGAATTTCATATTTAAATTCTGTAGTTTCTTTAAAAATTTGAGGGTCAGGTTTAAAAGTAATAGAAGTACCCGTCTTTTTTGTTTTACCAACTTTTAAAAGAGGAGTAACAGGTTTACCTCTTTTGTATTCTTGTTTCCAAATACAACCATCTCTTTTTACTTCAACTATTAACCATTCTGATAAAGCATTTACCACAGAAACACCAACACCATGGAGACCACCAGAAACTTTATAAATCTGATTATCAAATTTTCCACCTGCATGTAACTTGGTCATTACAACTTCTAAAGCTGATATACCTTCAGTAGGATGAATATCAACCGGAATTCCACGACCATTATCCTCAACAGTAACAGAATTATTTTTATGGATAGTCACCTTTATAAAAGAACAATATCCAGCTAAGGCTTCATCTATACTATTATCAAGAACTTCATAAACGAGATGATGAAGTCCATCTTCACCAGTAGATCCTATATACATAGCAGGCCTTTTTCTTACTGCTTCCAAACCTGCTAAAACTTTTATATGAGTAGCATCATATTTTTTAATCATTTTTTCACCTTAATCATTTAATTTTATAGGCATAATTATACCTAAATAACCATAATCTTCAGGACCTAAAATAAGAGCAGGAGAAGAAGGACTATTCATAATTAAATCTATAACATCTGAAACCATAGAAGAACAAATATCAATTAAATATTTAGCATTGAAACCTATCTCAAAATCATCTCCGGTATAAGAAACATCTATTATTTCTTGAGCTTCACCTATATCTGAATATACAGAAGAGACTACCATTTGATTATTAGTAATACTTAATTTTATTGATTTAAATCTATCAGGAGAAAGAATAGAAACTCTCTTTAGAGTATCAAGAAAGATGATCTTATCAACCGAGACGATTCTCTCCTTAGTTTCTGGAATAACAGCTTGATAATCTGGATATTGACCTTCAATTAAGCGAACAATTAATATATCTTGATCGTTAGATATAAAAAAGTGATTATCTTTAATTCCAAGCAAAAAAATACCTTCAGAATCAGCTAATTTTTTTATCTCTTGGGCCGCCTTTTTAGGAAGAATTATTCCTTCATGGAGATCTAAATTATCTAAATTTTCAATATCTCTATCAATAAGTGCTAAACGATGGCCATCTGATGCAACAAATCTTAATTTATTATTTATCTTATGAATAAAAATTCCAGACAATGTAAACCTTGTCTCTTCTGTAGAAACGCAAAAAATGGTCTTTTCTATCATCTCTTTAAGAATATTTTTTTCAATGCTAACAGTATTTACACCATCTGTTGATGGTATAGAAGGAAAATCCTCAGCAGAATATCCAGATAACGTATATAGTATTTTTGAATCTTCAGAAGTTATTAGTAATCTATTAGTAGATTTTTCTTTTAATAAGATATCTTCCCTGGGAAATTCTTTAATTATTTCATAAAATTTCCTAGCAGATATAGCAATTTGGCCGGGTTTTTCTATTTTTGCTATACAGAATCCTTTATAACTAACCTCTAAATCTGTAGCTATACAAGATAATTTTTCATCTTCAGCTGTTAAAAGAACATTTGATAAAATAGCCATTGTAGATCGTTTATCAGCTATAGTTTGAACCTTAGAAAGAACTTTTAGGAGATTTTCTTTTTTAATACGGATATTCATTATTATCTCCTATTATTATTTTTTTTTATTTTTATAATTTTTGAGGAAAAGTTGAAAAAGTCCTGAATTACTTATTATTTGAGCCCTAGTCTACACATTTATTTTGTTGATAAATTGGTGAAATTAGAGTTAAAAAATATATCCACTTTTTTATAAAAATTTTAAACATATTTTTAAACAATACTATTAACGAAAAAAGCCTTTTTATTTTTACCAGAAATATCTAAAAACTCAATTAAAATAGGCTAAAAAGGCTTTTTGGCTAGGGAGAATAAAAATGACTGGCAATTTTGGCCTTTTAAAAATTAAAATTAGGTTAAATGCCGGCTAAGTTCTCGAAGCTCCTGAAGTTTTTTCCAGGCCTTTCCCCTATCAATGCTTTGAATAGCTTCCTCAAGAGAATGCTTAAAATCTTTATTTTTACTTAGATAAATGGCCGCTGCTGCATTAAGGACAACCATATCTCTTCGAGGACCTTTTTCTTTTCCCGATAAAATTTTCTCTATAATCAAGGCCGATTCTTGCGGTGAATTTACCTCCAGATCCTCTGGATAGCCATAAGAAAGACCGAAGTCTTTAGGATCTAAAATATACTCTTTTATACAACCATTTTTTAATTCTGAAACGTAAGTTTTTCCAGTTATGGTTATTTCATCATATCCTCCTTCTCCATACACAACCATGGCAGCTAGAGAACCCAATTCTTTGAGTACTCTAACCAATGTTGACAATAGTTTTTTATCAAAAACACCAAGAACTTGGATATTTGCCCCTGCTGGATTTGTCAATGGCCCCAAAATGTTGAAGATAGTTCTGAATCCCAACTCTCTTCGAGGAGAAATAGCATACTTCATCGCTGGATGAAGAGATGGAGCGAAAAGAAAGCCTATTCCTACCTCTTGAATACATCTAACTACGGATTTGGGAGAAAGATCTATCTTTATACCTAAAGATTCTAGAACATCAGCGCTTCCTGATTGGCTAGATATAGATCTATTCCCGTGTTTAGCAACTTTTAAATTTGTTCCAGCGACCACAAAGGCTGAAGCTGTAGAAATATTAAAGGTTTTTTTATTATCTCCTCCTGTTCCACAAGTATCTATTAAAGGGGTCTCTGGTGTTAAATCAACTTTGATATTAAGAGATTTTTCCCTCATTACTCTGGCCGCCGAGGCTATTTCTTCTATAGTTTCTCCTTTCATTCGAAGAGCGGTTAGAAATGAGGCTATTTGGGCAGGTGAAGCCTTCCCCTCCATTATTAATTTCATGGATAAGCTCATTTCTTCAGAAGATAAATTTTGAAAGTTGATCAACTTTTCCAAAATTTTTTTCATGGCATTAAAAAAGTTGTCGCCGACAGAGTAAAAAAACTCTTCGGCGACCTTAATAGATCTAATTTTTCTAACTTTTTAAAAGTTATTTTTTAGCTGCCTTTTTAGGTTTAAGTTGTACTCCTTTAGCTTCTAATTCTTTGACAAAAGCATCAATAGGATTCTCTTTTCGACCTATTTTCTTGGGAATATCAACTCCTCTTTTTCTGAGCTCACTTACAATTTTCATTACCTGAAATCTGCTTATTCCTAATTTTTCTGCTATTTCTGAAGAGGCCATTTTTGCATAATTCTCATAAACAAATTTTACATCATCTTTGGTGATAGGTCGTGAACGCTTTTTCATTTCCGCCCCCTATTAAACTTTTTTTGATCTTTATAATAAAAGCTTTTTTCTTATGCAAGGGAAAAATCATCTATATTAATATTCCAGTATTTCATCTTTGCAAAGGCCGGATAATAGGTAAGGTCGTGATGGATAGGGGTTATACTTATATATCCCTCTCTTAAAGCTCTTGTATCCACATCCTCGGGCTCATCTTCTCTGATTATCTCTCCGGTCTGCCAATAATATACATTTCCGTGAGGATCGACTCTTTTTTCAAATTTTTCAATGAAAGGACTTATATTTTGTCTAGTTATTTTTATGCCTCTTATTTTATGAGGTGGAAGATCGGGAATATTTATGTTTAAACAAATTCCGTTTATATCCATATCTTTTAAAGAATTTATAAATTGGCTAGCAAAATTACTAGCAAAGCAAAAATCAGGATCTTTGTAACTATTTAATGAGAAAGCTAAAGCCTTATATCCTAAAATAGCACCTTCAGTAGCGGCAGATACCGTGCCCGAATATAGGACATTTATACCCACATTGGCTCCTCTATTTATTCCTGAAATCACCATGTCGATATCCCTACCTATAAGTTCATGAATAGCTATTTTTACGCAATCTGCTGGAGTGCCATTTATGGCAAACCCTAAAAATTGTCTCCCAGCCTTTATTTTTTTAACTCTTAATGGATCTGAAAGAGTTATAGCATGTCCTACAGCGCTCCTTTCAGCCTCTGGAGCCACTACAATTACCTCATGTTCTTCTATTAGAGCATCATAAAGGGCACATATTCCCGGAGCATATATTCCATCGTCATTAGTTAATAATAATCTCATAAAGCTCCCTTCTTTTTTTCTTTAAATAGAAAATAAAGCATACATGCCTGTCTGTGGGGACAATAATCTTTTGGATGACGGCATCCTTCATTTAGAGGAATTTCTTCCGAAAATTTTTGACAAAAACCCATTTCTACGGAATTTTTGTTTTTTTCTTCTTTCTTCATGTTCGATTCAGCCTCTTTTTGTGAAAAAATTTTCTAAAGTTTTTGAATTTAAGAGAATAAATTTATGAAAACGAAAATTTTATTTTTTGCAAGATGATGAGGAGAGTATCTCTGGTAGGCAAATCAGGTGCGATATTCGGCGTTTATTTTTACGTAATCATATGTCAAATCACATGTCCTTATTAGGGATACAGCTTTCCCTATATTCAAATTTATTTTTATCTTGAAATAATCCTTTTTCATTACCAAATGGGCTTTTTTTTCTGCTTTTTCTCCACATCCTTTACCCTGAGAGACTATTTCAATGTCATCAAAACTAATGGATATACGAGAAGGATCTATTTGTATATCTGACCTTCCCAGAGCAGCCATTATTCTGCCCCAATTAGGATCTTCTCCGAAGAGAGCTGTCTTTACCAAAAGGGAATTAGCTACGGTCTTGCTAGCCTTTAAGGCTTGGACTTCATCTTTAGCCCCTGTGACTATTATATCCACTACCTTTGTTGCCCCTTCACCATCTTTGACAATCATAAAAGATAGTTTGTCAAATATTTCCTCTAAAGCCTCATAGAATATTTTATATTCTTTGTCTTTATAAGAAATCATTTCATTTTTAGCTAAAGAGTTGGCCATAATAATTACTGAATCATTGGTACTAGTATCACCATCTACGGTAATTCGATTAAATGTTTGGGAAACAGCCTTTTTAAGGGCCTCTTTTAAAGATTCTTTTTCTATATTGATATCAGTAAGAGCAAAGGCCAACATAGTGGCCATGTTGGGAGCAATCATTCCTGCCCCTTTGGCGACTGCTAAAATGGTAACTTCTTTTCCCTTTATATTTATTCGTTTAGCATAGACTTTCTTAAAGGTATCAGTGGTTAGGATAGCCTCAGCTACCTGAGATAAACCATCAGGAGATAAAGAAGCCACTAAAAAAGGTATTTTATTGATTATTTTATCTTTAGGTAAAGGAATACCAATTACCCCTGTAGAGGAGGTTATAACTAAATTTTCTGAAATTCTAAGATTTTTAGCGACATAAGCCGCCGTTTCTCGAGCTGCTATAAGACCTTCTTCTCCTGTACAGGCATTGGCATTACCACTGTTTATAAGAATGGCCTGAAGTTTATTAGACAGAAGTCTCTCTTCTGCCAAAATTACCGGAGCGGCTTTAATTTTGTTGGTAGTAAAGACTCCCGCTGCCCTTGCTGGTACCTCTGAATAAATGAGGGCAAGATCTAGCCGGGATTCCTTTTTGATTCCAGCGCTGAGGGCAGAGAATAAAAAACCCTTGGGAAGATCCATTGGATTTTATACCTTTGTGGCCTGTGCCGGGGTTTTACCGCAACACTTTTTATATTTTTTACCACTACCACAGGGACAAGGGTCGTTCCGACCGATCTTTTTGGCTCTTCGTACAGGTTGGGGTTTCTTTGGTTCTTCAGCCTCTTCTCCTCGACTATAAACCAGTCTCAAAGGACGTCTTTGTCTGCTTTCTATTTTTTCTATTTCTTCTTCTCGAGAGACCTGGATTCGGAAGAGAATGGCCAAAGTCTGGGCCTTTATTCTCTCAACCAAGTCCATAAACATATCAAAGGCCTCTTTTTTGTATTCCTGAAGAGGATCCCTTTGGCCATAACCTCTAAGTCCTATTCCCTCCCGAAGATGGTCCATGGCCAGGAGGTGTTCCTTCCAAAGATTATCTATAGTTTGAAGAAGAATCATTCTCTCTAAATAACGGAGAATCTCTGGTTCAACCTCTTTTTCTTTGGAGAGATAATAGTTTTTGGCCTCTTGAATGAGTCGCTTTTCCAGTTCTTCCCGATTAAGATCATCTTTTTCATTTATTGACGGCTTGAAACCAAATTGGGCCTGAAATTTTCCTGCGAGACCCTTCCAATCCCATTCACTGGGTGGAGTCTTTTCAGGAATAAAGGTATCGACGATGGAGAAGACCACATCTTCGATCATCTCCTCTATATCTTCTTTTATATTTTCGTTCTCCAGGACATGGCGTCGCTGAGCATAGACCACCTCTCGTTGCTTATTCATCACATCATCGTATTCCAAGAGGTGTTTTCGTATGTCAAAATTGTGGGCCTCAACCCTTTTTTGGGCTTGTTCAATGGCCTTAGAGAGGAAGCTGTGTTCAATGGGTTCGCCATCGGTCATCCCTAGTTTACCCATCAGCCCCTGAATCTTGTCTGAACCAAATATACGCAGGAGATCATCTTCTAAGGAGAGATAAAAACGCGAAGATCCAGGATCTCCCTGACGGCCCGCCCGTCCTCTAAGTTGATTGTCTATCCGTCTGGATTCATGACGTTCGGTTCCAATAATATGAAGGCCTCCCAGGGATTTGACCTTTTCATAGTCTTCCTGACAAAGTTTTACCTTCTCATAGAGAATCTCTGCCCAAATCTCTGGAAATTTATTGGTAGGATCCTCACCCCGCTTGGCCATTTCCAAGGCCTCTCTCCAGGCCA
This sequence comes from Thermosulfuriphilus ammonigenes, assembly GCF_011207455.1. Lineage (GTDB taxonomy): Bacteria > Desulfobacterota > Thermodesulfobacteria > Thermodesulfobacteriales > ST65 > Thermosulfuriphilus > Thermosulfuriphilus ammonigenes. The sequence continues at coordinate 1,302,073 of NZ_CP048877.1, forward strand.
AAGGATCTATCTCCTCAAAGGATATTCCCTCGCGGGCCAATTCTTCTTTGGCCAGACCTTCAGGGTTTCCTCCCAGCAGGATATCTACTCCTCGACCAGCCATATTAGTGGCTATTGTTACAGATCCTGAACGGCCAGCCTGGGCAATAATGGCCGCCTCTCTTTCGTGATACTTGGCGTTTAAAACCTGATGGGGGATTTTGGCCTTCTTGAGAAGACGGGATAGTTTTTCACTTTTTTCAATAGAGATAGTTCCTACTAGAACCGGTCTTCCCTGGCGATAAAGTTCTTCTATTTCCTTGACTACAGCCTGAAATTTTTCCCTTTCTGTGCGATAAACCACATCTGGATGATCTATCCGGATCATGGGTTTGTTGGTAGGAATAACCACCACATCTAGATCATAAATTTCTTTGAACTCCTGGGCCTCTGTTTCGGCTGTTCCCGTCATTCCAGCCAATTTTTCATACATCCGGAAGAAATTTTGGAAGGTAATGGTGGCCAGAGTCTGATTTTCACTCTCTATGTGAACCCCTTCTTTGGCCTCTATGGCTTGATGAAGTCCATCACTCCAGCGTCTTCCTGGCATTAGCCTTCCGGTAAACTCGTCAACAATTATTACCTTGCCTTCTTTGACTATATAGTCCACATCCCTCTTAAAGAGATGATGAGCCCTTAAAGCTTGGATGACATGATGAAGAAGGTTTACATGTCGGGGGTCGTATAAATTTTCTACCTTCAATAATTTCTCTGCTCGGGCGACCCCTTCTTCGGTAAGAATGACGCTTTTGGTCTTCTCTTCAATGGTGAAATCTCTATCCTTTTTTAGGTGGCGAACTATTCGATCAACTACATAATAAAGATCTGTAGATTCCTCAGAGGGCCCCGAAATTATAAGCGGAGTTCGAGCTTCATCTATAAGAATGGAGTCCACTTCATCTACTATGGCATAATGGAATTCTCGCTGAACCATCTCCTCCAAACTGTACTTCATGTTGTCCCGAAGATAGTCAAACCCGAACTCATTATTAGTGCCATAGGTGATATCTGCTCTATAGGCCTCTTTGCGTTCGCTATCATTCAGACCATGAACAATCACTCCTACAGATAGCCCTAAAAAACGATATATACTTCCCATCCACTCAGCATCTCGTTTGGCCAGATAATCATTAACCGTAACAATATGGACTCCCTTTCCGGTAAGGGCATTGAGATAAGCAGGAAGGGTGGCCACTAAAGTCTTTCCTTCACCTGTTTTCATCTCGGCGATCTTACCTTCATGAAGGACAACACCGCCCATGAGCTGGACATCAAAGTGTCTCATGCCCAGAGTCCGTCGCGAGGCCTCCCTCACCACAGCGAAGGCTTCAGGAAGAAGATGATCGAGGCTTTCTCCTTTCTCTAGTCTTTCTTTAAATTCAGCTGTTTTGGCCTGAAGCTGGCTATCTGAGAGTCTTTTAATCTCTGGCTCAAGGGCATTAATTTTTTCGACAATTGGTCGAAGACGTTTAAGCTCTCGATCGTTTTTGGTACCGACTATTTTGGCAACTAATTTTCCTAACATCTTCACCTTCCACTAATATCGAGGCCGCCAATAAGAATACTGGGGGCTCCTACAGAGCCATAAAAACAAAGATCTGAACAGACAACCTCGATTCGTTTGAATATATCGAAAATATTTCCAGAGATGGCCAGTCCTGTAAGGGAGGAGACAACCTCACCGTCTTTTACCAACAGACCTGCTGCTCCGACAGAAAAATCTCCACTTACCGGATCAGCGGTATGCATCCCCAGAACTTCTGTAATTATAACCCCTTTTGTTAAAGTTTTAATAAGCTCATTCGGAGAGATGTTGCCCGGTTGAAGACAAAGATTGGTTGTAGAGACCAGGGGTGGAGATTGAAAGCCTCCCCGAGCGGCATTACCGGTGGATCGTTCTCCGGCCCGCTGGGCCCAATAAGTATCAAAAAGAAAACCTTCTACCCGGCCTTCCACCACTAAAAGAGTGGTCTGTTGACCTACTCCTTCATCATCAAAGGCCCTGGTAGCCAGTCCCTTAGGGAGAAGACCATCATCGACGATATTTACTTGCTTAGCAAAGAGAGTTTCCCCTTTCTTTCCCGCTAATTGGCTTTTTCCTTTTACGATGTTGTCTCCACAAAAGGAGAAAGAAAGCAGTTCTAGAAAATCTACGGTGATATAAGGCCGAAAGATGGTTGGCAAATAAGAGCTTTCCGGTTTTATGGCCCCTAAGCGCTCTAGGGCTCGTTGGGCAGCAACTTGACCTACCCTCGAAGGGTTAAGATCAGAGAGAAAACGGCTGGCCTGGTACTCCCAGCCCATCTCCGAGGTATCTTTCTCTTCAGCCACAGCTACGCAGGAGAGAGAAAAATTGGTAGATATGGCCTTACCAGAGACCCCTAGAGAGTTAAAAATGGCCACCTCTTGCAGGCCATCCTGATATTTGGCCTGCTGAACTTTTTTGATTCGAGGGTCGGTCTTGGTGGCCGCCTGGTGTATGGAAAGAGCGATTTCTATTTTTTCTTCTATTGATAAAGAATCTATGGTCTGGTCTCTGATTTCAGGTGCCTGAGGCAGAGACTCACCAGATGGCAGTCGATGGGCCTCGTCTCTTTCTGTTACCTGGGCATTTTCTAGGGCCTTTGCCGCCGTTTTTCGAACTATCTCCGGGTTTATCTGCGAGGTGTAGGCAAACCCCAGTCGCTGGCCGGTTATTACCCTTATGGAAAGACCTTCGGACTCTTGAGGTTGAAAGTTTTCTATCTTTCCTTCTTTGGTCTCTATTTTCAGCCCTCGGCCGCGGGAGAAGTAAATCTCCCAGGCATCAGCTCGTTCCTTGAGGCTAATAGATACGATTTCAAAGATATCTTCCGGTTTCATTTTATCTCCTTGATCATGGCCACTTCATCACAATCCGGAAACTTGAGGCATTTGACACAATCAGCCCATACCTTGTGGGGAAGAGTTCCTTTATCGATAAGAAAAAAACCCAATCTCTGAAAATAGTCAGGCACATTGGTTAAGACAAAGACCCGGCGGAGACCCAACTCCCGGGCCTCGGCCAGACAGTGTTCAATAAGGTCCTCGCCCACTCCCAGCCCTTGATACTCTTCGGCCACCGTCAGAGAACGAATCTCGGCTAGATCTTCCCAGGTGACGTGGAGGGCACAGGTGCCAGCAATGATGGTTTCCCCCTCGGGAATAAAGACAAAAAAATCCCTCACGTACTCATATAGTTCGGATAGCGGACGCTGAAGCACCGAACCATGCCGGGAGAAATGGGTAATTAGACGGTGTATATCCCGAATGTCAGAGATCTTGGCCTTGCGAATCATTCTTTAAGGGGAACAACAAAACTCTTGAGCCCCTCTTTTTGAGCCAGCTTTTTGGCAAAGCGAGAGGCTTCAGATAAAGAATTAAATCGACCTACGTGAACTCGATACCAAATACCCTTATCCTTAAGGTTTACCTTTCGTACAAAGGCCTCATATCCTCTAGCTCTTAACTTTCGGGCATAACGCTGAGCCTCTTGTGGATTCCTTAAAGAGGCTACCTGAAGGCTATAGAAAGTCTTAAGGATCTTTTTCTTGGTTTGACTCACCCTTGATTTTTGGCTGACATGAACCTCTGACTTCTTGGGGGCTACAGCCTTCTTTTGAGGCTTCGGTTCAGGGGCTGGAGGAGGCGTATAGGTCTCCGCTGGCTTTTCTTTGGTCTCTGGGAGGGGGGTCTCTATGAAGTTTCGATTAATAGGTGGTGTTTTGATTATTGTTGGAGGAGACTCGGGTAAGGCCTTTTTGGCCTTAGGTGAAAGGGTCTTTTCGGCTACGGGAGAGGGAGCCTTTTTGGCTCGCCCGACCGCCAAATTCTGACCCAACCAAAGACCGAGTATAAACATCCAGACCATCAGGCAGATGGTCACCATAATGGTAAGAACAAGCCCCCCTAGTCCTAGTTCGATCCGAAATTTGATCCTTTTTTCCTTGGCCATCACATCTTCTCCGGTGCTGAGACCCCCAAAAGGGATAGTCCTCGGCCGATGACCCTCTGGGTAGCCAGGGCCAGGGCCAGCCGGGCCTGAGTCAGCCCTTCGTCTTCAGAGAGAAAACGATGTTTGGTGTAGTAGTTGTGAAAGACCGTAGCTACCTCGGTAAGGTAGAAGGTCAACCTGTGAGGTTCTAGACTTTCGGCGGCCCCTTCCACGATATCTGGAAAGGCATCAAGGAGTTTTAGAAGCTCCAGCTCTTCCTCCTCCTTAAGGAACCCGAGATCTATTTCTTCTAAAGACTTAAGGGAAATTCCTCTTTCAGATGCCTTTTCAAAGACACTGGCCACCCGAGCATGGGCATATTGCACATAATAGACAGGATTTTCTTGAGATTGCTTTTTGGCCAGAGAGAGGTCAAAGTCCAGATGGCTGTTGCAGTGCCTGGTGAGGAAGATAAACCTTACGGCATCTCGACCAACTTCTTTTAGAACTTCTTTAAGAGGCACGAATTCGCCGCGTCTGGTGGACATGCTTTTCAGCTCACCTTCTTCCAGAAGGTTAACAAATTGGACTAGAAGAACCTTTAGTTTTTCGGGATCATAACCCAGAGCGGCCACGGCGGCCTTTACGCGAGGCACATAACCATGATGATCTGCTCCCCAAACATCTACCAAAAGATCATAACCGCGTTCGTATTTGTGGCGGTGATAGGCAATATCAGAGGCAAAATAGGTGGTCTGGCCATTAGCTCGAACAACCACCCGATCTTTTTCGTCACCGAAGGCCGTAGAGCGAAACCAGAGGGCCCCATCCTTTTCATATAGGTAGCCGGAGTCCTTAAGGGCCTGGATAGTCTCTTCCACCAGCCCTTCTTGATAAAGACCGGCCTCGGAAAACCATTGATCGTAATGGACACCAAAATCTTCCAGATCTTTTCTGATGTCGGCCAAAATTACCGAAAGGGCATATTTTCGAAAGAAAGGAAGGGCCTCTTCTAACTCCAAATCTTTAAATTGAGCTCCATGTTTTTCTAAAATTTCCCGAGCGATATCCCGGATGTAGTCACCCTGATAGTAGTCTTCCGGAAAGTGTATTTTCTTCCCTAGAAGTTCTAAATAGCGAAGATATACTGATGCCCCCAAGATATCCATTTGTTTGCCCACATCATTTACATAATACTCTCTTTCAACCTGAAACCCCGCCAGCTCCAGGATATTGGCCAGGCTATCGCCGACAGCCGCTCCTCGACCATGGCCTACGTGGAGAGGGCCTGTGGGGTTGGCACTGACAAACTCCAATAACACCCGCCGACCACCACCCAATTCACTTCGACCGTAATCAGGATCTAAGAGCACCCGGGCTACGGTCTTTTGCCAGTACTCTGGAGAGACAAAAAAATTTATGAATCCTGGTCCGGCTACCTCGACCCGGGAAAAAAGAGGGTCTTTTTGAAGAGAGTCCACAAACCAAAGGGCCAGGTTGCGAGGAGAAGTTTTATTTTTTCCCGCCAACACCAAGGCAATATTACTGGCGTAATCGCCAAAGTTTTTCTGTCTGGGAGGTTCAACGGTGAAACGGGGACAAATAGGGTCTGTTATCACTCCTTCATGGATGGCTTTCTGGTGTAGATCCTTCAGTCTTCGCTCGATCTCCTTCCTGATCACCTTTTTCTTCCTCCACTTTGATGGTCACGTCGCGAACGAAATCCGGGCATTTAATGGGGCCCTGGGAATCAAAAGAATACTTTTTTTTACAGGTTTCCCTCCAGGCACAAACAGCACAAATGGTCCTTTCTTCGGCCATATTTGGACCTCCTAAAGGAAGATACCATACCACACCAGGACTTAAGGGCCAACGAAGACTAAAGAAGGAGCCACTCTCTGGTCAAAGGAAGATCAAACCGCGACCCTTTATAGTATAAAAGCTGGAAGACATGGAGATGGCCTTCGGAAAAGGAGACCCGGGAGCCATGAAGATAGAGACGCCACATTCGATAAAAGGTTTTGTCGAACATCTTGATGATGGTTTCCCGGTGGGCTTCGAAACGTTTGGCCCAGTGGCTCAGGGTCAAATGATAGTGTGGTCTTAAGTCTTCAAGGTCAACAAACTGGAGCGAAGTCTTTTCTCCGGCCTCGACAATCTCTCCCAGAGCTGGAAGGTAACCACCCGGAAAGATGTATTTTCGGATCCAGGGGTCTGTTTCCTCCTCACGGAGTTTACCAATGGTGTGGAGGAGAAAGAGACCTTTGGGCCGGAGGAAGCGCTCCACCACCTCAAAGAAAATGGGAATATATTCCTTGCCTACATGTTCGAACATTCCTACGGAGACGATCCGATCAAAGTCTTCTGAACAGACCTGAGGCAGTTCACGGTAGTCCCAAAGCTTAAAGCGTATTCGGTCAGAGACCCCTTCTTTTTCTGCCCGTTCTTGGGCTAGTTTAAGTTGTTCTTCGGCCAGGGTGATTCCCAATCCCCTCAGATGAGGGAAGAGCCTGGCGGCCTCAAGAAGAAGACTTCCCCAGCCACTTCCGATATCCAGAAGATTCTCGGCCTCGCCGAGGCGGAGTTTACGAAAAATAAGATGAAGCTTGTTTTTCTGGGCGGTCTCTAAGTCTTCATCTGGATTCCGAAAGTAGGCACAGGAGTAGTTCATCTCCTGATCCAGCCAGAGGCGATAAAAATCATTTCCTCGATCATAGTGGACCTTTATCTCCTCTCGAGCCTCCTTAAGGCTTTTTTTACGACAGAGATTAAGCCAGAGGAGACGGCCCTTTTCTTTGATGGACAGCTTTTGAAATAGATCTTTCTGATAGGCCAGGGCCACCACGGCCCCCAGGTCGCCTTCTACGTCAATATCTCCTCTCATGTATCCTTCCCCAAAGCCTGTGGAAGGATCTAAAAGGATGTTTTCCAGGGCCTCTCGGGTCTTGAAGTAAATGGTAAAAAGGGGTCTTCCCTGGCCAAACAAGGATTCCTGGCCGTCCCAGTAACAAACCTTAAAGGGTGGTTTCTGGTGGTCTTCCAGAATACCTTCGAGGATTTGCCGGGTATTCATGGCCCCCCTCTCATGCCCCTGACAAGTAAGAAGGGAATTAAACGATATTTCAAATTTTGGTCTCTCTACCGGCGATGTCAATTCCCTCTGGGGATCATCATTAGCCCCAAAACGACAAGAAGTCCGAAAATTAAGCGCCGGTAGGCGGTCTCCCCGAGACGGTGAAAGAGGATCTGACCAGATACAAGGCCTAGGGCCACCAAAGGTAGAGAGAGGAGAAACCATCGCCAAACAAAAGAAGAGATCAGTCCGCCAAGGAGATAGAGCCCGACAACAAAAACCCCTAAGATGGCAAAGAATCCCTGAAGGGCCACCTTCATCTCCTCTTTTTTAAGGCGGGAGAGGCTAATATAGATTACTACCGGAGGCCCAGGGGTGTTGAGGGCCGCCCCTAAGGCCCCGGCTATAAGACCAAAAAAGTAGCCCCAGGAAGGGCTAAGGGTTATTCGGGGATGGGGAGAGAAAAGACCAAAGAGGCCATAGCCGCCAAGCACAAGGGCCAGAAGCCACCGCAAAGGCCCTTCGGGGACTTTCTTTAAAATTACCACCCCGACTACTATTCCGGGAAGGGCTCCCAGGAGCAAGGGCTTGATTAGGGCTGGACGGAAGTGTCTCCTCAAAAGGCCAAAGAGGGCTAAATTGATGACCAGTCCATTTAGGGCCACCAGAGGGACGATGAGCCTTAAGGGGTAAATCAAAGCCAGAAGGGGCACGGCCACTAAGGCGAAGCCAAACCCCGCCAGTCCGTGAACCAAGGCTCCCATCAAGAGTCCTAAGGGAATGATGATCTCTTGAGAAAAAGGGTTCAATTATTTATCTACCTTTCTGAAAGCTTTTTCCGGGAAGAATCTATTTGGGTTTTAGGTGTTGTATCTTTGATTTTGGAGTCTTTATCGTCAAGAAAGTTTTGCAGGTCCTTTTTGATGAGGTCATTTTTTTTGACCTTCTGGCCTACAGGTGGTATTGCCCATAATGCCTGTTAAATTGATTAAAGAGATCCTTTAAAGCAAAGAATAAAGAGGTGGTGGTTCATGCCTATCTATGAATTTGAATGTCAGAAGTGTCATGAGATTTTTGAGGAGCTGGTCTTAGGGTCTTCCAGTAAAGTGCGTTGTCCCAAGTGTCAGAGCGAGGACGTTCGCAAATGCCTTTCCGCCTTTGCCTTTAAGAGCGGGAGCCGTTTTGTCTCTAGCTCTGGAGGCGGCTGTTCTGGTTGCTCAGGGGGGAGCTGTTCTACATGTCACTGAAGCGCGTTATTATCGGCACCCGAGGCAGTAAGCTGGCCCTCACCCAAACGGAGTGGGTCCGAGAGGCCCTTAAGACGCGTTATCCAGGCCTCTCTGTGGAGCTGGAGATTATCAAGACCAAGGGAGATAAAATCCTCGATGTTCCTCTGGCCAAAGTGGGGGGAAAGGGGTTGTTCGTCAAGGAGATTGAGGAAGCCCTTCTTTGCCGCCGGGTGGATCTGGCCGTCCACAGCTTAAAAGATGTGCCTACGGAGCTCCCGGAGGGCCTGGAAATCGCCATTGTTCCTCGGAGGGAGGATCCAAGAGATGTCCTTATCTCCCGCTCCGGTCAGGGTCTGAAGGATCTTCCTCCGGGAGGGCGTCTGGGCACCAGTAGCCTCCGGCGTCAGGCCCAGATCAGGGCCTTAAGGCCGGATCTAGTCATTGAACCCCTGCGAGGGAATGTCGATACCCGCCTGCGGAAGTTAGATGAAGGTCGCTATGAAGCCATTGTTCTGGCCGCGGCTGGCCTTAGACGTTTGGGGCAGATTCACCGGGCCACAGAGTTTATTTCCCCAGAGACCATAATTCCGGCCATCGGTCAGGGAGCTCTGGGGATAGAGGTCCGGGCAGATGATAAGGCCATCAAGGAACTACTTTCTTTTCTCCACCATCCAGAGACGGCCGTCTGCACCCAGGCTGAAAGGGCCTTTTTGGCCCGCCTTGAGGGAGGCTGTCAGGTTCCCCTGGCCGCCCACGCCACCTTAAAAGACGGAGAGATCCATCTTGCGGCCCTGGTAGCAGATCCCGAGGGCCGGCGGGTTATTCGGCGACATCGCTCTGGACCGGCCTCTGAGGCCGCCAAGATCGGGGTGGCGGTGGCTGAAGAGATCCTTGAGGCCGGGGGGCGACAGATTCTGGAAGAGGTTTATAAAATAGCGGAGGTATAATGGCCAGAGGCAAAGTCTATCTTGTGGGAGCAGGTCCTGGCGACCCGGGCCTTATCACCGTCAAGGCCATAGAGGCCATAAGAGAGGCGGACTGCATCGTTTATGACTATTTGGCCAATGAGGCCTTTTTGGTCCATGCCCGGCCTGAGGCGGAAATCATCTATGTAGGTAAAAAGGGTGGAGACCATACCCTTTCTCAAGAGGAGATCAATCGTCTCCTGGTGGAGAAGGCCCGGCAAGGAAAGGTTGTCTGTCGTTTAAAGGGTGGAGATCCTTTTGTCTTTGGTCGAGGGGGAGAGGAGGCTGAAGAGATCGTTGCCGCAGGAATTCCCTTTGAGGTAGTACCCGGGGTCACGGCAGCGGTAGCCGTGCCGGCCTATGCCGGTATTCCTCTCACTCATCGGGAACTCACTTCGGCGGTGGCCTTTGTTACCGGGCACGAAGATCCTACCAAAGAGCGTTCCGCTATTGACTGGGCGGCCTTGGCCAGGGTGGGCACCTTGGTCTTTTTTATGGGGGTAAAGAATCTGCCTCATATTGCCCGGAGCCTTATCTCCGCCGGCAAATCTCCTCAGACGCCAGTGGCTGTTATTCGCTGGGGGACTTTGCCCCGCCAGAAAACCGTAGTTGGTCATTTAGAGAACATTGCCGAGGAGGTTCGCCGGGCCGGCCTTAAGGCCCCGGCCATTATCGTGGTAGGTGAAGTAGTCTCTCTCCGGGATAAGCTGGCCTGGTTTGAGAATCGTCCCCTCTTCGGCCTGCGGGTTCTGGTGACCCGCACCAGGGAGCAGGCCAGCGATCTTTCGGCCCGCCTTTACGCTCTGGGGGCCGAACCAGTAGAATTTCCGACCATAAAGACGGTTGCTCCAGACGATTACGGGCCTCTGGATGAGGCTATCTCGGCCCTGGAGTCCTTTTCCTGGGTTATCTTTACCAGTGCGAACGGAGTGCATTTTTTCTTTAAGCGCCTTTTTGCCTTGGGCCATGATGTCCGTCAGCTAAAAGGGGTTCGCTTAGCGGCTATTGGCGAAAAGACCGCCGAGGCCCTGAAAGGCTACGGTCTTGTGGCCGATCTGGTTCCCAAACAGTACCGGGCCGAGGGTCTTATAGAGGCGTTGGGCAAAGAGACCCTCTCTGGGGCCCGAATCCTTATTCCCCGAGCCCTTGAGGCCCGGGAGATTCTTCCCGTCAAACTTCGAGAGCAGGGGGCAGAGGTGGTGGTCGCCCCGGCCTACAAAACGGTTCGTCCTTCGGGCGGGGCAGAGAGGCTGAGGCGAATCCTGGAAGAGGGTTTAGATGTCGTAACCTTCACCAGTTCTTCGACGGTGCGCAATTTTGTGGCCATGGTTGGGGGGCCAGAGGCGGCATCTAACCTTCTCTCTGGGGTTAAGGTAGCCTCTATAGGCCCCATAACCAGCCAGACGGCCCGGGAGTTGGGGCTCAAGGTAGATATAGAACCGCAGACTTACACTATTGCTGCCCTGGTGGAGGCCATAAGAGGTTATTTTAGTCGATGAGTGTCTGCTGGCCCTCCTTTGAGGATAAAGAATTCTTTCTGGCTGACCTCCATATTCACTCCAGGTATAGCCGGGCTACCAGCCGGCAAATGACCATCTCGGTGCTTGATCAGGTGGCCAAAGAAAAGGGCCTGGCCGTGCTTGGTACGGGAGACTTCACCCATCCAGGCTATTTTAAGGAGCTGGAAGAAGAGCTTGAGCCCCTGGGTAACGGGCTTTTTGTTCGTCCTGAAGGAGCAGGGACAAAATTTATTCTCTCGGCAGAGATTTCCAATATCTTCTCTCAGCGAGGGAAGACCTATCGGGTTCATACCCTGGTTTTGGCCCCAGATCTGGGCACGGTTCGAGAGATAAACCGGGTCCTTTCCCGGCGAGGGAATATCTATGCCGATGGGCGGCCCATCTTTGGCTTTTCGGTTAAGGAGCTGGCCCGTCTTATTCGGGAGATTGATTCCCGTTGCTTGGTTATTCCGGCCCATGCCTGGACGCCATGGTTTTCTATTTTCGGGGCGGCCAGCGGTTTTGACTCCCTTGAGGAGGCCTTTGAGGAGGAGCTGGAGTTTATCTACGCCATTGAAACCGGCCTTTCCTCTGATCCGGAGATGAACTGGCGCCTTTCGGCTTTAGACTCCATCACCCTGGTTTCCAACTCTGATGCCCACTCTCCGGCCAAGATCGGCCGGGAGGCCAATGCCTTTGAGGGAGAGCCCTCCTATGAGGCTATATCCAGGGCCATTCGAGAAAAGAGCCTCCTTTTCACGGTGGAGTTTTATCCTGAGGAGGGCAAATACCACTACGATGGCCATCGCTCCTGTGGAGTGGTTTTCTCTCCCCAAGAGACCAAGGCCCATAAAGGGCTCTGTCCGGTCTGCGGCCAGCCCTTAACTATTGGGGTCATGCACCGGGTAGAGGAGCTGGCCGACCGCCCTCCGGGCTTTCGGCCGGAGGGTGTGCCTGGGTCCATCCATCTGGTTCCTCTGCTGGAGATCATCGCGGAGGCCGAGGGCGTAAGGCCCACAGCTGCCAGGGTGGCTAAAATTTACAAACAGCTGATCACCCTGGGGGGTAGCGAATTCGATATCCTTCTCCGTCTCTCCTACCAGACTCTGGGTGAATTTGTCCCCGAACGCATCCTGGAGGGAATTCGGCGGGTCAGAGAGGGGCGAATTTCCGTCCGTCCTGGCTATGACGGCCTCTATGGAGAGGTGCGCATATTTTCTGAGGCCCCAGGCCCGGAGTCTTCGGCCCAGTCCGGAACCTCTTCGCCTCAGCTTTCGCTTTTCTGAGCGGTTTCCAGGGCCACCAAGGCCCCTTTAAGGTCTTTTCCGGTGGGAATCTGAAAGACGGAGAGGCCGAATTCTGGAGCAGCGGCCAAAATATGATCAAAGATATCGGCCTGAATCTTCTCATAAGGAATCCATCTGGTCTCGGCGGCAAAACAGTAAATCTCCAGTGGTAATCCCTGCGGAGTGGGGGCCAGTTGGCGAACCATCAAGGTCATATCCTGACGGATCCGGGGATGATGTCGGAGATACTCCTCAATGTAAATCCGGAATGTTCCGAGATTGGTCATCCGGCGGCCATTTAAGGGGGAGGCACTGGTGTCTATTCCCTGGCTCTGATTGTATTCTTCAATTTCTCGCATTTTTTGCTCAACATAAGGGCCAATGAGGTGGATCCTTCGGAAGCGCTGGAGCATTTCCTGGTCGCAAAAGCAGATGGTCTCCTGATCCACCAGGATGGCCCGCTTGATACGCCGGCCTCCGGCCATCTTCATGCCCCGCCAGTTTTTGAAGGATTCTTCTAAAAATCGGTAGGTGGGGATGCAGACAATGGTCTTGTCCCAGTTCTGGATCTTTACCGTATGAAGGGTCATATCCACGACCTCTCCGTCGGCTCCGTGCTGGGGCATCTCGATCCAGTCTCCCAGCCGGAAGAGATCTTGGGAAATAACCTGAAAACTGGCGACAAAGGAAAGGAGGGTGTGCCGAAAGACAAGAAGAAGCACAGCACTCAAGGCCCCCAGACCGCTCAAAAGCCCCCAGGGAGACTTTTCCAACAGTTGACAGAGGCCAACAATGAGGGCCGCGGCATAGATAAGGATCTTGGCTACCTGCACGTAACCCTTAAGGGGGCGCTTTCGAGAGATAGGGTGGCGTTCGTAAAGGTCGAGCCCTACGGAAAGCAGACGATCAGCCAGCAGGGCTACTAGAGCCACCAGGGAGACCGACACCAGACGCTGAAGGAGAATCGCGCCAGCGGGCATGAAGGCTGAGGCGTAGTGGATAATGACCAGGGGCAGGAGATAGGCCAGGGCATCAAAGACTCCATGGCGGGCGAGAAGGTCATCTATCTGGTTGCGAGAGCGCTGGGAGAAGTCATGGGCTAAGCGGACAAGGATTCGTTTGGCCAAAAAATAGGCCCCTCCAGCCAGCAGGAGAAGAATGAGCCAGGGAAGAAGCCTTTCGGAAGCCAGCTCTTTCAGGTCTTGGAGGTGGATGTTCATGGATTAGCTTTTTTCTTTTTGGAGCGGCGCTTGCGGCGCCTGCCGGATTTTTTGCCATTCTCTTTTCGGCTTTCTATCAGCTCAAAATTGATGTGTCGGCGGGCTATATCTACCGCCTTGACTCTCACTCGAACGACGTCTCCGATCTGAAAAACTCTCCCTGTGCGGGTGCCCACCAGCCGGTGATGTTTCTCGTCGAGGATGTAATAGTCATCGGAGAGGTCCACCAGGCGAACCACACCGGAGACAAAGACCTCAAAGAGCTCAACAAAAAAGCCAAAGGCAGCCACTCCGGAGATGACCCCTTCATATTCCTCACCCAGACGTTCGGCCATCAGCCGAACCCTTACCCGGTCGATCATCTCCCGTTCGGCCTCCATGGCCACCCGTTCCCGGTGAGAAAGATGCTGGCCCATCTTCTTAAGATCTTCTAAGCGATAGGGGGGCTTTCGCCCTTCAAGGAGGGCCTTTAGGGCCCGGTGGACGACCAAATCCGGGTAGCGTCTAATGGGGGAGGTAAAGTGACAATAGCATTCTGAGGCCAGGCCGAAGTGGCCCAGATTGTAAGGATCGTAACTGGCCTGCTTCATGGTGCGCAAAAGGATCGTATTGACAATATAGGCATAGGGCTTTCCTTCTATCTCTTTTAACACCTGCTGAAACCAGGCCGGAGAAAGCCTTCGGGGGACCTTTAAATCCAACCCCAGGCTGGCGGCAAACTCCACAAACTCTTTTACCCTCTCAAGGTCTGGGGCCTCATGGACGCGATAAAGTATGGGATACTCTCTTTCGGTGAGATGCCGGGCTACGGCTTCGTTGGCGGCGATCATGAATTCTTCGATGATCATATGGGCCAGATTACGCTCCCGGCGAACGATATCCTCAAGCTCCCCTTTGAAGCTGAGGATGATTTGAGGTTCGGGAAGGTCAAAGTCGATGGAGCCTCGGGCCTCCCGCTGGGCCTTGATCTCCATAGCCAGCTCGGCCATCCACTTGAGAGAGGTGAGAAAGGGCTTGTGCTCCCGGCGAAGATCCCGATCTCTGTCTACCAGAATCTTTTTGACCTCCGTGTAGCTGAACCGGTGATGGCTTCTAATGACGGCTTTGGTGAAGCGGGATCGCTTAACCCGTCCCTGTCGGTCAAAATCGATGATGACCGCCAAGGCCAGTCGTTCCACCTCCGGGTTTAGGGAGCAAAGGTTGTTGGAGAGTTTTTCTGGAAACATGGGAACCACTGCGTTGGGGAAATAAACGCTGGTTCCTCGTCTATAGGCCTCTTCATCCAGGGCTGATCCTTGGGGGACATAGTGGCTGACATCGGCGATGGCGACATAGAGGCGCCAGCCCTGACGGCGCTTGGCCACATAAACGGCGTCATCGAAGTCTCGGGCTGTCTCTCCGTCGATGGTCACCAACGGAATCTCGGTGAGGTCCTCCCGGCCGGCCTTGTCTTCCTCCCGGACTTCATCTGGAATCTGCTGCAGCTCTTTCTTTGCGGCCTCAGAGAGTTCATGGGGAAGGTCGTATTTGTGAATGACGATCTTGGTCTGGACACTTAGGTCTTTGGGATCACCCAGAACTTCTATTACCCGACCTTCGGGATTGCGCCGCTCCGGACGAAAGTCGATGAGCTCCGCTACCACTATTTGGCCGCTCCGGGCCCCCTTGCCTAGCCCCTTGGGGATAAAGACCTCAAAGAAGAGATTTTCTTCTTCGGGAATAACGGTGGAGACATGTCGGCCACGATGAAAATAGCCGATAATCTTTCGACGACCTCGCTCCAGGATCCGGATAATAGAACCCTCGGGGCGGCGTCCGGACTTTTCGATTCGGACAACTACCCGGTCTCCGTCCACGGCCCCTTTGAGCTTTCCGGGAGGGATGAAGACATCCGGCTGGCCTTTTTCTCCTGTCTCCACAAAGCCGTATCCATCGCGATGAACGGTGAGACGGCCGGTGACCAGACGCATCTTCTCTGGTAGCCCATAACGCTTACCCTTGAGGTGAACCAGCCGTCCCTGAGAGGTGAGCCTCTGGATAAGCTCCCGAACCTTTTTCCGCTCTTCAGAAGGAATATGAAGGGCGTGATAGATTTCTCGTAACAGCAGGGGCCGTCCCCGCTCTTCCATGATCTTGATAATGTTTTTTTCCGTAGGGGGAATGGAGGGCTTCTTTTTGATCTTTTTTCCCATATGCAGGCCCACTATAGACGCACTTCTGCCTAAAAACAACGATCCGAAACGGTTGACTCTTCCCTTGGGGCTTTATCCATCCTTGCTTCTTGACTTGATAGTTCTGACGCTTTCTTGTATAGGCCAGAATTGACTTTGGGGTAACCGTTATTCTTTAAGGAGGGGCCATGTCTTCAGAGGCCAAAATTCTTCTTCCGGAAAGTGAGCTTCCCCGGGCCTGGTTTAATATCATTCCTCGGCTACCTAACCCCCCGGCCCCTCCCCTTGACCCTAAAACCGGCCGCCCTTTGGATCCAGAGGCCCTGCGGGCCATCTTTCCCCGGTCTCTCATCGAGCAGGAGATGAGTCCGGAGCCCTGGATAGAGATTCCTGAAGAGATTCGGGAGGTCTATCGACTCTGGCGCCCCACCCCTTTGCGTCGGGCCTGGCGCCTTGAGCAGGCCCTCAAGACACCGGCACGAATCTACTATAAAGATGAAAGTGTCAGCCCCCCCGGAAGTCACAAACCTAACACCGCTGTGGCCCAGGCCTATTACAACAAAAAGGAGGGTATCAGGCGTCTGGCTACCGAAACAGGGGCCGGTCAATGGGGCAGTGCCCTTTCCTTTGCCTGCAAACTCTTCGGCCTGGACTGCACGGTTTATATGGTAAAGGTCAGCTTTTATCAAAAACCTTTCCGCAAAAGTCTTATGCATATCTGGGGGGCGGAGGTCTTTCCCTCTCCCACGGAGCGGACGGAGTCTGGCCGGCGTATCCTGGCCCAAAACCCAGAGAGTAGGGGCAGTCTGGGCATAGCCATATCGGAGGCGGTGGAGGATGCCGCCACCCATGAAGACACCAACTACGCCCTGGGTAGCGTCTTAAACCACGTTCTTCTGCACCAGACGGTTATCGGTCTGGAGACCAAAAAACAGCTTGAGTTGGTGGATGAACGTCCGGATGTCCTCATCGGTTGTGTTGGAGGAGGAAGCAACTTCGGAGGGTTTGTTTTTCCCTTTGTGGGCGATATCCTGGCCGGAGATTTAGAGGCTGAGGTAATCGCCGTTGAACCCACCAGCTGTCCGACCCTTACCAAGGGTCTTTATCGTTACGACTATGGTGATACCGCTGGCTTGACCCCCCTGCTGCTGATGCACACCCTGGGACACACCTTTGAGCCTCCGGGTATTCACGCCGGGGGGCTCAGATACCACGGAGATGCGCCCCTGGTCTGTCAGCTGGTGGCCGATGGGCTGGTAAAGGCCCGGGCCTATCCTCAAAACCCCTGTTTTGAGGCCGCCGTTCT
Source organism: Thermosulfuriphilus ammonigenes (assembly GCF_011207455.1). Taxonomy (GTDB): domain Bacteria; phylum Desulfobacterota; class Thermodesulfobacteria; order Thermodesulfobacteriales; family ST65; genus Thermosulfuriphilus; species Thermosulfuriphilus ammonigenes. The sequence goes on from NZ_CP048877.1 coordinate 1,318,813, forward strand.
TTTTGCCCAGACCGAGGGCATCATTCCTGCTCCAGAGACCAGCCATGCCGTACGGGCGGCCATTGATGAGGCCCTAAAATGCCGGGAGACTGGAGAGGAGAAGGTCATTGTCTTTAACTTTAGTGGCCATGGCCACTTTGATCTGGCGGCCTACGATGATTTCTTAGAAGGGAAGCTCGAAGATTACGAGTATCCCGAAGAAAAGATCCTCGAGGCCCTGGAGCAGTTGCCAAGGATTTCGGCCCCCAAAGATGATGATTGACTTTAATTAATAAAGACAATAAAAAGCTTCGTTATGGCTGAGTCGAGATGGTCGTGTAATCCCCCGCCCCTTAAGATAGGTGATTTGGTAGCCAGGGTGCCCATCGTCCAGGGAGGGATGGGTGTAGGCATCTCCCTGGCCGGCCTGGCCTCGGCTGTAGCCCGAGCCGGTGGCATAGGTGTTATCTCGGCCGCCTTGGTGGGAGTATTTGAGGGAGAGGCCCTCTTTTTTAAGAACCCTACGGCGGCCAATGTGCAGGGTCTAAAGCGTCAGATCTCCCTGGCCAAGGAAAAGGCCCCCGAGGGGATAATCGGGGTCAATATTATGGTAGCCCTGACAGATTTTGACCCCCTTTGCCAGGCAGCCTGTGAGGCCGGGGCCGATATTCTCTTCTGTGGGGCCGGCCTTCCCCTTCACCTTCCAGAGCTTCGGCCAGCCGGATCCCGGACTAAACTCTCCCCTATTGTCTCTTCTCCCCGGGCCGCCAAATTGATCGCCAAACGCTGGTGGAGTCGATACCACTGTGTTCCCGACGCGGTGGTGGTGGAAGGTCCCAAGGCCGGCGGTCATCTGGGGTTTTCTCCAGACAAGATCGAAGCTCAAGAGTCCCGTCTAGAGGTTCTTGTCCCCCAGGTGATAGAGGCCATGAAGCCCTTTGAAGACCTGGCCGGGCAGGCCATTCCCGTTATTCCGGCCGGGGGTATCTATACCGGAGCCGACATCTATTTTTATATTCACAAGTTAGGGGCGGCCGGGGTTCAGATGGCCACCCGTTTTGTGGCCACCTATGAATGTGATGCCTCCGAGGCCTTTAAGGAAGCCTATATCAAGGCCAGTCGAGAGGATTTGGCCATCATCCGGAGCCCAGTGGGGCTTCCCGGGCGAGCCATTCGGGGAAAGTTTATTCAGGAGGTGGAGGCTGGCAAGCGCTCACCTTATAAGTGCATCTATCATTGTCTTAAGACCTGCGATTACCGTAAGAGCCCTTACTGCATCGCGGCGGCCCTGATAAACGCCCAGCGGGGGCGTCTTGATGCCGGATTTGTCTTTGCCGGGGCCAATGCCTGGCGGGTGGAAAAGATAGTTTCGGTTCAGGAGCTTATTGACGAGCTCATCGAAGAGTACTGTCAGGTGCGCCGCAAAGAAGAGGGGGCCTAGATCTGCCTGTTCAGGCGCTCCATGGCCATCATCACCCTGACCACAGACTTTGGCCTGCGCGATTCTTATGTCGCCGAGATGAAGGGAGTCATTCTCTCTCTGGCTCCGGAGACCGTCTTGGTGGATATCACCCACGAGGTCAGCCCTCAGAGCGTTCTGGAAGGGGCCCTTATTCTGGCCTCGGCCTTTGGCTTCTATCCTCAGGGCACCATTCACCTGGCGGTGGTTGATCCGGGGGTCGGTGGTCCTCGGCGGCCTTTGGTGGTTGAGGCCGGAGGCTACTTCTTTGTTGGCCCAGACAATGGCCTTTTTTCCCTGGCCTTGCAGAAAGCCGGGGCCTTTAAGGCCTATGAAATTCGCCATCGGGATTATCTTCGTCCAGAGATAAGCCCCACCTTTCATGGGCGGGATATCTTTGCTCCGGTAGCGGCCCATCTGGCTCGGGGGCTTGAGCCTCAACGTCTGGGGCCTCCGGTCTCGGAGATCGAGGTTCTGGATTTTCCTCAACCGCAACAAGAAGGCTCCCGAATCCTGGGCCAGATTGTCCATGTCGATCATTTCGGTAATCTAGTGACCAACATCCCCTTGGGGCTCCTTAAGTCGTTTCCTCCCTCCCGTTTGGTGGTGGAGGTGGCTGGGCGCCGCATTTTAGGGCTTCGAAGGGCCTATGTGGAGGCCCCGGTCGGGGTTCTCTTGGCCTTGGTAGGAAGCCATGGCTTTCTGGAGATAGCCGCCAATCGCGCCTCCGCCGCCGCTACTCTGGAGGTGGGGCCCGGGGCCCCGGTAATTATCTATCTAGATAACCCTCCAGCTGGAGAAGGAACCGCTTGATCTCCAGGCCGGCGGAAAAGCCACCCAGGCTACGACTACCCACCACCCGATGACAGGGAATAATAATGGGGATAGGATTCCGGGCCAGGGCCAGACCGACGGCCCGGGCCCCCCGGGGACAGCCGAGCCGACGAGCAAGCTCTCCATAGGTGATGGCCCTTCCGTAAGGAATCTCCCGCAACCCATCCCAGACCTTTTTCATAAAGGCCGTGCCGGTCGGGGCTATTGGGGTTCTAAAAACTATGGCCTCTCCGGCTAGGTAGCGACTGAGCTCTTCAAAAAGGCTTGCGGCTCGGCCTTTGGCTGGAGGAAAGGATGACCTCCCTTCGGAGATTTCGAGGCGGACGAGAAAGGCCCCTTCGAAATGGGCTACGAAAGAAAGGGGGGCGATACCAAAAGAAATAATCTCGGACATTAAGGCTTAGAATGCCTGTTTTTGAGAGTCTTGCAAGCCTTGAGGGGGCTCCAAGCCCCCCCCAAGGCTTGGGTTTTGAGTTAAGTCCTTTTGCGACGCCGAGCCAGACCGGCCAGCCCCAGCCCGGAGCCAAAGAGGATTAAAGTGGCCGGTTCAGGAACAGGATGGACATCCAGGGCATCAACATTGACCTGTAGCTGGGGGTCAAAGTAGAGCCCGCCGCTACCCGTGGCGCTGTACCAGTAGATGTTGTCTCCCACAGGATCAAAGCCGCCCTGTCTGGGAGCCAGAGAGAAGAAGATGGTATCGCTGTTAAGGAAGTTGTTCCCCACATCGAAGCTATCTTCCCCTCCATTAAGGTCAAAAACAATCAGGGCGTCTATTTGTTCCAGATCGGGGTCAAAGCCAATTACCGGTCCAAAAACATTGTCATCAAGATAAAGGCTGAAATTTCCAGACGGCCCACCAGAAGAAGTATAGATATCGCCGTTATCAAGAAGAGAGGCCCGCTCCACCGAAAAATAGGCGTTGCCGATATCGTGCCCAGGGAAGGGGTTGGGATAGGAATTGGAATTGGAAGGAGATGGATGGGCTCCCGATTCTACGGCATCAAGGTCATACTGGCTGAGACCGAGGTCATTTTCGTCGTCATGGACAAGAGGCCCGAGGGCTTGATGGGGGGGTAGGTTAGGAAAATGCCCGTCTAGGGAGCCGCTTCTTGGAGGCGGTGGCCCATAAATTACCCATTCGTAAAGGTCTGAGTCTCCATCAATAGAGAAGATCATGTTCACCCTGCCAAAGAACATATCCGGCAAATCTACTGTAGGATGAGAAGGAGAAGAGAGGGCATCAATCTCTGCCGTGCTGTCGTTGTTCTCTGGAAGATTGATGTGGGAGTTGAAGCCGAAGGTCCCGTCTTCTGTGCTTAGGTAGATATCTCCATTGTTTCCGCCGGCCGCCGTGTCTGGATCAAGGGAGAAGTAATGTTTTCCATCATCAGGGCCAGCTCGCGAGGTACTACTCAACAAAAAAAGCCATCCTACTATCAGGAAGGTTAAAAAAAGTAGCCGTTTCATTGTCACCTCCTTAAAAAATGGGCTAAAAAGTTTCAAAATAAAGAAATTCTTCTAATATCACCCCCCCCTTTCTCTTAATACTTCTGTTTTTTCTGCAAGAGCTATTCCGGCTAAAAGCGGGAAGCCCGGGCTATCAAAGATCAGAAAAAAGGAAATAATCTCAAAGAGTTATTTAAGGTGAGGTTTTAAGAAATTCTTTACCAAAGATTGGGAAAAACTTTTCTCAGTGGGAAGTTTTTTTCTTTTTGTTTGGGAGTTTCTTTCTAGGGGCGGTTCTGGTAAAGGTTTCCCTTCGAGAAGAATCAGGAGGCCGCAGATGATCCCCATTTATTTTCTCTCAGAGGACTTGGGACAAGAAAGACTTCAGAGACTTAAGCAGCGCTTCTCCTCTGAAGGCGGGGAATACGAGGTTCGGGTTCGGGAAATTTTGGCCAGGATTCGAGAGGAGGGCGATACGGCCCTGGTGGAATATACCCGACAGTTTGATTGTCCGGGGTTTCAGCGGTCGGATCTCCGGGTCCGGCCGGAAGAGATAGAAGCGGCCCTGGTTAAGGTGGACAGGTCTTTTCAGGAGGCCTTGGAGATCGCTCGCCAGAACATTGAGAACTTTCATCGTCGTCAGCTTCCTCATTCCTGGTTTGAGACCAGAGATTCCGGGGCGGTGGTAGGTCAGATGGTGCGTCCGGTCTCCGCCGCTGGTCTTTATGTGCCCGGTGGCAAAGGGGGTGAGACCCCTTTAGTATCCACAGTGCTTATGAATGCCATCCCGGCCAAGGTAGCTGGTGTCCAACGTTTGGTTATGGTTACCCCTCCCGGGAGGGATGGGCGAGTGTCTCCTCATCTTCTGGTGGCTGCATCGTTGGTGGGTATCGAGGAAATCTATCGAGTGGGTAGTGCCTGGGCCATTGGGGCCCTGGCCTATGGCACCGAGACCATTTCTCCGGTGGAGGTTATCTGCGGGCCTGGTAATATTTACGTGGCTTTGGCCAAGCGTCTGGTGGCCGGTGAGGTGGGTATAGATCTGGTGGCCGGCCCCAGCGAGATCCTGATTATTGCTGATGAAACAGCTGATCCAGATTATATTGCGGCGGATCTTCTCTCTCAGGCCGAGCATGATCCCCTTGCCCTCTCCCTTTTAGTGACTACCAGTGAGGCCGTGGCCCGGGCCGTGGCCGAAAGGCTGCCGGTGAGGCTTTCCTGGCTGCCGCGAAAAGAGATTGCCGAGAAGGCCCTGAAGGACAGAGGGGCCATCTTTATTGCTGAAGATATCGATCAGGCAGTCTGGGCCGCCAACCAAATTGCCCCCGAGCATCTGGAACTCTTGGTGGCGGATCCCTTTGCCCTTCTTCCGATCATCAAAAATGCCGGGGCCGTCTTCATGGGCCCCTATAGCCCCGAACCTGTAGGCGACTATCTGGCTGGACCGAATCATGTTCTTCCCACCATGGGTACGGCCAGATATGCTTCGGCCCTCTCCGTGGAAAATTTTCTCAAGAAAACCAGTCTCATCTTCTACACCCAGAAAGCCCTTCGCCTGGAGGCTGAAGCCATTGTTCGTCTGGCAGAAATAGAAGGCCTTTCGGCCCATGCGGAGGCCGTTCGGGTCCGTTTAAAGGTCTGAGTTAATCTCCCCGAACTTAACTTTAGAATGCAAATCTTTTCTTTTGATCCCCAGAGCCTGGATCTGGCCCGGGGGCAGACTCCCCGACGTCTCCTTCTCCAGCTTGGCGAGACCATTGTGGCCACGGTCATCGGTCGCGAAGATGAGGGCCTGATAATATCAGTAAAGGGTAAGCTCCTTCGGGCCCAGGTAGAAAATGAAAACTTTCCTCCCGGCACCCGTTTGCGACTGGAGGTCATCGATGATGGGGTGCCGGTAAGGCTTAAACTTTTAGAGACCCTGGCCCCTGAGGGGAGAAAAGATCCTCTTCTTCTGGCCTTAAAGGGCCTCAAAGGCTCTCTGGCCGCCGGCCATAAGGTCCTTAAGGGATTACCTGGTGCGGCGGAAAGATTTTCTCTGGCCGGTGATCCTCAGCCGCTAAAAATACTTTTGGTCCAGGCCCTGACCAAGGAGCCACAAGGGTTTTCCTCCGGGGTCTTAAAGGCCCTTAAATCCCTGTTTAAAGTCATTCCTGACCCACCATCGGAGGGCTCTCCGGCCCCCGGGGCTCTGCTTAAAGCCTCAGATCCCCCTTCCTCCTCCCCAGGGAAGGTTCTATCGCCGGAGACAACCTCTTTGCCCAAGGCCCCTCTTAAAGGGAATCTGGATCCAGTAGAGACCGGACAGAGGCCCCCGGAGATAAAGGCCACCCCCCAGGGGGAGGTCTCTTTCTCCCGGCCGTCGTTTAATAAGGAGCCTCTTTTAGAGGCCTCTTCATCTATAAGTTCTCAGATAAATTCTCAGAGAGTAGCCTCTAAGAGAGCGGGGCTGGCTTCAGGATCCCCTGTGGAGACATCTCGGATCAATCCCTCTGAGGCCTCCTGGGGCCCTCAAAAAATCTTAAAGCCACCGGCTAAAGGGGAGTTTCTGGCTGATCCTCCGGCCTCCGAACAGGTTAATTCTCTCTCCGATACCCCTCGAGAGTCTCCGCCAGGAAGGAGGCCTTTAGGGAAGGCCGGAGCTCCGGTGTCTCTTTCTTCCTCCTCTAAAAAGGGGGTCGAAAAGCCCGAACTTACCCTTCCCCAAACATCTTCTGGGCCTGAGCCCGCTTCCTCATTAAGGGCTGATTCTAAAAGATCCTCCTCGCGGCTTGAGGCCCTTCAGGATCTTTTGCTTCAGACGGCCTCCTCCCTTCAGAGACTCCAGTATCTTTTGGCCTCCTCCACCGGGCTGGAGATGCTCTTTATCCCCCTTTGGTTTCGAGATGGTAGTCAGGGATATCTGGCCACCTTTGCCGAGGAAGAAGGAGAGCGGCCCGTTCGGTATCTGTTGTTTAACCTCCATCTTTCCGGTTTGGGAGAGCTAGGTATTGAGCTTCGCCTGGAGGCGGAGGTCTTTGATCTTGAGATTCGCGTGGCCCATTCGAGCGTAAAATCCGCTGTGGAGTCGGCCCTTCCTGAACTCCTGGATCGCCTCACCCTTCTGGGCTATCGTCCCCGGGGAGTCAGGGTTTTGGTGGCCGCTACCGATCCTCTGGTGTCTCGTTGGCGAGAAGGCCCTAAGGCCGTGGTAGATCTGTTTGCCTGATGAAAAGAAACAAAGCCATTGCCCTTAAATATCAGCCCAAGAAGGATTCGGCTCCCCGGGTAGTGGCCAAGGGGGCTGGAAAGCTGGCGGAAAAGATCCTCCAGGCCGCCCGGGAGGCCGGGGTTCCCATTCGGGAAGAGCCGGATCTTCTTGAAGTCCTTTACCGCCTGGAGATAAACCAGGAAATCCCTCCAGAGACCTACATCTTGGTGGCCGAGATTCTGGCCTGGGCGTGGCGGCTTAGCGGACGTTTGAAGGAAACCTCCGGGGCCTAGAGGCTCCCACACCGGTCAAGCCAGGCCCGAAGCTGTCTTTGGCGAGTCAAAGCCTCCAGAAGTCGCCCCTCGGGGATCTCCCCTCGGGAAAGGTCCCCGGCCAGGGCCTCGACGGCTTCGGCGGCCTGCTCCAGATGGTGGCAGAAGAGCAGAAGGTCATGGCCTACGTAAAAGGCCCCCTCGGCGGCCTCTGTCAGAGAGTAATTTTGGGCAATGGCTCCCATCTCCAGGTCATCACTTAAAAGCAGTCCCTGGAAACCAAGACCCTTTCGAAGAAGCTGGACAATCTTTCGGGAGAAGGTGGCCGGTTGTTCTGGATCAAGGGCGGGATAGATTACATGGGAGGTCATAATGGCCGGGACCTCAGCGGCGATAGCCTGCCTGAAAGGTTCAAGCTCCCGGCCCAGGAGAGTTTCACGGGAAACATAGGCCCGCGGGAGGTCAAGGTGGGGATCGAGACTCACCTCTCCCAGACCAGGGAAGTGCTTGCCACAGGTGGCTACTCCCATTTGAGCCATGGTCCGGATATAGATTCTTCCCAATCTTCCTACCTGTGAGGGCTCCTTTCCAAAGGAGCGTTCATAGATAAAAGATTTTTCCCCCAGGGTGGCCAGATCAAGGACGGGGACCAGGTTAAAATTGATGCCCAGCCCTTTTAGACAGGAGGCAGTCTGCTTGGCCAAAATTTGAACGCTCTTTTCTGGACGGTTGCTGTGGCCCAGGCTTCTTGCCGAAGGAAGGGGGGCACAGGGCCCTCTTAACCTCTGAACCGGCCCTCCTTCTTCATCCACCATAATAAGAGGGGGCTCCAATCCTTCAGAAAGACAACATTTTCGCAGGGCTTGACAGAGCAGGCCCACCTGTCTTCCCGAAGAAACATTGCGCGAAAAGAGGATGAAGTTGTTAAAGCCGCAGGTCCTAATAAGCTCTTCTTCCTCTCTGGTTAATGTCTCTTCAGAGAGTCCAACGACAAAAAGACGGCCAACTTGCCGGAGAAGTTTCGTCATCTGGGCCATTTGGCTTTTTCTCCCTTTTTAAAGAAGGCCCCTTTGGCGGCCGAATATTTCTCTTTGTGAGGTGGAGTTTAACCAATAGCTCCTGACTGACAAAGTCCTTTGGGATTGGGTTACGAAAATGTGACTATTGTGTCACGATTTTTTGATCTTTAATTTCCGGGGCTTTTCTTCCGAAAGGAAATTTAAGTTTCATTCAAAAATAATCTTTCTAAAATCATTGGAGGGGGAATATGTCGTGGCGCAATCTTTTTCGCCTCTCTATTGCCGGTCGGTTGAGATTCTCCATTATTGGTGGGGTTCTTCTTCTCACCCTGGCTTCAGTTTTAGTGGCCTACTTTAAGGGGCGAGCCCTTCTTCTTAATAGCACCTCTGAACATCTTGTTTCCTTAAGAGAGGCCAAGGCCCAGGAAATTACCCATTACTTTGAGTTTCTGGGAGACAGTCTGAGCGTGATGGCCTCCAACGAGGAGGTTAAGACGGCTTTGATAGATTTCTCACAGGCCTTTAAAAAGGCAGCCGCGGTGGTGGATCTCGATCTGGCCCGTCGGCGTCTCCTTGAACACTATCAGAGCCACTTTCTGCCCCGGATAAACACGGAGGTTCCCGGAGTGGCCCCACTCCGCGGGGCCAGCGCCCTTTTGCCCCGGGATCCAAATGCCTTGGCCCTTCAATATCTTTATATTCACGAGGACTTCAACCGGGCCCCGGTGGGAGAGAAGGACCGTCTGGTTTCCCTGAGGCTTGATTTCCCTTACAACCGTCTTCATGCCCGTCATCATCCCTGGTTTCGACAGGTGCTAGAGAGGCTGGAGCTATACGATATTTTTCTTATCGATACCCAGGGCAATGTGGTCTATACGGTCTTTAAAGAGAAGGATTTCGCCACCAACCTTCGCCATGGGCCTTATGCCCGAAGCGGGCTGGCCGAGGCCTTTCGCCGAGCCAGTCAGGCCGGGGCTGACGAGCTGGTAATTGTCGATTTTGCTCCCTATGAGCCCAGCTACAACCTGCCGGCGGCCTTTATGGCTACCCCGGTCTTTAAGGCTGGTCAGCGAATTGGTGTTCTCTGCATCCAGCTTTCAACGGCCACTATTGACGAAATTATGAGCTTTCACCGGCGCTGGGCCGATGTCGGCCTAGGCCAGACTGGAGAAGTTTATCTGGTGGGCCCAGACAAGTTTATGCGTAACGACAGTCGTTTCCTTGATGATCTGGGGCCTCTGGTCAAAAAGGTGGGTACCACGATTGGAATAATCCGGGTAGACACCCCGGCGGTGGCCAAAGCCCTCTCTGGCCAAAGAGGCGTGGAAATGGTTACTGGTTATCGAGGTCTCCCGGTCTTCTCTGCCTATGCTCCCCTTGAACTTCCCGGTGGCCTCCACTGGGCTATTGTGGCCGAGGAGGCCAAAGAGGAAATCATGGCCGGTCCTCATCGTCTGGCCGTTTATCTCCTCGGGGCGGGCCTCACTCTGGGAGTGATTGTCTTGGCCCTTATCGGGCTGCTGGTGGATCGATCTGTCATCAGGCCCCTTAAAGAGCTGGTGGTCACCCTTAAAGACTCCATTGTCAACGCCGACCTTACCCGGGAGATCTCCGATACCAAGGTAAATTGCTCAGAGATTCAGGACTGCGGCCAGGAAGCCTGTCCTTCTTTTGGCCGTGAGGGCCAGTGCTGGTATGAAACCGGTAGCTATGCCCGGAGGATCCACTGCATAAAACTCAAAGACGGGACCTACAAAAGCTGTGAGGAATGTCCTGTTTACCGGCAGGCCATTGTCACCGAAATCGATGAAATAACCACCTTCCTCCATGGTTTTTTCCGTCGCCTTCGAGAGCTGTTGAATCAGGTCCGCCATCAGGGACAAAAGGTAGTAGAAGAATCGGAGATGATGATCCATGCGGCCGCGGAGATGGTCACCAGTGCTCAAACCACCGAGGAACGCAGTCAACAGATCAACCAGGCCTCTCAGCTGGCCAGCGAAAATGTCAGTGGCATGGCCGCCGCCCTGGAGGAAATGACAGCTACCATCTCCGAGGTGGCTAAAAATACCGGTGAGGCCAATGCCGTCGCCCAGGAGGCGGCTCAGGAGGCCGGTTCAGCCCAGGAAGTTATTGTCCACCTCCAGGAAGCCTCCAAAAAGATTGGGCAGATAAGCCATCTTATCGGTGAGATTGCCGAGCAGACCAATCTTTTGGCCCTAAACGCCACCATTGAGGCGGCCCGGGCCGGGGAGGCCGGCAAGGGCTTTGCCGTGGTGGCCGGCGAGGTCAAGGAGCTGGCCCGCCAGACTAGCCAGTCGGTGGAAGAAATAGACCAGGTCGTTCGGGGCCTTCAAGAGCGGGCCAGCCAGGCCGTAGCCGCTGTAGAACGGATCGTCTCCGTTATCCAGAAGGTAGCTGATTTTTCTACCAATGTGGCTACGGCCATCGAAGAGCAGACTTCGGTGATCAACGAACTGAGCGGCAACGCCCAGAACGTGAGCACCGAAGTCTCAGGGGTGAGCCGCATGAGTGAAGAGATAGTAGCCGTGGTAAGTCAAGCTTCCTCCGGGGCCAGGGAGGTAGAGCGGGCAGCCAGAGATCTGCGGCAGCTATCTGAGAAGCTGGAAGAAGAACTTAACAACTTTCGTATTTAAAACTAGCGCTGGGCCGGAAGCAGTCTAATCGGAAAAGTCCGGTCCAAGGCTTGCCCTTTACCTCCCGGGAGGCTAGCCTGAACTTACTGATTTAACCAAAGGAGGTTTGGCCTTGAAGGTCGTTGATCTTAAAGAAACAAGGGTTTTTGAGGGAGATATAAAGAAGTTCTGGCTCCATGATTCTCCTTATTTCCGGATCATTAATTTTAATATCAAGGCCGGAAAGACCTTTCCTGTCCATTCGCATCAAGTAGAGGGGCAGTTGAGTATCCTGGTCCTGGAGGGAGAGGGAGAATTTCTGGGAGAGGGGGACAAGGCTATCCCGGCCCGGGCCGGGGAGATGCTTATCTGTGATATCAGTGAGCCCCATGGTGTTCGGGCCCGGACTGATATGCGGATCTTGGTGACTATTGCTCCGCCCTTCTAGGGCCTGCTAAAAATTCTCCGGGGTCCTTGGGCCGCTGATCTCTCAGTCCTTGAGCCGGCCCTTTTAGTTCAAGGGGTTTAGGCCGTGGCCTTTAAATATGGAGCAAGAGATGAGGTAAGGGGGGTATGCCCCCTTACCCTTTTAACCATAATTGTGGGTAGTCTTGATCACCGGCACTCCGTACTTTTCTTCCAGCATCTTACAGAGTTCATCCATGTTGTGGTTCTTGCATTCCGGCTTAGCGTTGACCATACAGGTAGAAAGATGAATAGCGTCAAAGTCAGCATTTTTCTTCACATAGCCTACATTGGCTACCAGAGCGCGGCCCGGGCAGCGGCATCGCAGAAAGCCGACCACCTTTAGCTCTTCGTCATAGTCAGCAAAAGTTCCTTCGTTTTTGGCCGCCGCCAGAAAACACTTCCAGTCTCCCGGGCAACCATATCCAGTCTCAATGTAGGAGCCGCAACCAATGATGAGGATGTTTTTGGCCATCTCTCCCTCCTTCTGAAAGAAGCAATAGATTCGAGTTTAATTATTTCAGATTTATAGCCTGTTGAGCATTAGGTGCCAAGGGCAAAAAAGTCTTCGATGGCCCCGGCAACCAGCTCTATCTCCTCTTGGGTAAGATAGGGGTGGAAAGGAAGGGAGAGAATCTCCTGGCTGACAGCTTCGGCTACCGGAAAATCCCCCTGGCGATAGCCCAGAGAGGCAAAGGCCGGCTGGAGATGAAGGGGCACAGGGTAGTGAATGGCTGTAGGAATGCCCCTCTCTTTGAGATACCGGGCCAGGGCATCCCTCTCCGGGACCCTAATGGAATACTGGGCAAAGACGCTGGTGTTCCCCGGGGCAATGAAGGGTGGAGTTACCGGCGATATCTTTGCCAGGCGCTGGTCGTAGGCCTTGGCCCAGTGCTGCCGCAGGGCGATCTCCTGGGGGAAGTGCTTCAACTTTACCAGCAGAACCGCCGCCTGGAGGGCATCCAGGCGGGCATTGAGGCCGATCTCCTCGTGGCGATAGCGCTCTCTCTGGCCGTGGACCCTAAGGGCCCGCAGCCGGGCCCCCAATCCCTGGTGGCGGCAAAAAATCATTCCCCCGTCGCCGTAAGCCCCCAAGGGTTTGGCCGGAAAAAAGGACGTTACGGCCAGCTCGGTAATGCCTCCGGAAGGTCGCCCTTTGTAAGTGGCCCCTAAAGATTGACAGGCATCTTCAATAAGAAAAAGTCCGGCTTCTTCGGCCACCTCCGTCAGGGCATCAAGGTCTGCACACTGACCAAAAAGACTCACCGCAATTATGCCCCGAAGTTTTCCCCGGGCTCGCCGCGCCCTGACAACCTCTTCTACCGCCGCCGGATCCAGATTGTAGGTTTGGGGGTCAATGTCGGCAAAGACAACCCTGGCACCAAGAAGAGAGATCACCTCGGCGGTGGCGATGAAGGTAAAAGGGGTGGTGATTATCTCTTCCCCGGGCCGGACATCAAGGGCCATGAGGCTGAGGAGGAGGCCATCGGTACCCGAGGAGACCCCGATGGCCTCCGGAACCCCTACAAAGCCGGCCAGTTCTTCCTCCAGCCTCCGAACTGGCTCCCCGAGGATAAATCGTCCGCTCTTGACTACAGAGGCCAGGGCTTGGTCTATCTCGCCCTTCATCCTTTGGTATTGTCGCTTAAGATCAATAAACTCCATATTCTTCTCCTTTTTAGCCCCCACCAGAGGCTCCATGGCTCTTAAGGCATCTTTCTAAAATCTCTAAGGTCTGGTCAATTTCTTCTTTGGTGGTCGGGCGTCCTAAAGAAAAACGAATAGTTCCTTTGCCCTCTTCAGGCCCTCGTCCCATGGCCGCCAGCACATGGCTTACAGAGACGGAACGATCATGACAGGCAGCTCCGGTGGTGGCCATGATCGCTGGAGCCCGGGAGAGTATCTCTGAGGCCTCAAGGCCCAGGAAAGAGACATTCAATGTGTTGGGCAAGCGCTGCTTAGGGTGGCCATTAAGGATAAGACGGGGCCAGAGGGCCAGAAGGCCCTCATGGAGTTGATCCCTTAGGGCCTTCTGGCGCTGAGCTTCCTGGGCCAGGTCTTTGGTGACCAGTTCTGCGGCCCGACTGAGACCAACGGCCAGGGCCACAGGTTCGGTGCCCGGACGGCGCCCCTTTTCCTGGCCGGCTCCAGAAAGAAGGGGAGAAAAGGGAGCCCCTTCCCGAATGTAGAGGGCCCCAATGCCTTTGGGAGCATAGAACTTGTGGCCGGCCAGGGTGAGGTAGTCGCAGAGGAGTTCATCAGGGCGAACCGGAATCTTACCCATTGCCTGAGCGGCGTCTACGTGGAAGGGAACGCCAGCCTCCCGGGCTAAGGCTCCGATCTCAGCTATGGGTTCAATGGTTCCTACCTCGTTGTTGGCCTGCATAATGGTAATGAGCCCGGTGTCGCGGCGAATGGCCCGACGAATATCATCAGGATCCACTAGGCCAGTCTCATCAACCGAGACAAAGGTAACCTCATAGCCCCTTTCCAGAAGCCGCAAACAGGGGTTGAGCACCGAAGGGTGTTCCACCTGGCTGGTAATAATGTGTCTTTTCTGGGGCTGGGCCATCAGGGAGCCGAAAATAGCGGCGTTGTTGGCCTCTGTTCCCCCGCTTAAGAAAACCACCTCTTCAGGGCGGACTCCAAGGACCTGAGCCAGTCGCCTTCGGGCCTCTTCAAGGGCCTCTCGAGCTGCCTGTCCCCATCGATGGCCCGAAGAGGGGTTTCCAAAGTAACGACTGAAATAAGGCTCCATGGCCCGAATCACCTCTTCGGCCACGGGGCAGGTGGCATTGTAGTCTAGATAAACTTCCTTCATAAAAAACCTCCAATTTTTTCAGCTTATGTCTCCTTTTCCGGCTTGTCTATAAGGCCCTTGGCCTTTACATTAGGATCCTGTGCGGTACCTTCTCTGGGTAGGAATTTTGGCCCTTATTCTGGTCGGTTGTGCCCCCCGATTAAGCTATATTCCCTCTCCCCCCGGCCCGAAGCCTCCAGCTACTCAGCGTCCCTACACCGTAAATGGTAAGACTTATTATCCTCTGCCTTCGTCTAAAGGTTTTGTGGAAGAGGGTCTGGCCAGCTGGTATGGTCCCGGGTTTCATGGTCGCCGGACAGCCAATGGAGAGCGTTATGATATGTACCAATTCACCGCGGCCCATAAAGTTCTACCTATGAACACCTATGTGTTGGTGACCAATCTGGAAAATGGCCGGCAGACCATTGTCCGTATCAACGATCGGGGGCCCTTTGTCAAGGGACGAATCATTGATCTCTCCTATGCGGCGGCCCGGGCCCTGGGAATGCATCGTCAGGGGGTGGCCAGAGTGCGTCTGGTGGCCTTGGGTGAGGGCCACGAAATAAAGACGGCTCGGGGGCCTAAAATTGTCTTTGATAAGATTCCTGATCTTACTCGGGGCCGCTTCTATGTACAGGTGGGGGCTTTCCGCTCTCTCAAAAATGCCCGTCGCTTCAGCCGACAGCTCCGCCGTCTTTATCCTCGGGTAGAGGTGGTCCGATACCGTCGTCCTGACGGGCAGATCTTCTATCGGGTGCAGATCTTTGCGGCCACCTCCTACAAGGCTGCCAAGCGGTTTGAGGCCGTCCTTGAGGCCGCCGGTTTTTCCGGGGCCTTTGTGGTGGCCCGTTAGTTGTCTAGCGACAGGGGAGAGTTGGTGGTAAAAAACGAAGAAATCCCACCCACCAAGGAGGTTTTTTTATGGCTGTAATGGACAAAAAGAAGGCCATGGAGTTGGCCATCTCCCAGATAGAGAAACAGTTTGGCAAAGGGGCCATTATGCGCCTGGGGGAGGGGGGGCGGATAGCCGAGGTTCCGGTGATTCCTACCGGATCACTGAGCCTGGATATCGCCACTGGCATAGGCGGTATCCCCCGAGGAAGAATTACGGAGATTTTTGGTCCAGAGTCTTCGGGTAAGACAACTCTGGCCCTTCACGCTATTGCCGAGGCCCAGAAGGCGGGAGGGGCGGCAGCCTTTATTGATGCCGAACACGCTCTGGATGTCTCTTACGCCCAGCGTTTAGGGGTTAACCTGGATGAACTTCTGGTCTCCCAGCCAGATACCGGGGAACAGGCCCTGGAGATCGCTGAGGTCTTAACCAGATCCGGGGCGGTGGACATCATTGTCATTGATTCCGTGGCCGCCCTGGTTCCCCGGGCCGAACTGGAGGGAGAGATGGGCGATATGCAGGTTGGCCTTCAGGCCCGCCTGATGTCTCAGGCCCTCCGTAAGCTTACGGCGGCTATCAATCGTTCAAAAACGGCCGTTGTCTTTATCAACCAGATCCGGATGAAGATCGGCGGCTTTGGTTATGGCAGCCCGGAGACCACCACGGGAGGTAACGCCCTTAAATTCTACGCCACCATGCGCCTGGATATTCGCCGTATCGGGGCCATTAAAGACGGCACCCAGTCCTTGGGTAACCGCACCCGGGTCAAGGTGGTCAAGAACAAGCTGGCTCCACCTTTTAAGGAGGCGGAGTTTGATATTTACTACGGTGAGGGTATCTCCCGGGCCGCGGAGATACTTGATCTGGGGGTGGCCATGTCCATCATCGACAAGGCTGGCTCTTGGTACTCTTACCAGGGAGAGCGCCTCGGTCAGGGCCGGGAGGCGGTTCGGCGCCATCTGCGCGACACCCCGGAGCTGGCCGCCGAAATCGAAGAAAAGATTCGCCTCTCTGCTGGTCTGAAGCCGACAAAGGGGCAAGAGGCCCAGGTCGCGGAAGGCTAAGGTTTTTCTCAGGAGGTCTGTGGTGCAAGCACTCAAGGGAGCGGAAATACGCCGCCTATTTCTGGATTTTTTTGCTGATCGAGGTCATGAGATTGTTCCCAGTTCTTCCCTGATCCCCGCGGATGATCCAACTCTCCTTTTTACCAATGCCGGCATGGTCCAGTTTAAAAAGGTCTTTTTGGGCCAGGAGCGGCGTAGCTATCGTCGGGCAGCCTCCTGCCAGAAGTGCATTAGGGCCGGCGGCAAACACAACGACCTGGAAAACGTAGGTTATACGGCCCGCCATCACACCTTCTTTGAGATGTTGGGCAACTTTTCCTTTGGTGACTACTTCAAGGCCGAGGCCATAGAGTTCGCCTGGGAGTTCCTGACAGAGGTTCTAAAGCTGCCCCGGGAGCGTCTGTGGGTGACTGTCTTTCGTGACGACGACGAGGCCGCTGAACTCTGGATGAAGATCGCCAAGGTGCCGGCAGACCGCATCGTCCGCCTGGGAGAGAAAGACAACTTCTGGTCCATGGGAGACACGGGTCCCTGCGGGCCCTGTTCGGAGATCATCTTTGATCAGGGGCCTAAGGTGGGCTGTGGCCGGCCCGAGTGTGCCGTGGGTTGTGACTGCGATCGCTACCTTGAGCTCTGGAACCTGGTCTTTATGCAATACAACCGGACCAAAGACGGCCGTCTGGAGCCTCTGCCCCGTCCTTCAATAGATACAGGTATGGGGCTTGAGCGCATTACGGCCACGGTTCAAGGCAAGACCAGTAATTACGAAAGCGATCTTTTTGCCGGTCTTCTTCGTCGTCTGGAGGATCTCTCCGGGCGCCACTATGGCCAGGAGGAAAAATTTGACATTGCCATGCGGGTCATTGCTGATCATAGCCGGGCGGCGGCCTTTCTTATTGCCGATGGAGTCCTGCCCTCTAACGAGGGGCGGGGCTATGTCCTCCGGCGTATTATTCGGCGGGCGGCCCGTTTTGGAAAGATTCTTGAGCTGACCTCTCCCTTTCTTTTTTCGGTGGCCAGAGTAGTCATCGAAGAGATGGGGCAAGTCTATCCCGAACTGAATCAAAATCAGATGACCATAGAGAAGGTCTTAGAACACGAAGAGCAACGTTTTGCCGAAACCCTTGAATTCGGCCTTCGGCTACTTTCACAGGAGATAGCCCGTCTCCGGAGCCGGGGAGAGGAGGTAATCCCCGGAGAATTTATCTTTCGCCTCTACGACACCTACGGCTTTCCCTACGATATTGTTCGCGATGTGGCCATAGAGGCCGGCCTAAAGCTTGATATGGAGGGGTTTTCCCGGGAAATGGAAGCCCAGCGAGCCCGTAGCCGGGCCGCCCGGAGAGCGGCTGATATTTCGGCCGCGACGATCTACCAGGAAATGGCCCAGCGGGGTCAGGGTGTCCGATTTGTGGGTTATGAGACCACAGAGGCACAGTCCCGGCTTTTAGCTATCGTCAAAGAGGGCCGGGAGCAGCCTGAGGCCCGGGTCAAGGAGACCGTAGAGCTAATTTTTGAAGAAACGCCCTTTTATGGGGAGGCCGGGGGTCAGGTGGGCGACACCGGCTTGGTGGTTGCTCCAAAGGGGCGGGCTCGGGTTGAAGACACCGTTCGGGTGGGTGATGTCTTTGTTCATCGGGCCAAGGTGGAGGAGGGGCGCCTGGCAGTAGGAGATGTCTGTCAGCTGGTTGTCCTTTCCGACCGCCGGCGGGCTATTGCCTGCAACCATACAGCCACCCATCTTCTTCATGCTGCTCTCAGGCAAGTTCTGGGAGAGCATGTTAAGCAGTCTGGCAGCTTGGTGGCCCCGGACCGGCTTCGTTTTGACTTCAGCCACTTTGAGGCTTTGACTCTGGAGCAGATCTTTGCCATTGAAGACCTGGTCAACGAAAAAATTCGTCAGGATCTGCCTCTTCAGGTGGAGATACTGCCTCTCAAAGAGGCCCTTTCGCGGGGGGCCGTGGCCCTTTTCGGGGAAAAGTATGGAGAGACGGTTCGTCTGGTCTCCATCCCCGGGTTTTCCCAGGAGCTGTGCGGTGGGACCCATGTCTCCCGGACAGGAG
Organism: Thermosulfuriphilus ammonigenes; assembly: GCF_011207455.1. Lineage (GTDB taxonomy): Bacteria > Desulfobacterota > Thermodesulfobacteria > Thermodesulfobacteriales > ST65 > Thermosulfuriphilus > Thermosulfuriphilus ammonigenes. The sequence goes on from NZ_CP048877.1 coordinate 1,336,932, forward strand.
AGATCGGTTTTTTTAAGATTGTGGCCGAGTCTAGCGTGGCCGCGGGCATCCGACGTATTGAGGCTGTTACCGCCCAAAAGGCCGTAGACTTTGTCCACACCTTGGAGAAAGAGCGTCTTGAGCTGGCGGCCCTCCTTAAGACCTCTCCCCGGGAGTTGATAGGCCGGGCCGAGCGGCTTTTAGCCGAGATTAAAGACCTGGAGCGCAAGCTCGAGCACCTGGCCACCCAGGGGGTCATGCCCGATGTGGATAAGCTTATCGCCGCCGCTCCCGAGGTCTCCGGGGTAAAGGTGGTCTGGGCTAAGGTGCCCCTTGATGATCCCAAGCTTCTCCGGGAAGTGGGAGATCGATTCCGTGACCGTCTTGGTTCTGGCGTGGTGGTTCTGGGAGCTGAGGCCCGGGGCAAGGCCCATCTTCTGGTTATGGTTACCCCGGATCTTACGGCCCGCCTCAAGGCAGGAGAGATTATCCGGGAGCTGGCCAAGATAGTCGGTGGTGGTGGAGGGGGGCGTCCAGAGATGGCCCAGGCCGGGGGCCCCAAGGTAGCCAAGCTTTCGGAGGCCCTTGAGCAGGCCCCGAAGGTTGTTGCTGAAAGGCTTGGTTGACGCCGGAGAGGTAAAAAACTTTTGTCCTTTGTGAAGAAAGGATTTATATTGAATTCATCCTATGAATTGGTTCTCTCTTTTGTTAGCCTTTCTCTTTTTAGTTTTGGGCCCCTGGCCGGTCCAGGGAGGTGAAACCATGAGGATAACCTCGCCGGCCTTTGTAGATGGCGGCCGCATTCCCACCAAATATGTTATGCCTCGGGCCGGAGGAGAGAACCTCTCCCCTCCGCTTAGCTGGGAGGGAGAGCCTGAAGGGACAAAATCTTTTGCCATCTCCTGTGTCGATCCGCATCCTATTGCTAGAAATTGGGTCCATTGGCTGGTGATTAATATTCCGGCCTCAGTTCACCGTCTGCCGGAAGGAGCTTCGGGGCGGTCTATGCCGGCTTCGGCCCGGGAGCTTAAGAATTCCTTTGGGTTTGTGGGCTATGGAGGTCCTCAGCCACCGCCGGGAACAGGAGATCATCCTTACGTCTTTACCGTCTATGCCCTCTCGGTGGAGGTTCTCGATTTGCCCGAGGATATTTCTTTGGAAGAGTTTTTGGGGGCTATAGAGCCCTATATACTCGACAAAGTAAGCCTAACCGGTTACTACAGTCGATAATATTGAAAGGGACCAATCATCTTCAAGGGGCGCAGGATGAAAAAGGTCACTAACAACGCTACTCACCGAATTAAGTGTAAACTTTTGCCGGGCAATCTGGCCATGCGGGTGGTCTGCCCGGACTGTGGCAATGATACCGACTTTTATGAAGTGGCCGAGAATGTCATCATGACCACCCATTACGTCCAGAATGAAGACGGAAGCTTTACCCCCCTGAGCGATGATTCTCAGGTGATAGGGGAGGTCCGGCTCTATTGTGGCCACTGTAATGCCGACCTTACCAAGTATCATCGACGTTTTATGGAAATGCTCTTTTGAGCCCATAGATGTCCGCCCCTCGGGTCATCTCTTCCAACAAGGCCTTCCGGGAACACTATCATGATCTGACTCGGGGGGATCTTGTTCTCGGAGTTCTTAACCTTACCCCCTGTGAGGAGACCCTCTTTGTTGATCTTCTCACCCGAGGGGTGAGGTTTATCCCCTCTGCTTTAAGTCAACTTCTTTCCAAATCCAAGGCCTTTCAGGCTCAGGTCTATCAGAGCATCATGTTCCCCCGAACAAAAGTCATCCGTAACCGTTATGATCTTATCCTGGCCATCAACGAATACCAGGAGGCCGGGGTGGGGGAGGTGGTCACCAAGCAGGATCGGGCCAACTGTGGCCTGGGCATTCATCGCTGGCGGCACGTGGAAGATGTCTATAACCAGGCCTGCTTCGGGACTTTGGCCTACCCCTTTGTGCTCCAGCCCTTTGTCCCTGGGGTAAGGGATGTCCGGGTAATAATCCTGGATGATTACGTCGAGGCCTACTGGCGCCACAATCCAGTCAATTTTCGCAACAATCTCTATCATGGAGGGCTCTCCGGGCCTTATGACCTTTCAGATGAGGAGCTGACCTTTTGTCGCCAGGCTATGAAAAGGGGGGGCTTTCCTTATGCCCACCTCGATCTCATGCTTCCTGAAGGTGGCGGCCTTTATCTTTCGGAGATCAGCTTAAGGGGCGGTCTCAAGGGGGCCCGGATCGGCAAGGAAGAGTATCGTCGTCGTATTGAGGCCATTCACCAGGGCCTGGCCGAGAAATACCTGGCTTCCGTCTCATCTCCTTCTCGGGTAGAGTAAGTTCAAAAACGTTTCACGTGGAACACGTGCGCATTTTCGCCATTGCCAATCAGAAGGGAGGAGTAGGGAAGACCACCACGGCCATCAATCTGGCCGCTGGGGTGGCCATTTTGGGCAAGCGGGTTCTGTTGATTGACAGTGACCCCCAGGCCAACGCCACCAGTGGTCTGGGGGCGGAGGTGGCGGAAGGGCATCTTTATCATCTCTTGTTGGGGGAGATTCAGGCCCAGGAGCTTCTCCGGGAGACAGAGGTTCCCGGCCTTTTGTTGCTACCGGCCCAGATAGACCTTATTGGGGTGGAGGCCGAGCTTTTGGGTTTTAAGGGGCGGGAGCGGTGTTTGGCTCAGGGGTTGTTTCCTCTGGCAGAAAGATTTGACTATTGCTTTATTGATTGTCCCCCCTCCCTTGGGCTTCTTACTATCAATGCCCTCTCTGCGGCCCATGGGGTGATTATTCCTCTTCAGTGTGAATACTATGCCCTAGAGGGGCTGGGCCTTCTGGTTCAGACCATTCGTCGGGTAAAACAGAGCCTTAATCCCCGGCTTTTTATCCAGGGTCTAGTGCTGACCATGTATGATAAACGTAACCGGCTTACCCATCAGGTGCGCCGGGAGGTCACCAACCACTTTGGCCAGCTTGTCTATCAGACAGTCATCCCCCGCAACGTGCGTTTGAGTGAGGCTCCCAGTCATGGTAAGCCCATCTTCCTCTACGATGTGCATTCCCGGGGAGCCATGGCCTACATGGAGCTGGCCAAGGAATTCCTGAAAAGGGAGATGATCAGGCGTGAAAAAAAGAAATCCGCTGGGAAGAGGTCTTGATGCCCTTTTACCTTCGGAAGAGGTCTTTGGGGCCCAGCCCCAGGAGAGCTATTTTCTCTGTCCATTAGAGGCCATAAGGGCCAATCCCTATCAGCCGCGTCGGCGGATCGACGAGGGAGAGCTTAAGGAGCTGGCCAACTCTATTAAAGAGAAGGGACTTCTTCAGCCCCTGGTGGTCCGGGAGATCTCTCCGGGCACTTATGAGCTTATCGCTGGAGAGCGACGCTGGCGGGCGGCCCAGCTGGCCGGGCTTGACCGGGTTCCGGTGGTTATCAAAGACGTCTCGCCGGCGGAGGTTCTGGAGCTGGCCCTCATCGAGAATATCCAGCGGGCTGATCTCAACCCCTTAGAGGAGGCGGAGGCCTACGCCCGTCTGATTGATGAATTCGGCCTAACCCAGGAGGAGGTGGCCCGACGGGTGGGCAAGGACCGTTCTACGGTGGCCAATTTTCTTCGCCTGCTTAAGCTCCCAGGTTATCTGCAAGAGGATCTACTGGAGGGCCGCCTTTCCATGGGACACGCTCGGGCCCTGCTGGCCGTCAAGGACCCCTCCCGCCAGCGGCAGCTGCGAGATATGGTTCTAGAGAAGGGGCTCTCGGTGCGCCAGTTGGAGCGTCTTGTTGCGACAACCCCTGAAACCCGCTCTCGAGCGGTCTCCGAAGACCCCAACCTCCGGGCCCTCTCTGAGGAACTCTCTCATATTTTGGGTTCCCGGGTGAGGATTATCTCTGGTCGAAAGAAGGGGCGATTGCTTATAGAATTTTCCTCTCCTGATGAGTTTGAGCGAATTGTCGCCCGCTTAAGAGGCCTTAAAGGTGAGGATTCATGGGAATCCATCTGATAATCGACGGCTATAATCTTATCCGTCAGTCTCCGGCCCTTCGGGCGGCGGAGGCCGAGGCCATTGAGAGCGGGCGAGAAGCCCTCTTAGACCTCTTGTGGCGTTATAAAAAGGTCAAGGGACACCAGGTTACCGTTGTCTTTGATGCCTGGGGATCTAGAGAGGCCCGACGCCAGCGGCAGACCATAAAGGGAATCAAGGTTATCTATTCCCGGGCCGGAGAGACGGCAGATGAGGTTATCAGGGAGCTGGTCCGTAAGGAGGGTCAGCGGGCGATAGTTGTCTCCTCAGATCGAGAGGTGCAGGCCTATGCCGAACGCTTCGGAGCGACAAGCATCTCATCTCCGGAGTTTGAGTCTCGGCTGGAGCTGGCCCTTTATCAGGACCTGAAAGGCCTTGAGGAAGACGATCTGCCCCCTCAGGGCCGGGGCAAAAAGCTACCCAAAAAGTTACGTCGCCGTCAGGCCCGGTTGCGCAAGCTTTAGTTATGCCGTATTACCTTCGAGCCATTGACTCCTGTGGTCTTATCCTCAGCTATCGTTGTCAGTGTGCCTGCCGTCACTGTCTCTACGCCGCCGGCCCTGCTTGGTCGGAGTGGATGGCGCCCGATTTTCTGGATGAACTCCTGAGGGGAATAAAGCGGGTCTGGAAGCGCCCTCGCGGGCTTCATCTGGCCGGGGGAGAGCCTTTCCTCAACTTTGAGCTCCTCCTTCTGGGAGTCTCGCGCTGTCGGGAGCTCGGTTTGCCGATAGAGTATGTGGAGACTAATGGGGGCTGGGCTGTAGATGAAGCCCGGGCCCGGGAGCGCCTGGTCCTTCTCCGCGAGGCCGGCTTGGAGCGCCTTCTTATAAGTCTGAGCCCCTTTCATGCGGAGACTATCCCCCTTCAGGTTACTTTGCGGGCCATCGCTCTGGCTCGAGAGGTCTTCGGAGAGGAAAACATCATTGTCTATCTGCCTCATCTTGAGCCAATTATGGCCCAGCTAGGCAAGGAGAGGCCGGTCTGTCTCTCAAAATACCTCCAACGTTTTGGCCCCCGGGAGACGGGGCGTATCCTGTTTGAGGGCTACGGTCTTATTCCTGGCGGTCGGGCCGGACTCCTCTTGGGGGCCTTGCTAGAGGGCCGCCCCTTATCTCGCTTTGCGGGACAGAACTGTCTGCGAGAGATCATCTTCTCGCGCCATGCCCATTTTGATCCTTATGGGAATTATATCCCCCTTTTCTGTGGCGGGCTTTCCCTGGGAAGATTTAGAGACCTTTATCGTTTCGTTAAAGAACTTGATGTCCAGACTCTGCCTCTGGCCAGAATTCTTGTAGAAGAAGGCCCTTATGGTCTGGCCCAAATGGCTATGGTTGACTATGGCTTTGAACCTGCCCCGGAAGGCTATGTGGGTAAGTGCCATCTGTGTGTAGATGTCAGGCGGCATCTGGTGGCCCGGGGAGCCGATTTTCAGGAGTTGGCTCCCAAGGCCTTCTATGAGCACCTCTTTGACCGCCCCCCTCTTCGGCCTTAGAACCAGATGGCCATGCTCAGCCCCCGGCTATCTCGAGGAGGGCACCTGGGAATTCTCCGCGCCCGGCCGCAAAAAATGCGCCAGGCCGTCCAGAGGGCGGCTAGGGAATCAGCAATGTCGTGGCCTTTGACCCCTGGAAGGCGAGTATTCAGTAGCCAAAAGGGGAAGAGGCCGCTGCGCTGGAGAAGCTGGAGGCGAGACAGGTGCCCCTCCGGGGAATGTTTGCTGGCCTTAAGGGGGCCAAGGGCCAGGGCCCAAAAAGAGACTTCTGGATGGACCTCGTAGATCCGCACCCCCTTTGGCAAAAGGGGGATGAGCTCGTCCACCTCCTTTATGCGTTTAAGGAGACCATAGGCCTGCCGATTAAGACGGCCCCCAGAGAGCTTGCGAGCCTGCGGAAAATCTTTGGCGGTCAAGGCCGGACGGGTCGGTGGACTAAATATGCTGGCCCTCCGGGGATGCCCTAGGATCTTGCGGGCCAGCTGGTCGCAGACTCTTCCCCCTGGCCGGGGGCTTTCCAGGAGTCCGATGGGAATATCAATGGCCAAGATGGCCGCCTCGGTCAGCCCGGCCAGAACTTTTAGCGAGCTGACAACCTTAAGGAGATGGTCTTTGAGGCCCTGAGGGGTTGGTCGGGCCGAAGCGATGATCCAGCCCTGAGGACAACCGTCGATTCCCAGAAGTATCATGACCTTCTTTTGGGGGCTGGGGGGCCCTTAAGGCCTTTCCCAAAATCCTGGTTACCTCTTTTCTTAAGGGGTCATTTGGCGGCAGGAGCCTGGCGGCCTGACGATAGTGGTAGAGGGCCGTGGCGTTGTCGCCTATGGTTTTGTAATAGCGTCCGAAGTAAAAATGGGATCGGCCGTCTTCTTTAAGAGAGGCATAAGCCCAGCCCAGGCGGTAATAGATCTCGGTGTTTTCTGGAAGACGCCGGGATAACTCCTCGAAGATGGCGATAGCCTTTCTAAAATCTCCCACCTCAGCCAGGGCCTTGGCCAGATTGAGACGGGCGGAGAGATCCAGAGGATACCGGGCTGTATAGGGAGAGAGAATCCTGATGGCCTCTTGATAACGCCCGGCTTCCAGAAAGGCCTGGCCGAGATCGGCTTTTAATTCCTCGCGCTGGGGGAGGAGCTTGATGGTCAGCTTTAGTTCCTCTATCGCCCGACGATATTCCTTGGCTTTGAGAAGGGCCAGCCCCAGGCCATAGTGGAGAAGGGCGTCCTGGGGGTTGTCCACCAACTCTCGCTCATAGCGGGCAATAAGCTGATAGGGGTCATGACTGAGAACCCGAACTCTCATCTGAACCCGGCGCAACTCAAAGCTGTCGTGAGCGACAAGATGTTGGGGGGGAAAGTTCTGGATGAGGGATTCCAGGTAGGTTAGGCGTTCGCTGCTGCCCGGGTGGGTAAGAAGATAGCTGGGAACATTGTCTGAAACCAGCCAGCGATGTCGTTGCATTTTTTTCAGAATACTGATCAACCCTCGGGGATCATAACCGGAGGCCAGAATGTATTCATAACCCACCCGGTCTGCCTCTTCTTCATCGGCCCGGCTGTATCGCAAGGCCAGGGTGGTGGCCAGGGCGCTACTGGTAGAAAAAAGCATAGAGCTAGTCTGTCCCTTGCCGAAGAAGGCTCCGGCAATGGCCACCGCCGCCGTGGCCAGATTGAGTCGGCTGAGCTTTTCAATCCTTTTGGCTACATGGCGACACTGGACATGGGCAAATTCGTGGGCCAAAACGTCGGCCAGTTCATCTTCGCTGTCTAGGACTTCAAGGAGCCCGGTGTGGACAAATACCAGGCCGCCGGGAGCGGCAAAGGCGTTAAGGGTGCGATCCTTGACCACAAAGAATCGATAGCTAAAGTAGCGGGGTTTTACGTGGGCCAGGACACGACGACCAACCTTCTCTACGTAACCAATGATGACCGGATCGTGGACTAAGGTGAAGCGGGCCTCTACTTGTTCTAAGATCTTTTCTCCAAGCTTGCGCTCTTCAGGAATAGAAAGAATTCCCTGGGCCGGGGAGACCAGGCTCAGGATCCAAAAGAATATGGCCAGGGTGATCTTTAGCGTTCTGGACATTGACTACACTTTATCACGTCTACCTCAGAGGTCACTATCAGTCCCTTGGTGACCATGGCCTCAAGTTCAGGAAGAATCTTTTCCAGGACTTCTTCTCTTTCGATGATGTCAATCATGATGGGCAGAGACTCCTGTAGGCGAAGAATCTTTATGGAGTGAAAGACACCATCGGCTCCGTATCCGGCAATTCCTCGAAAGAGAGTCACTCCGGAGACCTTGTGCTTGAAGAGAAAGTGGACAATGGCTTCATAGACGGGCTTGCCCTGGTAGCGGTCCCCTTCATCAACATAAATGGTCAGGCGTTTGGCCTTGCCTTTTATCAGCATCTTTACCTCCTTTAGTCCAAGGCAACCAGTTCCAGGGCCTTACCTTGGGCCCCAATTCGATCGCCAATGATGACCACCACCCCTAAAAGATCCGGGATTTGGCTGGCGGCTTTAAGGGCCCGGGGAATATCGGCCGTTTTGCGGACTACGTTTCCTATGGCCGTGGCTGCGGCATCGGCCAGGGCGGCCTCTTTGGCCAGCACCGTAACTGCCTCGGCCTGCCCTAGGGAGAGAGAATGGCCGATCTTTCCGGAAGAGGTGCAGACCGAAAGGGGTTGAAGGTGGGCGGGAATCTTTAGCCCCAGCCTTCCCGAAAAGGGAGATTTCCCGGCATAGATGGCCACAATTAGATCTTGGCGGCCCATAAGAAAGCAGTCTCCTCCATTTTCTATAAAGATCTCCTGGGTTAGCCCCCGGGCGACGGCCTCTCTGGCCGCTGCCTCGGCAATGGCTCCGGCAACAGCGGCCATAGGCCCCACCCCGGCCTTAAGGCCGGCGGCCAACATCTTCTGAACTATCGGAGGAGCGAGAGGATCTGATGGCAGAGGGGCCAGGGACTCCAGAAAGAGGGGGTAACGCTGGATGTAGCTTTCTATCTGGCTTCGGAGGGATAGAACCAGGGCGGTTATCTCCGAGCGCAGATCCTCTTGGGCGAGGATGAAGAGATCCGTCTCCTTTACCTGAACCTGAAAAGAGATTAGATCCCGCCGGTTGATCCAGCGGCGATAGAAACGTTCCCTTGAAGGTTTTAAGAGCGCCATTTCTCGCGGGCTAGCTGATAGTAGTCTTGCCCTATCAGATCGTTGATGACCACCGCCGGAAAGTCTTCTACCTCTAAAAGCAAAAGGGCTTCCGGGCCAAGCTCTTCAAAGGCCAGGGGGGTGGCGTCCTTGATACACCGGGAAAGATAAGCTCCGGCTCCACCTATAGCCGCCAGGTATATGGCCTGGTGCTGGAGCATGGCCTTTCGGACTTCTGGCCCTCGGGGTCCTTTACCCATGGTAGCGGCCACGCCAAGCTCTAGAAGTCTGGGGGTATAAGCATCCATTCGGTAGCTGGTAGTGGGGCCGGCTGAGCCAATGGGGCGGCCAGGAGGGGCGGGGGTGGGGCCAACATAATAGATGAGCTGACCTTGGGGGTTGAAGGGGAGAGGCCGGTCGGCCTCAAGAAGCTCCAAGAGACGGCGGTGTGTCTGGTCTCGTCCGGCCAGGATTTTTCCCGATATAAGAATCCAGTCGCCAGCCCTTAAGGATGCCAGGGGGCTCTTATCCTTAAGGGGGAAGGCCAGCCTTGTCTTTACCGGAAGCTCTATCTTCACAGGCTCACCTCTTTTAGCCGGGCGGCATGACACTGGATATTGACTGCTACCGGCAAACTGGCGATGTGACAGGGAGCAGTCTCTATGTTGACGGAGAGGGCCGTTTGGCGGCCGCCAAGGCCCAGAGGGCCAATGCCCAAGGCGTTTATCTTCTCCAGAATTGTCTCTTCCAGCAAGGCTACATCTGTTCGGGGGTTGCGGCTCCCTAAAGGGCGCAGAAGGGCCCTTTTGGCCATGAGGGCGGCCAGCTCAAAGTCGCCTCCAAGCCCCACCCCTACGGTGACTGGAGGGCAGGGATTAGCTCCAGCCCGGGAGACTGTCTCCACCACAAAGTCAATTATTCCGGCCTTCCCTACCGAAGGAGGGAGCATCCGGATGGCACTCATGTTTTCACTACCACAACCTTTGGGCAGGAGAGAAATTGTTAGATCCTCTCCGGGAGCGAGTTCTAGGTGGATTATGGCTGGGGTGTTGTCACCCGTATTTTTCCGGGTTAAGGGATCGGCCACGGAAGGCCGCAGGCGTCCTTGGCTATATCCTCGGGCTATTCCTCGGTTTATGGCTTCATAGAGATCTCCTTGAAGGCAAATCTCCTGCCCCAGGCGGACAAAGATGACGGCCACACCAGTGTCTTGGCAGATAGGAAGACCAGCTTCTCTGGCCAAGCGGGCATTCTCTAAAAGAATAGAAAGGGCCATCTTCCCGGTGGGGGAGACCTCTTTTTGTCGGGCATCCCGCAGGGCCTTCTCCACCTCCGGGGGAAGGTCAACATTGGCCTCTATGGCCAAACGGGCTACGGCCTCAATGACCTCTTCTTGGGAGATGATCTTCATTCTTTTTGGTTAGCAGAAAGGGCCAGGGCCTTCAATGACCGGGTTGCTCCTCGACTATGTCGTAATGGGAAAAGCGCATAGTAAAGGTGGCCCTTCCCTGGCTGGCCGAACGAAGGGTGGTAGAGTAACCAAAGAGGCGAGAAAGAGGGGCCTCGGCGCGTATAACCTGGACCGGCCCTCGGGCCTCAATAGTCTCCACTTTTCCTCCGCGAGCGGTAAGGTCGCCGATTATATCACCCATGAACTCTCCCGGGGTGAGAATCTCTAGGGCCATAATGGGTTCAAGAAGCACCGGTCCGGCCGCCTCTAAAGCCTGCTTGAGGGCTGCTGTAATGGCGGCCTTGATGGCCAAGTTCCCGGCGGTTTCGGCGAAGAAGAGCCTCTTTAGGCGAATCTCTATGTCCCAGACGGGGTAGCCAGCCACACCGGCCTCAAGGCTCTGGTAAAGGGTTTCCTCTAGCTCCTGACGCAGGGCTTCCGGAAGCTCCTCGGCCAGGGGGGGCTCAATTCGGATTTGACGTCCGGCTCCCCTGGGAAGGGGGGCTATGGCCAGGGTGGCTTCTACTTTTTGTCTTACGCCGGCGATATCTCGGTCAAAGACCTCCGTGGCCTCAGCCGGCCGGGTGATGGTCTCTCGATAGACTACCTGGGGGCGGCCAACATTGATGGGCAGATGATATTCTCGTTTTATCCGCTGGAGAATAACCTCCAGGTGGAGTTCGCCCATACCAGAGACGATAGTCTGGCCGGTTTCTTCGTCAAAGCGGACCCGGAAGGTGGGATCCTCTTCGGCTACCCGAGAGAGCACCTGGTGGACCTTTTCTTCGTCGGCTCGGGTTTTGGGCTCCACCGCAATGGAGATGACAGGTTCATAGGTTTCAATGGGTTCAAGGAGGATGGGATGCTCCGGATCAGCCAGGGTATCCCCGGTGGCCGTGCCTTTTAGACCCATGACGGCCACGATGGCTCCGGGGCCGGCCTCCTCCAGGCGTTCGCGTTTGTTGGCATGGACCCGAAAGATCCGGGCCACCTTTTCCTTGAGCCCCTTGCCTACATTGAGGACCGCCTTTCCTACCTCAAGACGGCCAGAGTAGATGCGAACATAGACCATCTTGCGACCTTCGAACATCTGGACCTTGAAAGCCAGGGCAGCAAGGGGCCCTCCCTCTTTGGGGGGCCGGCTCTCAAGCTCTCCGGTTTTGGGGTTAAGGCCCTCTACCGGAGGAACATCTAAGGGGCTGGGTAAATAGCGGACGATGCCGTCAATAAGCGGCTGGACTCCTTTGTTCTTTAAGGCTGCCCCGGCAAAAACTGGTACCCCTTTAAGCCCTAAGGTGGCCCGGCGGATGGCCTGGTGTATCTCCGCTTCCGTGATTTCTTCTTCGGCCAGATATTTTTCCATGATGGAATCATCGATATCCGCCAGGGTCTCTAAGAGGGCCTCCCGATAGTCTCTGGCCTCGGCTATCAGTTCATCGGGTAGGGGGTGGTAGGTAAACTTTTCCCCCTGGCTGGCCTCATCCCAGAGGATGAGTCTCTGGGCGATGACATCCACCACCCCCTGGAAGCGATCTTCGGCCCCATAAGGAAAGGTGATCACCAAGGGATTGGCCGCCAGTTTGTCCCTCATCTCTTGAAGAACCTTGGTAAAATCGGCCCCTAAGCGATCCATCTTGTTGACGAAGGCCACCTTAGGGACCCGGTACTTGTCTGCCTGGTGCCAGACCGTTTCACTTTGAGGCTCTACTCCTCCCACGGCACAAAAGACCCCTACCGCTCCATCAAGAACCCTCAGGGATCGTTCCACCTCTATGGTGAAGTCCACGTGACCGGGGGTGTCGATAATATGTATTTCGTGTCCCTGCCAATAACACGTGGTCACTGCCGAAGAGATGGTGATGCCCCGTTCTTGTTCCTCTGGCATCCAGTCCATCTGAGCGGCTCCTTCGTGAACTTCTCCCATGCGATGGATCTTGCCGGTGTAATAGAGGATGCGTTCGGTAAGGGTGGTTTTCCCGGCGTCGATGTGGGCAATGATACCGATGTTCCGAATTCTCTCCAGCCTGACGGCCATCTCTTCCCCCGCCTTTCTGGTATTGGTGAACCAAAACCCTTGCCTGAACCAATCCCTTGATATTACACTCGGGCGCAAATGATAGAAAGTCTCTGGAGTCCTAGAGTACTGGTCATCATCTTGGCCGCTTATCTTTTGGGGGCCGTTCCTTTTGGCCTTCTGATCGGTTTTCTCAGGGGCAAGGATATTCGCCAGATGGGTTCTGGTAACATCGGGGCCACCAATGTAGCCCGGTGTGTGGGTAAAACCTGGGGAGTTATAACCCTTGTCCTAGATGTGGCCAAGGCCGCCCTTCCCGTCTATCTGGCCAGCCGTCTGGCGCCGGAGGCCCTCAGGGAGGTCCTTCCGGCTCTGGCAGGTCTGGCAGCCTTTTTGGGGCATCTTTATCCGGTGTACCTGGGCTTCCGGGGGGGCAAGGGCGTGGCCACGGCGGTGGGGGTCTATCTATTTCTCTGCCCGGTGGCCCTGGCCATCAATGTGATCATCTTTGTGGCCGTGGTGGCTAAAAGCGGTTATGTTTCTCTGGGCTCGCTGCTTACCTCTCTTCTTATGCCGGCCCTGGTCTGGTTTACCTGCCACAGTCTTTCGGTGACCCTCCTGGCCTCGGTGATGGCCCTTCTCATCTGGTGGCGTCATAGAGAAAACATCGCCCGCCTCCTTCGGGGAGAAGAAAAAAGCTGGCGAGGAGCCAGAGAATAAGTCCTCTTTTTAGTCAGTCTTTTAGTCAATCTCCTGGTCCGCTAAAAAAGAAAGATTTCAGGCGAAAACTTTAGGAATCTTCCTTCCGGCCGAAAAGTTAAAAAGAGATGTCCGAGCAACAGGGTCGCCAAAGTCTGTTTAAAGAGGGGGTGCCCGTCCTTGACGGGCGTTTCCGGCTTTTTGTTTCCTCAGATGAGCTGGTGGCCTTTTTGCGCAAAGATGCTCCAGGTCCTGATCTTATCCCCGATGACTATCCAGCCCTTAAGTCCGAGCTTAAAAAGCATGGGATTGTTTTTGGGCTCCTTGAGGAGCCAGAGGTTGATTCTGGGAGGTTGATCGTCGCCCGGGGCCGGCCGCCGGTCAAGGGTGAAGACGCCCGAATAGAGCTTTTGGTGGATCTTGAGAAAGGGCCACGAGAGGAGGGAAACGATCGGGTTGACCTCCGAGAAATGAACACCATTGTCTGCGTTACTGCCGGCCAGCCTGTGGCCCGGAAGATTCCGCCAGGGCCCGGGGAGCCAGGGATGAACGTCTTCGGAGAGCCGCTGCCTACCTTTCCCGGAAAGGACATCCCTTTTCGCTACGGTTCCGGACTCAAACCCGATGAGGAGGGAGTTCTTTTGATTTCTGAAGTGGAGGGGGCCCTGATTTCCGAGGGTGACAAGCTTCGGGTCAGTCCGGTCTTTGAGCTCAACTCCGATGTCAACTGGGATGTAGGTAATATCCACTTCCTGGGAGAGAAGCTGCTCATAAATGGTGTGGTCCACCGGGGGTTTGAAATTGATTGCTCGGGAGATCTGGAGATAAATGGTGCGGTGGAAGACAATGTTCTTATCAGGGTCAAGGGGGATCTTATCATCAGTGGCCTTGTACACGGTGAGGAGACTCGGATTGAGTGTCAGGGGCAGGCCACCATCGGGGCGATAGAGTACGCCCAGGTCTTTGTCTGCGGAGACCTTACTGTCTCTGACTATATACTTCAGGCCTTCTGTGAGGTTGGTGGCCACCTGAGCGTTACCGAAGGGGTGGGGACTATCGTTGGCGGAGACTCTCTCGTTCGGGGGTCGGCTGAGGTGAGGATCCTGGGCAGCAGTGCCCACGTGACCACCGTCCTCAGGGTGGGTTATGAACGCAGTCTTTCCGAACAGCTGGAAGATGTTAGAGCTAAACTGACCGTGCTTGAGGATCAGATGACGGCCCTCTATAAGGCCCTTAAGGCCGGGGCCAGGCTCCTTAAAGAGGGGCGTCTTCCGTCAGAGAAAATCCCGATTTTTAATAAAGTAAAGGAAAAGCTTACAGAGCTAGAGCTCGAAGCCCAAAAACTCAAAGAAAAGGAAAGAGAGCTACGGGAAAGGGTTAAAGCGCTTCGTCAGACAACGGTTAAGGTCCTGGGGCGCTGCTTTCCCGGGGTGAGGATTGGCATCGCCGATCGAGAGATAACTGTCAACCGGCCCCTCGAAATGGGCACCTTTTATCTTAAAGAGGCTCAGGTAACCTTCCGCGCTGGAAGCCTGAATCTAGAAGAAGAGAGCCCTGAGGAAAAGGGGGCCTCCGAAGGGCCTGAATAGACTACCTTAGCCGCCGATAGGGAAACCGCTGGCGGATGTGACGATTGAAGAACCGGCCATGGGAGCTGGCCGAGATAAGTCCTCTGAAGACCTCCTCCGGCACCTGGTAAAATTCATAAAGGGCTCCATTGCGAAACTCCACCAAAAGAGTCTGCCTTTGCGGATCGTAGGCCACTGATTTAAGATGACTGGAGTAAAGTTCTTGGAGTCTCATGGTGGAGCTAGACTTTCAAAAGATCCGGCAGAAGATAGAAAATATTCTTAATGAGAGACTTTCTCCTTGGGCCACCCCTCATTCGGCGGCCCGGAGAGAACGCCCCGAAGAGCTTCTGGCCGGAGACTATCGTCTGCCCTTTTCGATAGATACCGATCGGATTCTTCATTCTCTGGCCTATACCCGCTACATCGATAAGACCCAGGTCTTCTCCCTGTCTGATAATATTCACATTACTCGAAGAGTTATCCATGTTCAGCTAGTCTCCAAGATTGCCAGGACCATTGGCCGGTATCTGGGGCTGAATGAAGATCTCATTGAGGCTATCTCCCTGGGGCATGACATCGGCCATCCCCCTTTTGGCCATGAGGGGGAGCGCTTTCTTGATCGTCTGGCCCGGATGCATAATCTGCCCTCATTTCAGCACAATATTCAGGGAGTGCGGGCCTTGAGGCATCTAGAACGCGGAGGCCAGGGTTGGAATCTTACCCTTCAGGTCTATGATGGTATCCTTTGTCATGATGGCGAAAGCGACACTTACAGTCTTGTCCCGGAGAAGGAAAAAGATTTTTCCCGTCTGGATGAAGAGATCATCCGGCGTGCTCAGGATCCTTCCTATCCTTTGCGGCCTATGACCCTTGAGGGCTGTGTCGTCCGGCTGGCCGACACCATAAGCTACATAGGGCGGGACATAGAAGACGCCATCCTTGTCGGTCTTATTCGTCGGGAAGATATTCCCCCACGCTGTCAGAAGGTCTTAGGGCGGACCAACGGGAGTATTGTCTTCCGCTTGGTGACGGATCTCATCGCCCACAGTTGGGGAAAGGGCTCTGTTTCCTTCAGCCCCGAAGTAGCCGAGGCCCTCAAGGAACTTAAGGCCTTCAACCTGGAGCACATCTATCTTAACGAGGCCATCAAAAAAGATATGGATAAGATTGCCTGGCTCTTTGAGCGACTTTTTGAGCGATGTTTAGAAGACCTTCATCAGGGGCGGAGGGAGGCCCCAATCTTTCGAGATTTTCTGATCCATATGCCCGAAAGCTATCTTCAGGAAACCCCTCCTCCGCAGATAGTCATTGACTTCATTGCCGGGATGACCGACGAGTATTTTGTCTCTCTGGCCCGAGAGCTCTTTTTCCCGGGCCGTCTGAGGGCCTTTCTTTAAATTTCTGGATCAAAAAGAAAGTCTCCCAGCCTCTTTTTCACCTGAGAGAGGATCTCCTCTACCGGGGCCAGGGTCTCTACCTTCATCAACCCCGGAAGTTCCTTTACTGGTGCAAAGACTTCTTTCTGGCGGAGATAAATCTCCCAGCGTCCATCGGAGACCTCTCCAGTCTTATCTAGACGGCGGGCGAGGCGGTGCTTAATTTCCTCTTCCGGGCAGGTGCAGAGTATGAACCGGACCGGAACGTTGGCCGCCGAGGCGGCCTTTAAGACGGCCTGACGGTATTCCTCGTCTTTAAAGGTGGCGTCTAAAATGACCGTCTCTCCCAGGCTGGCCAGCTCTCGGGCCTCATCCACCATGGCCATGTAAGTCTTTTGGGTCATCTCCGGCGAGTAGATTCCCTGGCCAAAGGGTTCGAAGTGGTGCTCTTGGGGGGCGATTCCCAGAAGTCTCTTGCGGACAATATCAGAGTTAAGATAAATGGCTCCCTGGTCGTTAGCCAGGGCCCGGGCCAGAGTGGACTTGCCAGTGCCAGAAAGGCCAAATATGACGATTATCCGTCCTTGGGGAGATTTTCCGGCATAATGATGGGCCAGGGCGAAATAGCGCCTGGCCTCTGATAAGGCCTGGCGGCGTACCTCAGGAGGAACTTCCGGAGCCGACCAGGTAAAACAGCCAATTTTTCCCCGGACATAAGCCCGGTAACACTTGTAAAAATCCAGAAGTTTAAGAAGTTCTTGATCCCCAGACAGGGAGACAAATCCATTTATGAAGTACCCGGAAAGATCTTTTAAACCATGGTAGTCAAGATCCATGGCCAAAAAGGCGATATCGCAGGCCACATCGCCACATCGGAAGCGATCGTTGAATTCGATACAGTCGAAGATATAGACATCTTGTCGGGGCTCATCAAAACAGATGTTGGCCGAATATAGATCTCCATGACCGTCGCGAATTCGGCCCTCTTTTACCCGGCGAGCAAAAAGTTCCGCCTTCTCTTCCATGAATTTCCGGGCATAGGCCATGATCTCCCGATATCTTTTGGCCGAGAGGGCTTCGCCTACAAAGGCCTCCGTCTGAGAGAAGTTTTCATTAACGTTAAAGGCCACTGTCTCCAGGCTGCCATGTTCGTCAACTCCTGGTCCGGTAGCGGCCTGCTGATAGAAGGGAACCAGCTTTTTTACGACCTGATCGATGTGTCTTTGAGTCAGCTGCCCCTCCCGGATGATCCGGCCCATCATGCCCTCTTCGGGCATGCGCCGCATCTTGACGGCATACTCCAGAACCTTACCTTGGCCTTCAAAGCAGATTTTCCCCTCGGGGGTGCGAACGACCTCTACCACCCCAAGGTAGAGATCCGGACAAAGGCGGCGGTTAAGTTCAACCTCTCGCTGACAGAAGTAATGTCGTTTCTCCAAAGTGGTGAAATCCAAAAAGCCGAAGTCCACCGGTTTTTTGACCTTGTAAACGTAATTGCCGGCTAGAAAGACGTAAGAAATGTGGGTCTGGATAAGATGAATCTCCTCGACCTTATAGGGATAGGCTTGAGGGTCCTTAAGGGCGACAATAAACTCTGGCAGCCGGGACATAGCTTCCTCCCACTTTCTTTTTTCTTCCTGGGTCATACCCAAAAAAGCGTTTCGATGATAGCCTTTTTGTTTCAAACTTGGCCTTGAGAGAGCCCCTTTATGGTCGGAGTTTCCCTTGACCAAGTTCCTAGAGAATTTCGGCTAGGATCTTTAAGGATTAGTCCACCATTGGTCCTGGCCCCCTTAGCTGACTACACCCATGCGGCCTTTCGTACCTTGGTGGCAGACTATGGTGGGGTGGGGCTCTTTTACACGGAGATGCTCAATAGCCGGATTCTGGCCTTCGGGTCGGCGGCAAGGGATCCATATCTTCTGCCAGGACGGGGGGATCGTCCCTTGGTGGCCCAGGTGGTAGGAGGAGATCCGGATGTTGTCTTCCGGGCCGTGGCCCGATTGGTGAGCCTGGGACATTTTTCGGCCATAGACATTAACATGGCCTGCACCCGGGGAGCCATCCAGCGTTTTGGCTGGGGTGTCTCCCTGATGAAAGATAGCTTTCGGGCCCGGGAAATTCTCCGGGCGGTCCGGGATGCTGCTGCCGGTCTGCCGCTTACGGTCAAGATTCGCTCCGGCTGGGAACATGATCTTCCAGAACTCCTCCGTTTTGTTCGCCTTCTGGAGGAGGAAGGGGCCTCGGCCATTGTCCTTCATCCCCGTTCGGCCAGGGAGGGATTTCGACGTCGGGCTCGTTGGGAGGAGATCCGGGCGGTGGTCAGGGAGGTTTCTATTCCGGTAATTGGCTCCGGTGATGTCTTCTCCCCCGAAGATGCCCGGCGGATGTTTCTGGAGACCGGTTGTGCCGGGGTAATGATCGGCCGGGCGGCCCTCCTGAGGCCCTGGATCTTTCGGGACACAGAAGCCCTCCTTCGGAATGAGCTTCCCCCTGGCCCCCCGGATCCCTTTTCACCCCTGGGCCGGCTGGCCGATCTTATGAAGGAGTTCCTCCCCGAAGATATGGCTTTTAAGCGTTTTCGACTCTATTGTTTCTGGTATCTTCAGAACTTTCCCTTTGGGTTCCACTATCTAAAGCTTATTCAGAAGGAGACCGACCTTAATAGTATGCTTAAACGCCTCCAGGGGCTTCTGGCCGGAGAACGCTTTCCAGCCTATCCGGCCCGGCCGGTGATGATTCGTTAACTTGATAAGAAAGGTCTTCCCCTACCTGGATATCAAGGCTATATAATGAGCATGATGCAGAGTAAGGTTACCGATCGCGCTCCGGTAATGTTCCTGCTGGCCGGTGGCCGGATTATGGTCGCTCTGGTGGGGTGGAACCGACAATTTGAAACCCTCCAGTATGTGTTGGAGAAGAAGGAGCACATCCCGGTAGAGTGCCCTGTTTTTCTCAAGTTTGCCTCTACAGAGAGCGGACAGGCCCTGCTTGATTTTGATCTCTCTCTTCTTCAGTGTCTTAAGCCCCCGGATTTTCATTTTCTTCTTAACCGCAATCAGATCCTTGGCTTCACGGAGGCCAAGTACATCTTTCCCCATGTCATCCAGCAATACTCACTGCTTATCAAGCAGATAGGCTTCTTGCCCGAGCCACTCAAGGCTGATCCCTCTCCCAAACCGACGTTGGTGGAGAAGGATGAAGGGAAGATAGTCCCTTTACGTTTCCGTCGGGAAGAAGAGGAAGATAACCAAGAAGACTAATTACCTCCTGGTTTCTAGGTATCGTCGTAGGAACCGGGCCGTGGGCGTGTCCTGATAGACGAATTCCTCTGGAGGCCCCTGGAAGAGAACCTTACCCCCCTTGCGTCCGCCCCCGGGGCCGAGGTCTATGATCCAGTCCGCCTCCTTGATGACCTCCAGGTTGTGTTCGATCACCACCACCGTATCCCCTCGATCAACCAGTCGGTGAAGAAGCCCCAGGAGACAGGCGATATCAGCCAGATGAAGTCCGGTGGTGGGTTCATCAAGGACTATAAGCGTCCCCCCTCCCGAACGCTTAACGAATTCATGAGCCAACTTTATGCGCTGGGCCTCTCCCCCAGATAGTGTTGGGCTGGCCTGCCCCAGGGTGAGATAGCCGAGTCCCAGACGTTGAAGGATCTCCAGTTTATGGGCCAGACTGGGGACAGCGGCGAAGAACTCGGCGGCCTCGGCCACGGTTAGAGCCAGCACCTGGGCGATATTTTTCCCTTTGTAGTGGACAGAGAGAGTCTCAGGATTGTAACGGGCTCCGTTGCAGGCCTCACAGGGGATATAGATCTCTGGCAAAAAGCGCATCTCTACCTTGATGCGTCCTTGTCCCTGGCAATGAGGACAGCGTCCTTCGGGTAGATTGAAGGAGAAACGTCGGGGGGAAAATCCTTTAGCTCGAGCCTCTGGGGTTTCGGCAAAAAGACGGCGGATATCATCCATAAGCCCTACGTAAGTGGCCGGAGTGGAGCGGGGGGTGCGGCCAATAGGGCTATGATCTACCTCCAGGATCCGGAGAATCTGTTCGTGGCCGACAATTTCTTGACAACCGATAGGAGAAAGACCGGTCTTGAGACGTTTAAGTGAGGCGTATAAGACTTCCAAAAGGAGGGTAGATTTGCCACTACCTGAGGGGCCGGTAAGACATATCAGGGTTTTGAGGGGCAGAGAGACGTTAATTCCCTTGAGGTTTCGGGCCCGGGCTTTTCTTATCTCCAGCTGACCCTCTCCTTGGCGTCTTCGAGAGGTCAGGTGATAACGACTTTGATCGGCTAAAAACCGTCCGGTAAGGGAGCGAGGCTCCCGCAGGATATCTTCTAAGCGTCCCTGGGCGACAATTTGACCTCCTTGGCGTCCGCCCCCGGGGCCGAGGTCGATGATCCAGTCCGCCTCCCGAATGGTCTCCTCGTCGTGTTCTACGACGCATATGGTGTTGCCTCGGTCCCGAAGTTGCTTAAGGGCCCTGATAAGAAGGAGATTATCTTGAGGATGAAGACCAACGGTGGGCTCATCAAGCACGTAGCAGACACCGGTAAGATTAGAGCCCAGTTCAGCGGCCAGCCGGACCCGCTGGGCCTCTCCTCCGGAGAGGGAGTCTCCGCTACGGTCAAGTTCCAGGTAAGAGAGCCCCACCTGGCAGAGAAACTCCAGCTTAGCCTGGATTTCTCTCACCAGAGGGACGGCAACAGGGAGTTGACGGCCTCGGAAGCGGAGGCCCCTTATCCACCTAAGGGCCTCTTCGGCTGACATCCGGCTGACTTCAGCGATGCTTAACCCCTCTATTCGCCAGGCCAGAGCCTCTGCTCGGAGCCGGCTTCCCCCACAAGAGGGACACGTCTTGCCGGCCTGGTTCCCCAGCCCACCACACTGCGGACAGGCCCCGGCTTCGGTATTAAAGGAAAACAACAGGGGATCTGGTTCGCTGAGGGAGAGACGGCAGTCCGGGCAATAGAGATGCTGGCTAAGGTGTATTTCCTTCTGGCCATCGCTGACTATGGCCTCTCCGCTCCCCTCTTTAAGGGCTAGTTCTATGGCTGCACGTAGCCCGGCCGCCCTGGATTCAGAGGCCACCAGGCGGGCCACCTCTACCTCAATTTGGTGCTCCCGGTAACGGGAAAGCTCCGGGATGGGAGGAACCTTGAGCATCCGGCCATCTACCCGTACCCAGTTATAGCCGGCCTTTAGAGCGGCTTCAAAAACCGCTCGATGGAAGCCTTTTCGGCGTCGAACCTTGGGAGAGAGTAAAGAGATCTCCTGGCTGGAGAAGGCATCCAGAATTCGGGTTAGCATTTCCTCCACTCGCTGGGCCTCCAAAGGCCGACTGCAGCGAGGACAGAAGGGCCGGGATAGCCGGGCAAATAGAAGCCGGAGGTAGTGATAGACTTCAGTAATGGTGCCCACGGTGGAGCGAGGTCCGGCCCGGCTGGTCCGCTGTTCTATGGCCACCGTCGGAGGTAGGCCGCGTATAAGGTCCACTTCTGGGCGTTCATGGAGGGGAATGAACTGACGGATATAGGTTGAGAGACACTCCAGGTAGCGACGCTGTCCCTCTACGAAGATAGTATCAAAGGCCAGGGTGGATTTGCCGCTACCCGAAGGCCCGGTGAAGACCACCAGTCGCCCCCGGGGGATGGTAAGATCCAGCCCCTGGAGGTTGTGATGTCTGGCGCCTCGGATCTCTATCCCCCGGGGAGCCGGGGGCAAGACGGTGGTCTTTAAGGGAGAAGGACGAAGGCCGGAGAAAAGGTATTTCTTTAAGGCCCGGCCAGTGGGGCAATCCTGGCTGGCTATCTCCTCTGGAGGACCTTGGGCAACTAAGTAGCCTCCTTCTTCACCTGCTCCGGGTCCCAACTCGATGACCCAATCAGCCGCGGCGATGACATCCAGGTGATGTTCGATAACATAGACCGAATTGCCGGCCTCTACCAGGGACCTTAGGGCCTGGATAAGCCGTTCAACGTCGTCAAGGTGGAGGCCGACGGTGGGCTCATCTAGCAGGAAGAGATGACCGGAATCTTGGCGGAAGAAGAGCTCCCGGGCCAACTTAAGACGCTGAGCTTCTCCGCCGGAGAGGGTGTTTAAGGGCTGGCCCAGACGTAGATACCCCAGACCGATAGAGATCATGCCCCGAAGGAGCGGTTCTATTTTTGGCTCTCCGGCAAAGAACTCGGCGGCCTCGGTTACGGTGAGGGAGAGAATGTCGGCGATATTTTTCCCCTGGTAATGGACCGAAAGAATCTCCGGTCTGAAGCGGAGACCGTGGCAGGCCGGGCAAGGGAGAAAAATATCAGACAAAAACTGCATCTCGATACGCTCATATCCCTGGCCTTCACAGAGAGGGCACCGTCCCAGAGGAGAGTTGAAGGAAAAATGGCTGGCGGTAAAACCCCTCTGGCGGGCCTCCGGACTCCGGGCCAGGAGGTGCCGGATGGATTGGTAAATCTTAAGGTAGGTTGCCAGATTGCCGCGGGGTGTGCGTCCTAATGGGGACTGATCAATGAGGACAACCTCATTGATCTTTTCTGCCCCTTCAAGGCTTGAAAAGGCTCCCGGTGGATCGGTGGCTCGCCCCTTAAGACGGGAGAGACCGCGATAGAGAGTGAGCTCAAGGAGCGTGGATTTGCCACTGCCGGAGGGGCCGGTAAGGCAGACAAGAAGCCCTAGGGGCAAAGAAAGGTTGAGGTTTTTAAGATTATTTTCTCTGGCCCCTCGGAGTCTGAGGAATTCTCGGGCCCTACGCCGGGGTCCGGATGATGGTCTTATCTTCAGGCGTTTTCTGAGGGCCTTTCCGGTGGGAGATGGGGCCTTCAGTAATCCTTCGGGTGGGCCCTCATAGACGATTCTCCCGCCCTCTTCTCCGGCCCCAGGTCCCAGTTCAATAAGGTGATCTGCCGAAAGGAGGATAGAGGGGTCATGTTCAATAACTACAGCCGTGTTGCCGCTGGCGGCCAGCCGGCGGACCAGTTCTACCACCCGATGGGTGTCTTGGGCATGAAGTCCTCGGGTTGGCTCATCAAGTACGTAGAGGGTTTCTACCAGATCTGAAGACAGGGCCTGAGTCAGAAGAACTCGGGCCACCTCTCCACCAGAGAGAGTCCGGGATGGACGATCCAGGGTAAGGTAAGGGAGGCCTACATCTTGAAGATAACGAAGGCGGCGCCAGATTTCCTCCACCAAGGTGGCTGTGGCTCGATCAAGGCCTTGGGAGTCGAGACTTTCTATAAATTTCAAGGCCTCGGCAATGCTTTGTCTCTGGAACTCTCCTATATCCTTTCCGGCCAGGCGATACCAGCGGGCCTCGGGGCGGAAACGGCTTCCTCCGCAGGCCGGACACGGCAGGTAGGCCCGATAACGGGCCAGCAGAATGCGCACATGGGCTTTGTAGCGTTTTGTTTCCAGCCAGTTGAATATTCCCTTCAAACCGTACCATTGACCATCACCGTAGATTATTTTTTCCTGAATCTCTGGGGGGAGATCCTCAAAGGGTAGGTCTAGAGGGATTCCCTTTTCCTCACACCACTCAAAAAACTCCTCTCGATCCTCCCAGGCCGAAGGCATTTCCAGGATGGTGATGGCCCCCTCAGCCAATGATTTTCGGCCGTCGGGGATGACCAGATTCCAGTCAATATCAATAATTCGGCCAAAGCCTCGACATTGAGGACAGGCCCCCGCAGGGCTATTGAAGGAGAAGAGGTTTGGTTGGGGAGGAGGGAAATCCAGGTTGCAGTAAGGGCAGCGTCGCTTCTGGCTGAAACGCTTCTCCTCATAAGGCAGATGAACTCCCGCCTCTCCCTGGCCTACCCGATAGGCCTCCTCCAGAGACTGAACCAATCTGGAGAAAACTTCCGGTTTAAGCCGAAGACGATCGATGACGATCTCTATCTCTTTGGCCTCGGGGACCTCTGAGATCTCCCTAATTTGTCCCTGATAATAGGCCCGAAAGTAGCCGGCGGTAAGGAGCCCTTCGCGAAGCAGGGGAAAGCTCTGGCGGACCCTTACCCGGGCGGTAATAATGGCTGGCTGTCCGGAGGCCTCGGAAAGAAGCTGATGGGCAGCCTCATCCGGAGAGAGTTTTCTTACCGGACGCCCACAGGAGGGACAGAAGAGGATGGCCTCCCGGAAATACAGGAGTTTCAGAAAATGGTTGATCTCTGTAAGGGTGCCTACTGTGGAACGGGAACTCTTTACCGGATTGACCTGCTCAATGGCAATGGCCGGGGGAATGGCCTCGATGGATTCCACCTGGGGACGAGGGAGACGTTCTAAAAATTGGCGCACATAAGTGGAGAAGGTCTCCACGTAGCGCCGCTGCCCTTCGGCGTAAAGGGTGTCCAGGGCCAAGCTGGATTTACCGGCTCCAGAAGGGCCGGATATAACGCTTACCTTATAGAGGGGCAGGGTAAGGTTGAAGCCTTTGAGATTGTTCTGGCGAACACCAAACAGCCGGATAGCCTTCATGAGTAAAGGCTACTCTACACCCAAGGGTTGGCCAATCTATCTTTGGTCGGTTAGTGTCTCCTTAAGGGCGGCAATGCCTGCCGGGTCTTCCACTTGATGGATCCGGACCCCAGGGAGGATCTTTTTAATGAGGTTACTGAGGACCTTTTTGGGCCCCACCTCTACAAAAGTGGTTACCCCAGCTTTGGCCATGTTTTGGATTAGCTCCACCCAGCGGACAGAAGAGGAGATCTGCCGGGCCATAATGGCCTTGATGGCCTGGGGATCAGACTCACTCTGGGCCGTAACGTTGAAATAGATGGATATCTTTGGGGGAGAAAAGGTGATTCCCTCCAGAGCCCTCTGGAAGTCTTTTTCGGCGGCGGCCATAAGTGGGCTGTGATAGGCCCCGCTTACCTTGAGCCTGATCGCCCGGGCCTTGCGCCGGGAGGCCTCTGTGGCTACGGCCTCAACTGCCGCTACCTCACCAGTAATGACAATCTGTTCCGGGGAGTTGAAGTTGGCCACCGCTACCACGCCTTTATCTTTGGCCTTCTCCACCAAGGCCTCAAGTTCCGAAGCAGGAAGACCAATTATGGCATACATGGCCCCGGGGGATCTTTGGGCCTCCCGCTCCATGAGTTCTCCCCGGAGTTTTACCAAGTAAAAGGTCTGAGGCAGGCTTACCACCCCGGCGGCATAAAGGGCCGAGTACTCACCTAAGCTGTGGCCAGCCACTGCTTGGGGAAAAAGCCCTTCAGACTCTAAGGCCGCCAGAATGGCCAGATTGACAGCGGTGAGGGCCGGCTGAAGGTGGACCGTCTTGGTAAGCTCACCAAGGGGGCCTTCCAGGATGAGCCTTTTTAGAGGAAGAGAGGTGGTCTCTTCGGCTACTTTAAGAACTTCTTGGGCCTGGGGATAGGTTTCCAGGATTTTCTGCCCCATGCCCACGTATTGGGACCCCTGGCCGGGAAAGACAAAGGCCAATTTAGACATTATTCCTCCTCTTCAAAGATCTCCAGGGCCTCATCTTCCTCCTCCTCGGGGAGTTCCTGCCCCTCAACAAAGTCTTCGTACTCATCGGCTCCCATGAGATCTTCAAGCTCTTCAGGATCGGAGAGTTTTATCTTAATGAGCCATCCCTCGTCGTAAGGATCTTCGTTGATGATCTCCGGGGCGTCAATAATGGCCTCGTTGATCTCCAGGACCTGACCGCTCACCGGGGCAAGAAGGTCGACCACCTTGCGGGTGGACTCTAAGCTTCCAAAGGCCTCATCTTTGGTCATTTCTTCTCCTTCTTCCGGGAGCTCTATATCGATGATCTCCCCCAGGATACGCCGTCCTACAGAGGTGAGACCGATACGGGCCTTGTTCTTGCCCTCCCGCTTAAGCCACAGATGCCCCTCAGAGTAGAGCAAACCCTCTGGTATCTGCATAAGAGGTTCCTCCTTCTCGGGTTTGTGAGTTAATAGCCCTCTCAGGGGCCTTTAGTCAATGAGAAGCTGTTTGGCAAGAGAAAATGAAACTAACCGCCGATGCTGGTCATGGAACGATGGGGCCCTCCCTCCCTGGTGCGGGAGGCAGGCTTGGCCCTTAAGGCCTTTCGAAAGGCAAAGGCTATCTCCTCCTCTCCTCCTCCACTACGAAGGACGGTTCGCAGGTCTATTTCCTGGTCAGAGAAGAGGCAGGGCCTTAGATGTCCTTCGGGGGTGAGACGAAGACGATTGCAACGGTGGCAGAAGGCATGGCTTTGGGAGCTGATAAAGCCTATAGTCCCTGGAGCCCCCGGAAGGCGAAAGACCTTCGCGGGCCCGGTACCCCGGACGATGGCTGGCTCAAGAGGGCCTAGATCCTCTAGAAGATGACGGATCTCTTCTTCGGGGACAAACAAGTTCTCAGCCCAGGAAGTTTCCTCTCCGATGGGCATGAACTCAATGAATCTTATGTGAAAAGGGGCCTTAAGGCTTAAGGAGGCCAGAGCCGGAATCTCTTTATGGTTTACCCCACGCATGACCACGACGTTGACTTTAACTGGTGAAAGGCCGGCCTCAAGGGCGGCAAAAAGGCCCCTGAGGACCTGTTTTAGGCCGTCAACCCCGGTTATTTCTTTGAAAGTTTGGGGATTTAGGCTGTCGAGACTGACGTTGACCCTTTTGAGTCCGGCTGTCTTTAGATCTTGGGCCATTTGGGCCAAGAAAAAACCATTGGTGGTTAAGGCCAGATCCTCAAAGCCCAGGTCGGCTAAACGTTCTAGGAGTCGGAGTACCTCCCGACGAATGAGAGGTTCTCCACCGGTAAGCCTTAGACGGGAGATTCCCAACTTTCGGGCCACAGAGAGAATAGTAAGGAGCTCTTCGTAGGAGAGAATAGCCTCTGGTGGCAGCCAGTTGAAGTTCTTCTGGGGGCGGCAGTAACGGCAACGAAAGTTACAACGATCGGTGAGGGAGACGCGAAGATAATTTATCTGGCGACCGAATGGATCTTTGAAAGCCACTGCCTCCTCCAGAATCTTTATTTATCCCAGATTACGGCAGCCGTCATCCCTCCAAAAGTAAAAAAAGGGGGCAAAACGCCCCCTTTTTTGAAAAACTTTAGGAAGAAATTAACAACCTTCTACCGCTTTGGTCTTCTTGGCCTTAACAGTTACTTTGGTGCCCTCTTTAATCTTACACTTGCCCTTGAGGTGGATGACCATCTCTTCTCCTTCGATCTTAACGACCTTTCCTTTGCAACGCTTGGCGGCCAAGGCCATGCCACTTGAGCCCATCATGAAGGTGGTAGCCAGAACAAAAGCCAGGACTTTCTTTTTCATGATAAACCTCCTTATAGGATTTTGGGTATTTTACATTTGCAACAAAGGGTTGCCGTTTTTCTAGTTACAATGAGACGATTGTTCCAGTCAAGCACAATCGCAAAGGCTCGGCTCCTTGAAAGGCCACTTCCGGCCATGTTACTCTCTTTTTAAAATGAATTCTAATTTGCCTACCCCAAACCAGGCAGCCACTAAAATTGTGGTTCTGACCAGTGATGATCACCTGATTCAGGCCCTGAAGGGCCTGGGCGAAGGGGTCTATTTCACTCAGGACTCTGAAAGGTGTCTTCATAACCTGGGTCATGTAGATCTTATCCTCCTTGATCTAGAAACTATTTCTGGTGCCCTTTCAGAAATAAGAAAAATGCAATGGTTGTGCCCAGAGACACCAATCATTGTTTTTGTCTCGGCCAAGAGGCGTCATCTGGCCGCCGAGGCCCTCAGTGAAGGGGCCTGGACTTATCTCCTTAAGCCTCTTGAGCTGCAAGAATTGCAGCCCCTGGTGCAACAGGGACTCCGCTATCGAGAGTTGGTCCGTTTTAAGCGGCAGTGTCAGGTGACATTAGAGTGGCATCATCTACGTCTTATCCACCTCCTTCAGCTAACCACCAGGCTTTCTACGGCCTTTCTCAAGGCCAGCGATCGTGATGAACTGCTGGGAGCCATTTTAGTTGGTATTACCGTGGGCGAAGGGCTGGGGTTTAATCGGGCCTTTCTCTGTTTGGTTGACGAAAAAGAAAGAATCCTTAAGGGCGAGATGGCCATTGGCCCCTCTAGCCCGGAGGAGGCCAGTCAGATCTGGGCCGAGATAGATCGTCGCCGACCGTCTCTTTTTGAAATCCTCCACGACTACCGGCGGGTAGCCCGGGATCCAAACCTGCGGGTTAACCAGTTGGTGAAAAATATCCGGGTTCCCCTGAAGGAAGAGGACCACCTTCTTGTCCGCTGTCTGCGAGAAAAAAGGCCCTACAGTTTTACCCAGGGGCAGCGCAATGGTCAGGGCTTCAATGAGTTGGTGGAGATTCTAGGGGTGGAAGAATTTGCCTTGGTCCCCCTGGTCTCTTATGAGAGAGAATATGGCCTGATTATTACCGATAATTTTGTCACTAGACGGCCTATTAGCCAACATGATCTCGAATTTCTTCAGCTTTTTGCCACGCTGGCCACCCTGGGGCTGGAGAAGATCCATACCTGTCAGGTACTTACCGCTCAGATTCGGAGCCTGGAAGAACTCAATCGCCAGCTGGAGGAAAACAAACGCCTTCTGGTAGAAGCCGAACGTTTTCGGGCCATTGGCCAGACTATCTCCCGTTTTCTTCACGAGATACGCAATCCCCTTTCCAGCCTGGCCGGTCTGGCCCGGCGTCTTAAGGAAAAGGGCCGGGTGGAGAATCTGGATCATTATTTAGAGGTTATTGTCCATGAGGCCGAACGCCTGGAACTTCTCCTTAAAGATATCAGCCATTTTGTTGTTCCCACCACCTTTAAACCTCGATCCACCGACCTTCCCTCTCTGGTAGAGGAGGTCCTGGGGCTTTTAGGGCGGGAGCTGGCAGAGGCCAATATAGTCCTTAAGAAGGACTATCAGGTGGATAACCTCACCGTCTTTTTGGATCCCGACCGCTTCAAAGAGGCCCTCATCCATCTGGTGATGAACGCCATTGAGGCCATGCCTGAAGGGGGGCAGCTTACGGTTCGTATCTGGCCCGAAGACAACCACGCCACCATAGAGGTGGCCGACACCGGCTGGGGCATCCCTAAGGCCCTGGTAAAGAAGGTGGGAGAGCCCTTCTTTACCACCAAGACTCATGGCACGGGGCTGGGGCTTTCTATCGCTAAAAGGGCCCTGGAACTCCATGGGGCCAGATTCTGTATCTATCCAAACACCCCTGCCGGCACCCGGGTTATTGTTCAGCTCCCTCTCAAGGAGGAAGAACATGGAGGGGCTTGAAATCGGGGTTCTCTCCGATACCCATCTCTCGGGAGTCTCCCCGGAGTTGCGAGAGCTGGCCGAGACCTACTTTCTGGATTGTCCTGTCATTCTTCATGCCGGTGATCTTGTAGAACCTGAGGTTCTTGAAGTCTTCCAGGGCAAAGAGGTCTATGCCGTCTCTGGCAACATGGATTCTCCTCGAGTGCGGGCTAGTTACCCACCGAAGAGGGTCCTTGAGATAGCCGGCTATCGTTTGGGTCTGGTTCACGGGTGGGGAGGCCGGGGAGACCTTGAAGAACGAATCCTCTCCCTTTTTCCCGAAGGGGTAGATATCATTATCTACGGGCACAGTCATGTGCCGGTTTTCCATCGGCGTCAGGGAATCTATCTTTTTAATCTGGGGAGTTTTTCCCCCTTGGCTCGCCGTCCCAGTTTTGGCCTTCTTCGTCTGGGAGAAGGAATTGATGGCCGGATAATCTATTTTCCTTTCGAAAGCTGGAGGTAAAAGATGAAGGTTCTCTGGGCTCCGTGGCGAATGGAGTATGTCCTGGGCCAGAAGGAGCCGGGGTGTCCGTTTTGCCCGGCGGAGGTTGATCTTCCTGATGAAGATCGGCTTATCCTTTATGCCGATTCCCAGACCCTGGTGATCATGAACAAGTTTCCTTACAACACCGGTCATCTCTTGGTCTGCCCTCGGCGTCATGTTCCAGAGCTCCACGATCTTGGCGATCAGGAACTTTTAGCCCTTCAGAAGATGGTTCGAGATTGTTTGGAAATTCTCAGAAAGGTAATGCAGCCTGATGGCTTCAATGTGGGGCTTAATCTGGGCCGGGTGGCCGGGGCAGGAATCCCTGAGCACCTTCACTATCAGATCGTTCCCCGCTGGCAGGGAGATGTGAACTTCATGACAGTCTTTGCTGATATTCGGGTGGTTCCGGAACATATCCTGGCTACCTATCGTCGTCTGTTCCCCCACTTTGAAAAGCTGAGGTCGCATGCCGACTAACCTCCCCGTTCCCCATGTCCTCCAGATAAGGGCCTCTGCCGGGGCCGGTAAGACCTATCAGCTCACCAGGCAGTATTTGCGCCTCCTCAAAGGGCTGGGCTCTCCGACTCCGGAAGCGCTTCGTTCTCTGGTGGCCATCACCTTTACTAATGTGGCCGCGGCCGAGATGAAGGAAAGGATCATCTCCTCCCTTAAGGAGATGATCCTTTCCACCCCGGAGGGGAAGGATCTTTCTCGGGCCACCGGTCTTTCTCCTCGGGAGGCCGAGAGCTGGCTGGAGACTATCCTCCGCTACTACGGCGACCTCCAGATCCGGACTATCGACAGCCTGGTCTTTACCATTCTCAAGGCCGTAGCCTTTGAGCTTGGCCTCCGACCAGATCTAGAGGCCGAATTAAGGGAAGACCAGCTTCTGGCCCGGGCCTTCGATCGCCTTCTGCTAGAGGCGGGAGAGGGTGAGAAGGAGCTGGAGAGACTCTTTCGTCAGGTTCTGACTACCTTTTTAGAGCTGGAAAACCTTGGGGGGTTTAATCCCGAAGGCAAGATTCGCTTTCGTCTCCTGACCCTTTTTCGTCAGGAGATACGCAAAGGTCCGGCGGATTCCCCATGGGGGCCATCAAGCTTAAAGGCTCTCGAGGAGGAGCTCTGCCGTTTGGGTCAAGAGCTTACAGAAAAAGTGCGGGAGCATGGCGGAACTTTTAAATACCCCGCCTATGGCTGGGAGAAGATGTTCCAAGACCCCCTCCGAAACCTGAAGGCCACCCCTTTTAAAAAGGACTCTCTGGCCGAGGTGATCAAGGCTCCCAGGGAGGTTATCGATAGGCTATCCCCCCTTTATGAGGCCTTTAGGCAGGCCTTTGACGCCTATCTTCTGGCCAGGGCCGTGGAGAGGCTGGCCCCCTATATGAAACTTTACGCCCGTCTCAAGGAGGAACTAGAGACCATTCGTCAAGAAGAGGGCCTTATCCATGGTGGCGGCTGGCTGGAGCTGATAAAGGAGGCCCTTTCTAAGGGATGGACTCCCCACATATACTGCAAGTTGGGGGCTCGTCTGCGTCATTTTCTGATAGATGAGTTTCAGGACACGAGCCGGGCCCAGTGGGAAGCCTTAGAGGCCCTTATTGTTAATTGTCTGGCCGAAGGCGGGAGTCTGGTCTATGTCGGTGACACCAAGCAGGCTATTTACGTCTGGCGTGGGGGGGACTCAGAGCTTTTTCAGGAAGTCCCGCAGAGTCTTCCTGCAGATGCCTACCGTTTAGATCTTCCCTACAACTGGCGCTCCTGTCGGGAGATTGTTGAATTCAACAACCGTATCTTTTCCCTTCTGGCCGAGGAGGAGATGGCCCTTTGGGTGGCCAAAGGACTTCTTTATGGGACAAAACCCCCACGGGGCGTAGATCCCTACGCTAGCCACCTGGCAGCCCGGATTAAGCAAACCTTTGATGGTGCGGTCCAGCAGCTACCACCTGAAGCCCCGGAAGGGGGGAAAATCAGGCTCTATCAGGTTAAAGAGGAAGAGGCTATCCGGGGTCTTCTGGAAGAGATGCTCCCGTCAAGTTTTGAAAAGTACGGTCAAGTGGCCCTTTTAGTGCGTTCCAACAAACAGGCCGAGAGGCTTTCTACCTGGACCTTTGAGATGGGGCTCCCTACAGTAACCGAAAACGCCCTTAGATTGGCTGGCTCCCCTCTCATTCAATCTTTAACCGCCCTTTTACGCTTTTTGGAATACCCTCTGGATAATGTCGCTCTGGCCGGTGTTCTTTTAGGTGGGCTTCTGCCAGAGACCCCTGCGGAGGAAGTTCTCCGAGACTTCCTCGTCTCCTGGCAGAGAGGAAGGGGAGCCTTAGAAGAATATGAAGGGGCAGGCACCAACGTTTCCCTCTATGGTTATCTCAAGAATGACCGTTTTAAAAAGGATTTTTCCGGTGTTGCAGACCGTCTGGAGGCCTTTCTCGGAAGGGTAGGCCGGGTTTCCACCTATGACCTGATACGGGGAATCTTTGATGAACTCGATCTTTGGCGGCGCTTTCCGGCAGAGACAGCCTTTGCCCGGAGATTTTTGGAGCTGGTGCTTCGCTACGAGGAAGAAGAAGGCGGTGATGTCTCGGGGTTTCTGGACTTTTGGCGTCAGGGTGGTGGTAGAGAGCGGCTGGGCTTTCCGGAAGGTCTTTCGGCAGTTCGTATAATGACCATTCATGCCGCTAAGGGACTGGAATTTCCGGCGGTTTTCCTCCCCTTTCCCCATTGGAAGATAAGATTTGATCCGTTGGTACGTCTTGATGATGGTCGCTTAGGATACGCTACCTCCCCCTATTCTCAGAAAATTCGGGCCTCTCTGATGGCCGCTAAAATCTCCCAGGCCCTAGAGGCCCTCAATCTTCTCTATGTGGCTCTGACCAGGGCCAAGAGGGAATTGGTCGTCTTTTTCCTTTCCTCTCCAAAGAGGCAAGGGTTTGATATCGGTAAGGTTCTTTGGCGTCTTATAAAAGAGGCCGGCTACTTCATAGAAGAAACATGAATATCAAACTTCTTATTGATTATCAGCCTCTGGAAATCTGGGGAGAGAAGGGAAGAGAGGTCCTGGAGGGAGAATGGATCCACCAGGCTCTCTATTTCCTGGAACGTTTTCCCCCTTCAACCAGTCCGGAGGAAATACAGACCGCTGTGGACAGGGCTTTGGATCAGGTGGCTGTTTTCTGTCCGAATCATTCAAGGTTTGAGCAAAGTCGGCAGAGGCTCTTGGAGATCCTCACCGGGGCCCTTGTCTGGCTTCGGGAGGCCGTTTTAGAGCGACCGGAGTGGAACTTTTTCTTCTTTGGACCCGAGGTGCCGGTATTGTGTGAATATGAAATTATGGAAGTGGGAAGGAACAAGACTCATCTTTACCGCCTGGACCGTCTGGTCCTCTTCCCCAAAGAGACCATCTTGGTGGACTTCAAGCTTCATGAGGAACGCAAGGAAGATCAAGCGCAGGTAAAAAGATATCGACGGCTGGCCACTCAGATATTTGGTCCGGTAAGGGCCTTTCTGTTTTATCTCGTTCCGCCGCGGCTGAAGGAGATCCCATGAAAACCGTGATCCGGGTTATCCCCCCGGGAGGGAACCTCCTCCAACATTTGGCCCGGGAAATCCTTGATGGCTATCCTTCGGGAAGGCGTCACCTTGTCACCGTAGTTTTTCCCAGCCGTCGGGCCGGCCTTTTTTTCCGGGAGTACCTTAAGAGACTAAACGGTGCCGGTCCTCTTGACCTGCCACGCATCTACGCCGTCAGGGATCTTTTCCTGGAGCTCTCTGCCAGACTTGAACCCCGGAGGCTTCTTCCCCCCCTGGATCAGGCCTGGATCCTTTGGGATATCTGTCGCCAGCGCCGGCCTTTTTTCCGCTTGGCGGAGACTTTTGATCGCTTTCTACCCTGGGGACTCCGGCTGGCCGAAGTCTTTGAGGAGTTAGATCGGGAGCTGGTAGAGGCCCGGAATCTTCTTTACCCTCCAGAGGATCTTCCGGCCGAGGCCCGAACTCTCTTGGAACATCTGGGAGATATTAAGGCCCTCTATGAGAAGCGTCTGGATCAAGAGGGCCTGAGCACCGAGGCCCGGGCCCTTCGGCTTTTGGCCGAAAGAAGCCGGGAGCTTTCTTTTCCCGCGGGGCCCCTTTACCTTGCCGGATTTTTTGCCCTCACCCGGGCCGAGGAGAAGCTCTTTTCTTACTGGCTCTCTCAAGGAGCCAAACTATACTGGGAAGATAATCCGGCGGAACTTCAGCCTATCCTCAGACGACAGCTGAAGACCTTTCGGGCCAGTCTGGAGGTGATAGAATTCCCAGAAAAGGCCTCTCCTCGGGTGACCTTCCATGAGGCCCCGGATCTTCACCATGAACTGGCGGCTCTAGAGGAGCTGATCCCCTCACAGATTTCCAACCC
This sequence comes from Thermosulfuriphilus ammonigenes, assembly GCF_011207455.1. Taxonomy (GTDB): domain Bacteria; phylum Desulfobacterota; class Thermodesulfobacteria; order Thermodesulfobacteriales; family ST65; genus Thermosulfuriphilus; species Thermosulfuriphilus ammonigenes. Next base: position 1,370,833 of record NZ_CP048877.1, read on the forward strand.
TGAAGAGGTGGTCATTATTCTTGGCTCCCTGGGGGGCCTTATCCCCCTTCTTCACTCCCTCCCTGAGGCCCTTCCAGTAAACATTACTCTCGGCTATCCCCTGCACCGGACAGCCCTGGGAACACTACTTCGGCTGCTGGTGGCCCTTCAGGAAAGACGTCACAAGGGACGCTATCATGTGCCGGATTATTTGCGGCTCCTAAAACATCCTTACATTAAGTCCCTATCTTTTGCCGGCAAAAAGATGTGGTCTCTCTTTCATCTTCTGGAGCAACAGCTTCGTTACCGGGGAAGCCTCTATTTGGCTCTTAAGGATATTGAGTCCCTCTTCTCTCTTCAGGGTGACGTGGATCTTTCCTGGGAAGATTTTGAACCGACTGAGGCCGCAGAGGCTGTGGCTCGGTTCCATCAGTGGATAATTTCTCCCTGGGAGGCCATAGAGACCACCAGGGATCTGGCCCGGGTGGTTCGGGAGACCATTGTCTGGACAACCCAAAGGGTTGATCTGGCCCGGTCACCCTCAGAGCCCCTGTCCAGGGGGCCAGAAGTCTTCTGGGCCTCCCGGCCGGAGGAGCTCCTGGAGAGGGCTTTTGTGGCCGGTGTGGAAAGGGAGCTTCTTCCTCTTTTAGAATCTGCCTTCTTTGCCCGGGAGCCACTTAGACCAAAGACGCTTTTCCGCCTCCTGAAAGAAGTCCTCCTTCACCTGCGGGCCCCCTTTGAAGGGCACCCCTTGAAGGGACTTCAGGTAATGGGGCTTTTGGAGAGCCGACTTCTCTGTTTCGAGAAGGTGATCGTTCTCGATGCCAATGAGGGGGATCTACCCTCAGCGGGAGAGATTAATCCCCTTTTGCCGGAGGCTGTAAGGCCGGCTTTGGGGCTTCCTCCACGTCAGAGAGAGGAGGAAATAGAGGCCTATCACTTTCGGCGACTTATCCAGGCGGCCAAAGAGGCCCATCTTTTTTATCAAAGTGCCGTCTCGGCGGCCAGCTTTCTGGGTAAGAAGGTCCGCAGTCGCTTTGTAGAACAGCTTCTCTGGGAACAAGAGAAGGCCGCCGGTCAGATGTTGACGGCAAAGATTAGGACCTCTCCTCTGAATCTTGAGCCAGCCGCTTTGAGAAGGCCGGAGTTTCAGGGCAAGGGGCGGGCCGAAAAGGAGGCCGTGGAGGCCCTTTTTAACCGGGAAGCCGTCTCGGCCACCATGCTCAACACCTATCTTACTTGCCCGGTAAAGTTTTACTTCCGTTATGTTGTTGGTCTTGCTCCTGGTCAGGAGGTGGCCCAATATGATGCCACGGAGATGGGGAACTTAATTCACCAGGCCCTGGAGAACTACTTTTCGTCGTTTAAGGGACGTCTCTACCAGCCTCAAAAGGACAACAACCCCCAGGAGCTGAAAAGTATCTTCCGGAAATTATTTGAGAACTCTTCTCTGGCCCAGCGTTTGGGGGCCGAAAGAAGATTTTTTGTTTTAGAGACGGCGCTATTCAGACTTCAGCGCTATCTTGAGTTTCTGAAGCGAAAAGGGCCCTTTGAGATCCTGGACGTGGAGAAAACGTTGGATCGAAAAATCCATGGTTACCGTTTTACCGGACGGCTTGATCGCCTCGACCGCTGCCAAGATCAGCTAGTTGTCGTCGATTACAAAACCGGGGCCTACCTTCCTGCCATAACCCAGCAGGCCAAAGAACAGCTCCTTGTTTTTAGCCCCCCGAGGTCTCTGGAGGCGGCCGGCTGGCGGCAGTTGCGGCAGTGTCTGCCTGATATTCAGCTCTTTCTCTATCTTTATCTTTGTGACGATCTGGAGAGAGACAAGAATGCTGTATTTATCCATTTGGCCGCCGGCAGAGAAGACAACCTGGAGCAACCCCTTTTTAGGGAGAGGGATTTCTCTATAGGGCTTGCCCACAGGCTTATGAAGGAGGCCTTTCCCCGGGCCCTTATCTATCTTCTGGAACATATCCTTGAGGCTCCGGCCTTTTATGCTACCGAGGAGGCCGAATATTGCCGCTTTTGTGATTTTCGCCTCGCCTGTCTATGTGCCAGAGTCTAAACAAGGCTAGAGCTTGTCGGTCAAAAGAGGTATAAAGTCAGCCACAGACTACGGCCGCTTTGAGGAGGGACCCATGGAAGATCTCAAAAAGATGTATCGAACCATTGTCGGAGACCACTTTCCGGAGGAGATCAAAATCACCTTCGGTGACACCACGCTGACCTATCGCAAAAGAACCTGGAAGATAAAAGACGAGAAAACCGGTGAGGTGGTGGAAAGGGGGTTGCGCTACGGAGAGAATCCCGACCAGGAGGCGGCTCTATATGAGCTAGTGGGGGGCAATCTGGTCCTGGGAGGCTGTGAGTTTATCGGCCCGGGGGAGGGGCTGGTTTCGGCCATTACCGAGGAGGATATGCTTCAGTTCGGCAAACATCCGGGGAAGATAAATCTAACCGATGTGGACAATTCCCTTAATATACTTAAGTTCCTGAGTCGGAAGCCGGCCTGTGTGATCGTCAAACATAACAATCCCTGTGGTGTGGCCTATGGAGAAAACATAGAAGAGGCCTTTGTGCGGGCCTTTCGGGCTGACCGCATAGCGGCCTTTGGTGGGGCCATAGCCCTGAATCGTCCAGTGGATAAGGCCTGTGCTGAGGCTATTAACGAGCATTATTTTGAGGTTCTGGCCGCTCCGGAATATGAAGAGGGAGCCCTTGAAATCCTCAAAAAGCGTAAAAATCTGCGTATAATTCGTATTCGACGCATAGACGAGCTCGAAAGTTACTGGCAGCGCCGTTTTGTGGATTTTAAGAGTCTTATTGATGGCGGATTGATCATCCAGCAATCTCAGATCAACAAAATTCGGAGCCCGGAAGACCTTAAACCGGCAGTCTGCGTCCACGAAGGTCGAGAATACCGTTGTCGGCGAGAGCCCGATAGTCGGGAACTCGAAGATATGATCTTCGGCTGGGCTGTGGAAATGGGGGTGACTAGTAACTCTGTTCTTTTTGTTAAGGAGGGGGCTACGGTGGCCATTGGTACCGGCGAGCAGGATCGGGTGGGGGTGACGGAGATTGCTATTTTCAAGGCCTACACCAAGTATGCTGATCTGCTGTGCTATGATCGCCACGGTATTCCCTACAAGCAGCTTGAGTTAGAGATTAAAAAAGGCCAGCGGCCGGCCTCCCAAAAAGAAGAGATAGATGCCGAAACCAAGGCTGCTCGGGCTGGTCTGCCCGGATCAGTAATGGTCTCTGATGCCTTCTTCCCCTTTCGCGACGCGGTGGACGTGGCTATTGCCCAGGGGATAACAGCCATCGTTCAACCAGGGGGCTCCCTTAGAGATTGGGAGAGCATTGAGGCCTGTAATGAAGCTGATCCACCAGTAGCTATGATGTTTACCGGTCAGCGGGCCTTTAAACACTAAGGCCACTTCTGAGCAAAAAGGGAGGGCCAGGCCCTCCTTTTTCTTTGCCCTAGAGGCCAGATTCTAAAGAACATGGGGGATAAATGCCTGTCTGGAGACCACCTACAGAAAAGGAAGATTCTCCCTGGCCGGGGAGATTGGTGGAAAAGATACCTTTAGAAAACGGCCTGATGGTAGAAATATGGGACTACTCCCGCCGTCAGGCTGGTGATCGGTGGCTGGTGGGAATGCTGGCTCAAGTGAAAGTCCCTGTTTCGCCAGAGGATTTTCCTGACCAGGATTCCTACAAAGACTTCCTGGAGCTTCAGGGACCGTGGGCCTATTTTCGGCTTTATAAGGAACGAACTTTCATTGATCAGGAGGCCCGAGAAGAAATCTTCAGGGGGCTGATGGAACACTTTCGGCGTCACTGCCTGGACTATCTGGCCCATCCAGAATTTGCCTCTCGCTTTTTGGCCCGGGAAATTGAGGAATTCCTGCGTCGTCGGCACTGGGAGCTAGCCAGTAGCGAAGAAGAGGAGGACGATGAAGAATGGAAAGACCGCCCCATTTAGAGATCTTGGCCCTTATGGATCAATCTCCACTAAGAGAGGCCCTCTTCCCTCCCGCCCCCGGAAAGACACCCTGTCCACCTAAGGTTACGGAATTTCTCTTTGGGCCGGCCGGAAATCTCAAGGCCCACTTTTATCCTGGCTCTCCGGAGATGCCTGTTATTTTTCTCGTCCACGATGTCGGGGAAACCCTGGCTGATTATCCTCCTGTAGGTCATGCCGCTCAGCAGGCTGAACTTAGCCTTTTTGTTTTTGATCCCCGGGGATGCGGCGAAAGTCCCGGCCGCCCCTCTATGAAAGGGCTTCTGGAAGATTCTCTTCAGGCCTTTGCCTTGGCCCAAGAACGCCTTCCTGCCCAGGGATATTCTCGCCCTCTGGTAGTCATGGGCCGGGGGGTGGGGACAGTGGCCGCTCTCGAGATAGAACGCCAATATGGCCCAGGGGTGGCGGCGGTTATCCTTGTCTCCACCTTTGTTAATCCTGACGCCCTTCTCCTTTCTCGAGGGCTTAACCCTCAGGACTTTCCAGACCTTCCTCAGGGATTCATGGAGGGATACATCCAGAATCTCAGCCGGCCGATTATGGTTGTCCATGCCCAGCATGATCGTTATGTCCCCTTGTCCGAGGTGGAAAAATTCTTAATGTATGCCCAGGTTGGCAATAAACGCCTGATGATTATCCCGGGGGCCGATTTTCTGGATCGGTCCTTGCTGGCCGAAGAAGGTTTCTTCCAGATGGTGAGCGATTTTCTCCACTGGTTGCGTCCTAAAAGAAGGCGTCGAGCTATAACCTTACACTAGGAGGTGCCTATGGGTGGGAGGAAACAGGGACGAAAGTGGCGAGGCGATATTCCCCATAAGTTTGAGACGGTGGAGGATCCTTATCTACCCAAGAAGGCACCGGCCGGAGAGGCTTTATGTCCTCGATGTCACGCGGTGTTTAGAGACAAACGTTGGTTCTTTGATGAAGATTTTTATCAGGAGTTTAAGGAAAGCGATCTTGTTCCCAAGATTCTCTGCCCCGGATGCCGAAAGTCCCTGGACAGATATGCCATGGGCTACCTGACTCTTTCTGGCTCCTTCTTCCAAGAGCATAAAGATGAGATCATGAAGGTGGTTATGAACGAATACAAAAGGGCCAGGGAGAAAAACCCTCTCATGCAAATTATTAACCTCACCGAAGACGAAGATAAGATGGTCATAGAGACTACCAGCGAACGGCTGGCCCAGCGTCTGGGACGGGCGGTTTACAAGGCCTACAAGGGAGATCTGGAATTTCGCTGGGCCCATCAGGACAAATTTGTCCGGGTCTACTGGCACCGAGATTCCTAAGGAGGCTATATGTCTGACAAGAATAAACGCCGACCCCTTACCCCGGAAGAATTAGAAGAACTCAAAGAGAGGCTTTTGGAGCGTAAAAAAGCCCTCTGGCGCGAGGTAGTAGAGACTTTAGAGCGCGAAGGCAAAGAGGCCTATCAGGATCTTATCCAGACCGTAAAAGACGAACAGGATCTTGCTCTGGCTGATATTCAAGAAGAGACCCTGCTTTCTCTCCTTGAACCCAAAGTTCGGGAGCTTGAGGAGATCGAGCAGGCCCTTATCCGGATGGAACAGGGTGAATATGGTCGCTGTATTGACTGCGGTCGTTGGATTAGACCGGCCCGTTTAGAAATTATTCCCTGGGTAGCTCGCTGTCGTGACTGTAAGGAACGCTGGGAGAAACTTCAAGAAATTTGAGCCGCCTAGAGTTGACGCTTTTGGCCTCCCCAGCCCGGATCCCCACTTGGCCTGTCAGTGGCCCCCGGTAATCAGAAGGGCTCAGGAGGTGGTTAAGGCCTCGGAAAAGGTAAGAGCTTTAGCCAGGGAGCTTAAGGAAATCATCTCCCGGCTTGATCCCCTGATAGAGACCTATACCGCTAAAGTGTGCCCTACCTGTCAGGATGTCTGTTGCTCTCAGACCAATGCCTACCATGATTTTGCTGACTTAGTGCTTCTTCTGGCAGCAGGTCATAGACCTCCCCCCTACGAGCACCACCGTCGTCTCCTGGATCCTTGTCAGTTTATGGGGGCAAAAGGTTGTATTCTTCCTCGCTGGCAACGCCCCTATCGCTGTACCTGGTATTTCTGTAGCCCTCTTGTTGAGGCGATGGAAGCTCAACCGCCTAAGAGATACAGGCGTATTCTGGCCCAGATCAGTCACATGCAGACCATAAGAAGAGAGCTTTTGGAAACCCTTCAGGCTGTCCTGAAGAGGGGCCTTGATTCCCCTCTTTTTTAGTCGGAATTGGTCTATATCTTGGGGTTCTGGTCCCTTCCTCTCTCTAGATCTTGTCTTTTTGGACTTGACAAATCTCCCCTCAACATGTAGAAAACGGCAACTCCTCTCTGGGGGAAGGAGAAATCCCAATGAAAATCATGATTGTCGATGATGATGAGGCCGTAAGGGCCTTAATGGCAGAAATTATTGCTCTTTCTGGCCATGAGGTTATTTTGGCCGCCGATGGTCTGGAGGCCCTTCAGCTTTATCGCCTTCGAAAACCGGATGTCATCTTTATGGATCTGGAGATGCCTAGGCTCTCGGGCCCGGAGGCTATTCGGGCGATTAAGGCCTTTGATCAGCAGGCCAGAATTTTTATCATCACCGGGAATCGTTATCATCCTTTCCTGGCCCAGGCGGCCCGGGAATCACTGGTGGCGGGGACTATCTTTAAGCCCTTCTCCATGGTGGATATAACCCTCTGTCTGGGGAGAAACACCGCCTATTCCGAATTGGAGGAAAGATTGGGGGCCGTTTCCGCCTGATGGCTATTGGCGTGCTTCGCGCAAACTAATCCCAGTTCACAACAACCCAGACGCCGAAAGTAGCTCTCTTCAGGAGAGCGGAGTTCCTTGCCGCAAACGGCACACCTTGGGGTTTTCCCCTGTTTTTTCTCATGGTGCCACAACGCAGCGCCCGTGGCCTTTTTGGCTTCTCGGGCCTGGCTGGCTCGATGACGAAAAAAACCCTCCACTAATCGAAAAAGACCTTTCATGCCTTTTAGTTTAACACTTGGCTTAGAGGGACCAAACGGGCTTTTTTCTTGAGCCGGGGAAGCTCTTTTTTGAGAACCTCCAGAGTTTCTTTGTGAGGATGACCGATAGCCACCGCCTTTCCCTCACTCCTGGCCAGAACAATCAGGCGTTTGAGTTCATGGCGGATGGCCTTTTTGTTCACCGTGTGGTCGAGAAAGACCCTTCGCTCTGCACTAGGAATACCCAGCTCCCGGGCCAGACGATAGCCCACCGTCTCGGCAGTGGTTCGGCTATCAAGGAAAATCAACCCTCGACGTTTAATCTCCAGAAGCAAAAGGCGCATCTTGACCGGATTGGCGGTGAACCGCGATCCCATATGATTATTTACTCCCATTACACCGGGAACTCGGTTCAGATCCTCCTGGAGAATACGAGCTATTTCTTGGCCATCCATATAGACATAAAGGGCTCCAGGGCCTGGTGGGGTCCCGGAAGAGGACTCCATAGGCAGATGGAGGAGAATCTCATGCCCTTTGGCTTTAGCTAATCTGGCCAGCTCCTGGGTGTGAGGTCCGTAGGGAAGGAAGGAAAAGGTCAGGGGATAAGGCAGATCAATAAAGGCCTGGTCCAGGCCGTTATTGTAACCCATGTCATCAATAACAATGCTTATCTCCGGTAATTTTACCCGGATAGGTGGGGGCTTTTTAATTGGCCTCTCTGGAGGAGGGGGCTCCTCAAAAAGTGGCCGGCCAAGGGGCTTCTGGGGCTTTTCTACCGGGGGAGAAGAAGACTTCGGGGCCGGCGGTCTGGGCCGAGGAAATACGGCCAGCAAGGCCAGGACGGTAATTATCAGGAGGAGAATCCCTCCGGCCCAGGCTACCTCACGCCAGGGAGAGTGCCCCCGGCCCCTTTTGCTCCCCCTTCGTTTTTGGGCCATGGACTTTACTGTTCTAGCCTATCTAGGTTGGATACCCGCTCCATCTATTCGCATTTTGGTAAAGATCTGCCAGCTCTTCAGAATCCTCAGAGCCTCTTCCAACTGATTGTCTCGCCGCAGATCGTTTGAGTCTTTTTTGGGGGATTTATTTGGGCTTTCGTGCTTTTCTTTTAGCGAGGGAACCGGACGCTTTTTGGATTTTTTCTCCGTCTCTGATGGGATATGCCTTTCTAAATCTTTCTCTCGAATAAGATGAAATTTCTTTTTCGGTGGTTCGCAGACTGCCCAAGGAACAATAATATCCGGAGTGATCCCCTTAGCTTGAATAGAGCGGCCGCTAGGGGTGTAATACCGAGCGGTGGTCAAACGAATAGCGCTACCATCTTCCAGGGGAATGATGGTCTGAACGGATCCCTTACCGAAGGTTTGGGTGCCGACAATGATGGCCCGATGGTGGTCCTGAAGGGCCCCGGCCACGATCTCCGAGGCGCTAGCACTTCCCTCGTTTACCAGAACTACTAAAGGATAGGGGTGAGGGTGCCGATTGGGAGTAGCCTCAAATTTCATGCTCTGATTTTTGAGGCGACCGTTGGTATAGACGATGAGACCTCTGTCCAGAAATTCATCGGCCACTTTGACTGCCTGATCCAGAAGGCCACCGGGATTGTTGCGCAGGTCAAGAACTAGGCCCTTAAGGGGTTTGTTTTCCTTTTCTAGCTTTTCCAGGGCCTTTCGGAGCTCCCGAGATGTCTTCTCCTGAAAGGTACTGATACGGATATAGCCGTAACCGGGCTCTAGGGTGCGGGAGCGAACACTGATAATGGGAATAACATCCCGAACAATGGTGATGTCTTTGAGTTCCGTCCATCCTTCCCGGAGGATAGAGATGGTTACCTTGGTCCCCTTGGGGCCCCGAAGGAGCTTAACGGCCTCAAAGAGGCTCATGTTCTTGGTGGGTTTGCCATTGATTTTGATGATCTTATCTCCGGCCTTGATGCCGGCCCGATAGGCTGGAGTGCCCTCAATAGGAGAGACTACCGTAAGGATTCCGTCCTTTATGGTGATTTCGATCCCTATACCTGTAAAACTGCCCTTGGTCTCTATTTGGAGTTCTTTGTAGTCATCCGGGGTCATAAAGGAGGAATGGGGATCAAGACTTCCTAACATCCCCCTTATGGCCCCGTAAATAAGATCCTTGGGATTTACCTCCTCAACATAACTTTTCTGAACGATATCCAAGACTTCAGAGAAAAGACGCAATTTCTGGTAAATCTCCTCAGAGGAAGCCGAAGCCCTAAGGGAGCCACTAAAACCCAAGGCACAAAACAGAATCAGGAGGACAGTTAAAACAAGTATGGATGGGGTAAACTTTCTTCCTTTCATCTCTCCTTCACCTTCTTGAAGATTTTCAGTCTATTGGAAAAACGTTTTATCTAACCACTCCAGGGGCAAAAGGGGAATAGCTCCTAGACGGAGCTCATAATAAACACCTTCTTTGCCTAAACCTCCAGCCCCCACCCGACCAATGAGTTCTCCCCTTTTTACCAGATCACCTACTTTTTTGTAATATGCCCCCCCTCCAGCGATTATGCTCCGCAGGCCCTTGGGATGCTCAATAATGATAACCTCCCCGAAGGCCTTTTTGACTCCCAAGTAAATCACTTCACCCCCAGCCGGAGCATATATTGGATCTCCAATGGTTGCTTCAAAGAAAATTCCGGGCCCCTCTTCATACTTTACAGGATGTGACCCCCTTACCGGTGGCCAGAGGGGATAGGCCGGAAAGTCTTCTTTTTTTATCGGTTTGGAGGGAGGAAAGGGTTGATCCTCTAAAGACTTTATCTGTCGGATGATCCGGGCCAGGTCTTTCTGGGCCAGGAGGATCTCCTGTAGGAGGTCTTTATAAAGCTCCTTCTTTTCTCTTATAGCCTCAAGAAGGGCCATTTTGGCCTCCCGCAAGGATTCTAAATGGACCAACTCCTGCCTGAGATCTCTGGTAAGGACTTCTAGATCCGATTTTTCCTTGAGGAGTTGTCTTTCGTTGTCTCTTAAGGCCAACAGGCGATTCTGATAGCGCTGGGCTAGACGGCGATCGGCCAAAAGGGCCATTTCAAAGAGCCGTTCCCGGGCCAAAAGGACGCCGATGTCTTCACTGCTCAGAAGCAGGTTAAGAAAGCCCACTGGGCCCAGGCGGTAGTATGTTTTAAGGCGGAGTTTGAGTCTCTTTTTAAGGCCTGTTAGTTCGCTCTCCAGTTTTTTTTGCCGGTCTTGGCATTCTTTTATGGCCTCTTCTTTTTCGGCAATTTTTTGCTTAAGGTTCTGGATCTGAGCCCATTTTTCTTCGATGGCCTGGGAGTAGCGGTAAAGTTCTTCCTTAAGATCTTTTTCTTTACGGGTGAGTTCCTCTAAGGCCTGTTGCCGACTTTGAATCTGACGGTCAAGATCGGTAAGGCCCTGGGCCTGGGCCGCTCCCACCAGAAGAGCTAATATCATTACAACTAAAGCTATCATTCTTTAAGGAACTGCCTTAAGGGGAGAAAACTGGCCAGAAGAGAGACCAAGATCACTCCTCCAACTATTCCCGCTAACCAGGGCCAGGGTAGATACTGGAGTCTAAAAGGGTGACCAAAGATGTTCGAGGGCATGCTCTCTTGGAGCCGGATAAATATCAGATAGACCGTCGCCAGGGCCAAAAGTGAGGCCAAAAGGGCCTGAAAGAAGGCCTCTAGAAGAAATGGACCGCGGAGAAGCCCTCTGCTGGCTCCCAGAAGACGAAGAATTTCAAGCTCCTGGGCCCGAGAGTGGATGTTGATCCGGATGACGTTGGCCACCACCACCGAGACCGTAAGGAGAAGAATAGTGGCTACCAGGAGCAGGGCTGTCCGGATAAGGTCGCTGAATCCCTGGAGGCGGGCCAACCAATCTCCGGCATAGCGAACTTCATCTACCTGGGGATATCCCGAGAGAGTTTTGGCCATTTGAGGGAGTTTGTCCTGGAGGTCAAAGGGTTTCCAGAAGTAGATCTCTAAAGAAGGGGGCAGGAAGTCAGGAACCAGACCGCTCATAAGCTCTGGATTCTGGGAAAAAGCCTGTTTGAGACGCTCAAAGGCCTCCTCGGGAGAGATATATCTTACCGAGGCCACCTCCGGCCAGGAAAGAATCTCTTCGGCCAGATGTTCAACCTCTTGTTGGGAGAGCCCTTCTTTTAAAAAAACAGTGAGGGAGAGCTCCTGCCCCAGGATTTCCGTAGTTTGTCGCAAATTGTGATAAAAGAAGAGTCCCAGGGTAAAGATGGTTATCTGGAGAAAGATAACCCCGGTAGCCGCAATCTGGGCCAGAGGGCGCCTTTTGAAAGAAGAGAAGGCCTTTCCAATGATTAGGCTTACTCCCATTAGTTAATAAGCCTCCCGGAGTCAAGAACCAGGACTCGCCGATGTCGCTCGATGAAAAGGCTCTGGTTGTGAGTGGCCAGGATGATACTTGTGCCTCGGGCGTTAAGTTCTTCAAAAAGTTCTATAATTTCTTCGGCCAAGCGGGGATCCAGGTTACCCGTAGGCTCATCTGCAAGTAGAAGGGCTGGTCGATTAACGATGGCCCGGGCTATGGCTACCCGTTGTCTCTCCCCTCCTGATAGCTGAGGAGGATATTTGTTTTCTTTGCCTTTAAGACCAACGGCTTCAAGGGTTGCCAGGGCACGATGACGTCCCTCTCTCAGGGAAAGTCCCTGGACTTCCAGGGCCAGGGCTACATTTTCTAAGGCCGTTCGGTCAACCAAGAGCTTGAAGTCTTGGAAGATAATCCCGATCCGCCTTCTCAGGCCGGGAACATGGCGAGGTTTGAGGCGGGAAAGAGGTCGGCCTTCTACATATACCTCTCCTTGAGAGGGAAGTTCTGATCGGAGAATGAGATTGAGCAGGGTTGTTTTGCCTGCCCCACTGGGGCCGGTGATAAAGACAAACTCTCCCCGTTCAACGGAAAAGGATACCCTATCCAGGGCCGTGATATCCGGTGGATATAGCTTGGTTACCTCTTCAAAGCGGACAATAGGAGAATTAGAGACCATAAGATGCTTAAATATAGCAGATTTTCCTCTCCGGCAAACTTTAAAGAGTCCTCTTTCCTGGCGGGTCCGAGAAAACAGCCAGATTTGGGTGTCTCTATTTTCCCTTGATTGACCTTTTTTGTTTCCCGGGTGCCGTTTTTTGGCACCAGGGGGCCTTTCCTTTTTGCCCCAAGGCAGAAAGTCGCCCCATTTTTCCTTAAATAAGGCCTGAGCCCTTCCTGTTCTTACTTGGCATTAAGGTTGCTTCTTACAGCCAGACAAAGAGACCTTAAAGGAGAAATATCAAGATGACGAGCAGAGGAAAAGAAAGCAAACAAGAAAGAAAGAGATGGGAGGTGGGAGAGGGATACAACCAGAAACGTAGCCCTCCCTAGGCATTGCCAAAGGGGGCTTTGACATCTCGGGGGAGCTTTCTTTGCGGAAAGAAAACTTAAAAAAACAAAAATATTTAAGGAGGTTTGAGGTATGAATAACAAGGGTTTTACTCTCATCGAACTTTTGATCGTGGTGGCTATCATCGGTATCCTTGCTGCCGTAGCTGTTCCTCAGTTCACCAAATATAAGAAGAATGCTGCTGCCTCAGCGGCCGCTGGCGCCCTGACTACCTGTATGAGTGAGCTGGCCGCTGACTATGCCGACCAGGGGACCACCAGCTGGACTTGCAATCTCCCTGACAACCAGACCTGCTCTTTGAGCTTGGATGCCAGCACGGGGAATATCTCCACCTCTGGCTGCTCTCCGACCATCAAGGGTATCAGCCTTACCTGCACCATTACCAACAACCAGGTCAGTTGTACGGCCAGCTAATGTTGGGGATCCGAGAGGGGGGCTTTGCCCCCCTCTCTTATTTCTGAAGATTTATAAACTTTCCTCCGAGTGGCTCATGGACAGGCAAGGTTTTACTCTAATTGAGCTTCTTGTGGCCATCGCCATTGTGGGGATCATCTCCATGGTGGCGGTTCCTCTCCTGATGCAGCACAAGGCCAGGGCCGCTGCCGGAGTGGCCACAGCATCTATTAGCTCTTGTGTTCGAGAGCTGGTGGCCGCTTATACCGACTCCGGAGAAAGTAGCCAGATCTGTCATCTTCCAGATGGAGCCTCCTGTAGTCTAAACATTGATACCAATACCCAAACCGTTCAGGCCACCACCTGTAGTCCGGTTATCAGTGGGGTGGCTCTCTTCTGCACTATAGATGCCTCGGGGCGGGTAAACTGTCAGCCCAATACCTAAATATCCTCAGAGAAAAACAGGCCAAGATCCGCCGACACTCCCCGGTTTACAGCTTTCTTTTTTTCTAATAAAAAGCCGGAAACATGTGCTGGAGGTGACCATGAAGATCTTCATAGACACGGCGGACATTGAAGAGATCCGAGAGATTAACTCCTTAGGCATCCTAGATGGAGTGACCACCAATCCCTCTCTGGTGGCCAAAACGGGCAAGCCCTGGAAGGAGGCCATCGCTGAGATCGTGACCGAGGTCTCTGGAAAGCCGGTCTCTGTCGAGGTTATAGCCACCGATGTGGCCGGTATGGTTAAGGAGGCAAAGGAGCTCTCCCGGATTGCCGAAAATGTAGTGGTTAAAATTCCCTGCACCGAGGCCGGCCTGGAGGCTGTGGCCCGAATGAACAATGAAGGGGCCGGGGTAAAGACCAATGTCACCCTAGTGTTCTCGCCCCTTCAGGCCTTGCTGGCCGCCAAGGTGGGGGCCACCTATGTCTCTCCCTTTCTGGGACGCATCGATGATATCTCCTATGATGGAATGTTGGTCCTGGAAGAGATAATTAATATCTATGAGGTCTATGATCTGGCTACAGAGATTATTGCTGCCAGTATTCGTCATGTGGACCATGTCCGTCGGTGTGCTGAGCTAGGGGTGGATATTGCTACCGTGCCCTATAAGGTCATCAAGCAGATGTTTAGACACCCCCTGACCGATTTAGGTCTGGAGCGCTTTTTAAAGGATGCCCAGGCTGCTGGCATTACCATCTGATGACCCAAGAGCTCCTTGAGGCCTTAGATAAACTTTGCGGTCAGGTGGTCGCCGTGGTCGGTGACCTGATGGTAGACCACTTTATTTGGGGGGATGTCTCCCGGATTTCCCCGGAGGCCCCGGTGCCGGTGGTAGAGGTGCATCGGGAAAGTCTTCGCCTGGGAGGAGCGGCCAACGTGGCCGATAACCTTTTTTGTCTGGGGTTAAGGCCTCTTCTCTGCGGTCTTTTGGGGCCGGATGCCTCTGGTCAGTGGTTACGAGAGGAGCTTCGCCGGCGTGGGCTTCCTGATCAAGGGCTTATCCCTGACGACCGTCCGACCACTGTAAAGACCAGAGTGGTGGCTCAGGGACAGCATGTAGTTCGCTTTGACAAGGAAAGGCGTGATCCAGCCCCCCTAAAGGCTGTTAAGTCCATATTGAGGATTATCGAGGAGTCCCTAGAAGCTATTCGGCTTATAATTGTTTCTGACTATGCCAAGGGCACAGTTACAGCCCCTCTAATGGAGGGGTTAAAAAACTTGGCCAAATCGAGGGATATTCCCCTCTTGGTCGACCCCAAAGTGGACAACGCTGATCTTTATCGGGGGGCTTGGTTGATTACACCTAATCGAGCCGAGGCGGAGGCCTTGACCGGCCATCGGATCAGACATCGGCAGGACCTGGTGGCGGTGGTCGAAAGATTGAGGGGGCGTCTCAACATTCCGGTGGTTCTGGTTACCCTGGGGGCAGAGGGGATGGCCCTTTTTGAAGGGGACCGGCCTCCCTTTTTTATCCCGGCCCTGGCCCGAGAGATCTATGATGTTACCGGAGCCGGAGATACCGTGATGGCGGCTCTGGCGGCAGGCCTGACCGCCGGGCTTTCTCTGTCCCAGGCCGCTGTTTTAGCCAACCACGCAGCGGCGGTGGTGGTAGGTAAGATAGGAACGGCAGCGATTACCAAAGAGGAACTTCGGCAGCAGCTCGCTGAAGGGAGGTCCTGTTGAGTCACCCGCAGCCCTCCTTGCCGGCCAAACCAATAGCCAGTATCTTTGGCCGCCGGGAAGAATCCATTGAAGAGGCTCTAAGGGCTCTAAAAAAGGTGTTGGGTCCAGTAATCCTTAAAAGCTCCTGGCTACCTTTTGACCTAACGAATTATTATCAGCCAGAATTCGGCTCCGGGCTGAAGCGGCTTTTTGTGGCCTTTGCCGGCTTTTTGGCCCAGGAGGATCTACCCCGGCTCAAACATCGAACCTACGAGCAGGAGATGCTCTTATCTGTTGCCGGACGACGCCAAGTGAATATTGATCCCGGCTATCTTCTCCCAGAAAGATTGGTTCTGGCCACCTTTAAGAACTATTCTCACCGCATTTATCTATCCCAGGGGGTCTATGCCGATCTTACCCTGATCTTTGAGAGGGGGAGCTATCGTCCGTTACCCTGGACCTATCCGGATTATGTCCGGGATGGAATTCCCTTTTTTAATAAGGTCCGGCAGCTCTATGTGGAAGAGCTTAAAAAGGAGGGACTATGGCCCTTAAAAGCATGACTGCCTTTGGCCGGACCAGTCATTCCTTTGAGGGCTGGCGCCTTACCGTGGAGATTAAAAGCCTTAATCATCGTTTCCTGGACATTATCCTCCGTCTCCCCAAGCGCTACAGCCCTCTTGAAGAGCGTATCCGCCGGCTGCTCAGGGAAAAAATCGCTCGGGGGCGCCTGGAGGTTTCCGTCCAGATAAATGGTTCTCCTCCGGGGGTTCTGGCTCTCGCCTGCAACTGGGAGCTGGCTCGGGCCCTGGTAACCATATTAAAGAATCTTAAGGCCGAGCTGGCTTTGGAAGGAGAGGTCAGTTTGGCCCAGGTGGCTTCTTTCCGGGAGATTATTGTGCCTTCGGAGGAAGAGGTCGATCTGGAGCTCCTCTGGCAGGAACTGGCTCCACTTCTGGCCAAGACTCTTGAAGATCTTCAGGCCATGAGGCTAAAGGAGGGGCAGGCCCTTCTGGATGATCTCCAGGAAAGATTGCTTAAGGTGGAAGACCTCCTTGGAGAGATAAAGGAAATCTGGCCGGTGGCCTACGAGGCAGCCAGAGAGCGCCTTAGAGAACGGCTTCAGCGTGCCCTATCCGGAATTGAGTATGATCCGGCCCGTTTGGCTCAAGAAATGGCCATCATGGCCGATAAATTAGATATTAATGAAGAAATGGTTCGATTGAGGAGCCATATCGATCAATTTCGTCACTATCTTTCTCTTGACGAACCGGTGGGACGCCGTCTGGATTTTCTTGTTCAGGAAATGTTTCGGGAGGTGAATACTCTTTCCAACAAGGTTCAAGAGGCCAAAATAAATCATCTGGCTGTAGAAATAAAAGGGGAACTGGAGCGTCTCCGGGAGCAGATCCAGAACATTGAATGAGTTTTAGGGGAACAAAAAACTTTACCTTTGGGCGTTTTGAGGTTAAATTGCCTGTTTAAGTTAGAAAATAAAAGATAGTTGGAGGTAAAAGCCGTGGAGTGCAAATGTCGCCTTTTAAACATCGGTTTTGGCAATTCTGTGGTAGCGGAGAGAATTGTGGCCATAGTAAATCCCTCCTCAGCGCCGATGAAAAGGCTGCGGGAGGAGGCAAAGGAGAATAAGCGTCTTATTGATGCTACCCAAGGGCGCCGCACAAGATCCATCATTATTACTGATAGCAATCATGTCATCCTTTCTGCCATTCAGGCCGAAACCATAGCTCAGCGACTCTCTTCAGATATCTTCAAGATGATGGCCGCTGAGGAGGAAAAGTCCAAATAAAGTCATATGCGCCGTGGTTGCTTGATGGTCATCTCTGCTCCCTCTGGGGCGGGGAAGACCACCCTTATCCGGCAGCTCCTCAGGCTGGAGAAGAATCTGATCTTCTCTGTCTCCCATACTACCAGATCACCGAGGCCTGGGGAGGTGGAGGGTAAGGATTACTACTTTGTCTCTCGGGAAGAATTTGAGTCTTTGGTGGCCGCGGGGGCCTTTTTGGAATGGGCAGAGGTCCACGGAAATCTCTATGGTACCAGTATGGAAAAAATCCGGGAGCATTTAGACTCCGGGCGCGATGTGGTCTTGGATATAGATGTTCAGGGAGCCCGTCAGGTAAGGAAGAAGATGGGACTCGAGGCGGCCCTGATTTTTATTCTGCCTCCCTCGTGGTCAGAGCTTGAACGACGTTTGCGATCTCGGGGCACGGAAGATGAGGCTAGCCTGAGAAGGCGTCTTGACGCCGCTCGCCAGGAGATTCAGGCGGCCTCAGAATTTGATTATCTGGTGCTCAATGACCGTTTTGACCGGGCCCTTTCTGCCCTGAGATCTATTTTAACCGCTGAACGACTCAGGTCTTTTCGCCATTCTGATCTCCTCCGACAGTGGCTTACCTAAAATGGCCGAGGTGATTTGGGGGTATCATCCGGTGCTCGAGGCCCTCTCGGCCCGACCCGGAGAAGTGGAACGAATTGTCGTCTCCCAGCGCCATCTTCGACGTCATCGGGAGATTATCAACCGGGCCCGTCGTCTGGGAATTCCTCTGGAAATAAGGGCCCAGCTCCCTCCCCTTAAGGCTCCCCATGGAGGGAAGGTGGTTCATCAGGGGGTGGTGGCCTATGTGGCCACTTATCGTTATGCTACCCTGGAGGAGATCCGGAACGCCTGGCAGAAGGCTGAGGAGCCGGCCTTTGTCCTTCTCCTCGATCAAATCATCGATCCTCAGAATCTGGGAGCCCTTATTCGTTCGGCCGAGGCCGCCGGAGTTCAGGGGGTAATTATTCCCAAACATCGATCAGCCAGGGTGACGGCCACGGTGGAAAAGGCCTCGGCCGGGGCTACAGAACATGTTCTTGTCGCTAGGGTGACCAACCTGGTACGGACTATGGAGTGGCTAAAGGGAGAAGGACTCTGGTTAGTAGGGGCCGCCCCCGAAGGAGAGAAGATTCTTTACGATTTGGATCTTCGAGGCCCCGTAGGCATAGTAGTCGGTAGTGAGGGACGGGGGCTCCGCCCCCTGGTGGCCCAGTCTTGTGACTTTCTGGCCAGGATCCCTATGCGCGGACGCCTCTCTTCTCTTAATGCCTCTGTGGCCGGGGCTCTTTTTCTCTTTGAGGTCGTTCGTCAGCGGCTGGCAGAAGAGAGATGTTAACGGCCCTTTATTCCTGGTTGACTAAAGGCCTCTACTATCCTCTGGTCCCCTTGGTGCCGGCCAGACTAAAACGAATTCAGAACCTTCCGCCAGGGCCCTTTGATATATGGTTTCAGGCCGTCTCCGTGGGAGAGGTGGCAGTAGCCGAGGCCCTGGTGGGGGCCCTTCTGCAGATGGACCCAGGGCTTAGGGTCCTGGTAACCAGCACCACCCTCACCGGTCTAGATCGGGCCCGAAAGACCTTAGGGCATAGGGTTGAGGTGGCTCCCTATGTCTTTGACTTTCCTCAGCTGGTAAAAGCGGCCCTGGAGCGGGTGGCTCCCCGGATTTTTTCTCCTATTGAGACGGAGCTTTGGCCCAACATGATCCTTGAGGCCTCGGGTAGAGGAGCTCATCTTTTGCTCGTCAACGCCCGTATTTCCCCCTTTTCTTTCCCGCGCTACCGGCGACTTCGCCCCTTTATGGCCGAGATTTTGCGACGCTTCTCGGCCTTTTTGGCCATCTCTTCCGTCCATGCTCGGCGTCTTGAAGCTCTAGGGGCCCACCCAGGAAGGATTCATATCTGTGGCAATGCCAAATTTGAGGGATTAAGCCGACGTATAACCTCTTGTGATCTGGGGCCATGGTTTGATCTTCTTGATCTTTCTCTCGAAAGGCCGGTCCTTGTAGTGGGAAGTCTCCGGCAGGGGGAACAAGATGTCTTGGCCCAGAGCCTTAAGGCCCTTTTTGAGGCTGTTCCCTCTCTTTTTGTCCTTATTGCCCCTCGGCATCTTACTTGGCTGGAGCCCCTTCAGCAGAGCCTCAGAGGTCAAGGCCTTGACTCCCAGCTCCTCTCCGAACTCCGTTCTGGGGTCCCTAGACGGGCCTCGGTGATTGTCGTGGACGAAATTGGCCATCTTTTCTGCCTTTATGGTCTGGCCCGGGTGGCCTTTGTCGGCGGGAGTCTCATCCCCAAGGGAGGCCAGAACCTCCTGGAGCCGGCGGCCTGGGGGGTTCCGGTACTCTACGGTCCCTACACCTCAAATTTTGAGGAGGCCCGGGGTCTTCTGGAAGACAAAGGCGGAGGACAGGTGGTTCGCTCCTCGGAGGATCTAACCAAGACGGTGCTTGCTGTCCTCTCCGGATCTTCAGGGGGCCCCAGCGGGGAAAAAGCCCGAGAAGCGGCCCAAGAAGCCAGCGGAGCGGCCACCCGGCAGGCCCGGTTGATCCTCGAATATCTTAGCGCACGGCGGCCTTGATAACCAGCTCCAGCCCTTCACCAGAATCCAGTTCCAGGAGGAAGTGGGGCATAAGGGCCAGGGCCTGAATGGTCTTTTCATAGCCAGATTCTGATTGAGAGACTGTTTCCACCGGGAAAAACCACAGGCTGGCCGAAGGAAAGACAAGTCGCAATCTGGCCCCTACCGCTTGATCCTCAAAAAGGACTTCGCCCACCCCCTCGGCAGCCCAGGCCTCATTGAGGGGATGTTGTTGGCCGCCGGCCAACAGGCGGCCTTGACCATAGGCCAAAGCCGCGGGGAAGAGGTTGAATTCCACCCCGAAACGGCAAGATATTCTTTCTTTTGAAAGGTTTTCAAGATGGTAATGGACTTCTATTTCTCGCCCCCCCTGGGAGAGACGAAAGCGCTTGGTCAACTTAAGGGGGTGTCTGGGAAGTCCGGGAGGATAGAGCCCCCCCTCTCGAGAGAAGATCAGCTCGTTTTTTTCACGCCGGAAGCCAAAGGGTTGATTGGCAAAATCTCCCCACTCCCCAAAGTCACAGCGTCTAAAGGCCTCCAGATCCCGAAAGGGGTCGAAGAAGTGATCAATGAAACTATTTCGCTCATACCAGTCGTAGGCAAGAGAGGCCAAAAGATCCGGCTCTAGGTCTCGAGGAAGATGATGGATACTGAAAACCCCCTCTGCTGCCCCTTCTGGTGAAGGGGTTCCGTGGAGCAATTTTTCTTTAAGGGCCCGATGATAGGCCTCTTCTCGGCGGGTGAGGGTGTTTATGTAGTTGGTTCGGGCGGAAAAGATAGTCCATTCTCGGAGCTGACCGCCATAATGGGGCAAAAAGACCAGGGCGGCCTCCTTGGAGTGGACAAAAACCTCTGGTTGGCCATCAAAGTTTATATCGGAAACCTCGATTTTAAAGGCTCTTTCCTGGCGACGGACGGTCCCTTCAGCCTCTGCCAAAGAGGCCCAGACGGCCTGACGAAGATGAGGGAGATAAAGCCCCCCAAAGATGCCATGCCAATAGGCATCGTTGCACTGGGCAGCCAGGAGGGAGAGCCTAGCCCCTTCTTCCCAGTGCCCTGGTTGCCTGGTGAGCTGACTGACCATGAGCATTCTTTTGTGAAGGTGATTGGATTCAGGATACTTGACCAGAAAGTTCTTCCAGTGGCCACCGCGAATAAGGCCCTTAAAACGTTCCTTGTCATCCCCGAGGCGCTTAAAAAGCTCCTCCAGCTCATATATTCGGCTGGTGGGCAGAGTCCATTCTTCCATCTCCATGTAGGAGGCCGTGGGGAGATAGCATATTCCCTGAGGAGGAATCTTTTTTAAGGCCTCTTGGTAGGTAAGAAAGTGGACCAGATCCTCATCAACCCATCGGGCCGAGGCTTCTAAGAAGTTTTTAAGCCAGCCCTTTTGGTAAACCCATTCTGCGGTACCTGGCCAGGCTCCAAACTTCTCACCATCGTCAAAGTAGATGAACATCCGCCCTCCCCGAAAGCGGATGTCTCGCAGATAATTTTCCAGGTTTTTTACCGGCCAGAAGGGAATGGCGTATCTCAGGGTCTCATCGATAGGGAAGATGGCCAGACGTTTGCCCTCGCTTTCGGTAAGGTAGTAGCCAAAAAGCTGGTCTTTACTAAAACCGGAGACAATGAAGTGACGATCATCCACGACTACATATTCAATGCCTAAATCGGCGAGGTCTTCGATAATTTGAGATTCCCAGACTCGCTCCGTTAGCCAAAGACCAGTAGGGGTCTGACCAAAGCGACGCCGGATGTAGTCTTTGTGGCGTAAGATTTGCTCTTTACGGTCATCCCGGCTAATCGCTGCCAGTACTGGTTCAAAGAACCCCCCGCAGACAAACTCCACCTGGCCTTCTGCCGCCAGCTCTCCCAAGGTCTCGATTACTTGGGGGGCCTTTTCCTCCCACCACTTAAGGAGAATGCCACTTACATGAATGGCCAATCGGAAGTGCCGGGCCCCTTTTATTCCTTTTAAAAAAGGCAGATAACAAGTTTCGGTAAGCCGGCTGACGACATGATCGAAGTTCCCTAGTGGCTGGTGATTGTGAATCCCGAAGACAAAGGGCAAGGCCTTCATGAAGGAGTCTCCTTTGTGTCATCTTTCTCAGATACCCGATCTTTTTCATACCAAAGTATAGATAGAACGGGCAAGCTTTAGGAGTTGGCCTCTTCGAGAAGACGCAGGCTATCTTCTACCAAGCCTCGGAGGGTCTCATTGGGATAATCTATCTCCCGAACTAATAGGAGGCCTTGGGGGGAGAGTCTTCGGAGCCCCCAGAGACAGCGACGTTTGGTCTCCTCAGGGCTGTTCCGGGCGGCGTAAAGGGGAAGGTTAACCTCAAAGAAGGAAAGGCTATCGGCCTCTTTGAGGATGTCTGCCCGGGGATCACCACCTTGTTCATGGCGTCTCACCAGTCGGCATACCTCGGCGATAAGTTCCTGATCAGCCCCGCATTCCCGCATAAGTTTTTCTAAGATTTGGGCGCTGAGGTTGGCGTGGGCCTCCTTGAAGGCCTCGTAAGTAGAGAATTCCTCCCGGCGTAGCCGCTGGGGTCGGGCTCGTTCTAGGTCATGCCCCAGGGCAGCAATTTCCAGGGCCGGATCGGCCTCAGGGAAGAGCCGCCGGAGCCACCTTAGAGTGTTTTCGGCGTGAGCAGGGTCTTCGGGGACCTCGGATTGGGCAACAAGCTCCCTTATCCGGGTTGTGATACATTTAAGCACTTCGGGTGGGGGATCTTTCAAGCTGATAGAAGACAAAGATCCTCCTTAATACTTCAAGATTCATCAAGAGGGCCAACAGGATCAGGGTGGCTAAAATCTGTCCGGCCAGAACTCCAATAAAAATGATAAAGATCCGGACATCGCGCCCTATGCGCCAGCCAGAAGGGACCTGCCCCCGGCGGATAAGTTTATCATAGTGGGGGGCGGTGTAGCTGACCATAAAAGAGCCTACCAGGGCCAGAAAGGCGCTTATCAAAAGTAAGTCGCTTGGTTGTTGGCGATGGAGATGACCGGCCATGGCAAATATGAGGGCTGCATCTGCATAGCGATCCAGGAGAGAATCAAGCCATCCACCGAAGGGGCTTTCAAGGAATTTGAGTCGGGCCACCTCTCCATCACAACCATCCACAATGGAGGCCAGCTGGGCCAAAAAGGCACCCAATATAGGCCCCCAACCGGGGGTCATGAAGAAGGCCCCGGCAGCCAGAAGAGAAAGGAGAAAGGAGAAAATGGTGATCTGATTGGGAGATATCCTCCTGGGGAGGAGAAGTTTTTCGGTAATAAAGAGTGATATCGGGCGGTTTATATGCCGGGAGATGGGGCCATCGGTGGCCTTGGATCGAAGATTCTCTTTAAGGGCCTTTCGGGCCCGCTGGTAGGCGGAAAGATCGTCGATGTCTATCCAAAAAAGCCCTCCGATGTCTATGGCCTTCAGAGACCCCTGTTTTGCTAAAATTTCCATGGCCCCTGAAAGCCGTCCATCCCCTTGATCAATACCCTCTTGGAGGGCGGGAAAAATGGCTGGCGTACAGTAAAAGATTCCGGTGTCGTAGCCATTGTAAGGGTTGATTTCCTTGCCGATGGCCCGGATCAGACCTTGAGAAACTTGAACCTTAGTGGCATCAAGCGGGTCTATAAAAGGATTGTCCAGATGGCTGTCTACGGCCAGGAGAACCTGGCCTTCCTCTGGAGGCCTTTGTTTTAAGCGTTCGATGATGCGGGCGTCAAAGAGATGATCGCCCATAAGAAGAAAGAAGCTCTCCTGGCCCACAAAATCCCTTCCCTTTAAAGCCGAGAGGGCATTTCCCTTGGGCCAGTCTTTGTTGTGAATCGTCGTTATGTTAAGTCGCCGGGTCTGGGAGAGCCTCCGGAGGGCAGATTCTACCTCCTGGCCCCGGTAGCCGGTAATAACACAGAATTCATCAATGCCTGCCCGAGAGGCGGTGAGAATGATTCGCTCAATGAGGCTAAGCCCTAAAAGGGAAACCAGGGGTTTGGGTTCCCCCAGCTCAGAGAGCCTTCTCCCGCGCCCGGCAGCCAGAATAACGGCCTTCATCGGCAACCTGATCTTCTTGGGGTTACCTGGAGGAGGGCCTCCAAAAGTAAGAGATCTTCAGGGCTGGTAATCTTAAGATTGGTTGTCGGTGCCGGCACTACGGCTACCGGGATTCCCAGCCTCTCCAACAGGCTGGCCTCATCGGTGGCCTGGAAACCTTCTTCTTGGGCCCGTTCAAAGGCCTGTTGGAGCAGCTCCTTACGAGCTCCCTGGGGAGTTTGAGCTAAAAAGAGGGCCTCCCGGGGCAGGGTTCGGGTTATGGTTCCGTGGTGGACCTCCTTCACGGTATCCCTTACAGGACAGGCGGCAATGGCGGCTCCTGTTTCCCTGACCTTGTTGATTACGGTCTGGATCAGCCCTGTGGAAACCAAGGGACGGGCGGCATCATGGACAAGAACAATTTCCACCTCGGAGGGCAGGGCTTTAAAGCCAGCCCAAACGGAATCCTGCCTGGTGGCTCCTCCTTGAACGACGGCTTGAACCTTCTTTAGCCCCGCCTCAGAAATTAACCTCTGGGTGGCCTTAATATAAGAAGAGACCGCAACTACTACGATGATCTCCACTTCGGGACAGGCTTCAAAAGCCTCTAAGGAGTAAAGAAGAAGGGCCTTCCCGCGGATTTCAAGAAACTGTTTGGGTATCTCGGCTCCTAAACGGCTTCCTGTGCCTCCGGCAGCAATGACAGCGGCGTTCATTAGCCTTCTTTTTTGCCATTTTGTTGGTCAGAGGTCAAATGGAGCACATCTAAAGAGAAGGCTAGGGCCAGGGGCAAGCGGAGGTTGTCATCAAAAGGCCCATAGCGTTCAAAGAGAGTGGCTAAAGCGGCCACTAGAGCCGGTTTTTGAAGACCCAAGGTCCGGGCGGTTATCCAGGCGCCAGCAAAGAGACTCAGACTACCGATAATAGACTTGCCCCTGCTTTTTTTCAGACCTCCAGCCAGACCAGCTAAGGGGTCAGCTACCGCCGAGATAACGATGGCCTCCCGGCCAGATCGGGGAAAGAAGGCTCTGGCTACGGTAGCCGAAAGGAGGAAGAAACTGGCTCCAGAGAGCCTTTGGCGCTCTTTTTCCCGCATAAGGGGCTTGAAAAACCGGAGGGCTACTCGATTAAGAAGGGGGGACTTCTGGCGCAGAAGATCGGCGGAGATGAAGGAGGCAGCCAGAATCTCCAGGCCCTTTTGAGGCCAAAAGGCCAAGGAACCTCCGGCCACCAGGTGAAAAAATCTTCGTGGCAGCTCTAGTCTTTCGGAGAGTTTTAAGGGAGAGGGGGTAAGGCGGGCCATAAGCCGAGTTCTGTTCTCCTTCAGGAGTGGCGGTCATTCATCTTGGCGGTCGGTTACCCGACCGCTCTAGCGACCGACCCGGAAGCTCGGGCGGGCCACCCTCAGACGCTTCCCTACTTGGTCTTGCTCCGGGTGGGGTTTGCCGTGCCTGCCGTGTTACCACGACAGCGGTGGGCTCTTACCCCACCTTTTCACCCTTACCGGTCAAGGTAGACCGGCGGTCTCTTTTCTGTGGCACTTTCCAGGGGTTACCCCCTCCGGGCGTTACCCGGCACCCTGCCCTCTGGAGCTCGGACTTTCCTCTGGAGCTTTAAAAACTCCAGCGACCGCCGACCCACCTTACCCCGAAACTTGTTTTTCTCGAATAGCCTGGTTGGCCAGCCTGTCGGCAGCCACGTTCTCTTCTCTGGGTATATGTATTATATTCACCGCCTCCAGACGTCGCAAACGTTCGCAGGCTGCCTGATAGAGGGGTTTAAGATTGGCCGCCTTGACCCGGTACTGTCCCCTTAACTGACGGACGAGAAGTTCAGAATCTAACCTTAAGGTTACTTTTTGGGGGGAGTATTTACTGGCTTCATCAAGGGCCATAATTAGGGCCAGATATTCGGCCTCATTGTTGGTCTTGTGGCCCAGATAGGCCTTGAGTTCTGCCAGCACCTGGCCGCTGGTAGCATCGATTATTACCGCTCCAGCCCCAGCCTCCCCGGGATTCCCCTTGGCGGCCCCATCGCTGAAGACAATCAGCTCGCGAGCCCTATTCCTCACCAGTGATGTCCTTATAGGAGTCCTTGTGGTAGATGATGCGCTGACAGAGAGGGCATTCCATCAGGCGGTTGTCCCTCATCAGCTCGTTGTAGAGCTGAGGGGGAATGTTCATGTGGCAGCCCTCACAGATGGCGTCATTCACAGCGCAAACAGCAAGGCCTCCCCGACGGGAGCGAATGAAATCGTATCGTTTAAGGATAGGAGCCGGGACGTCTTTGGCAATGTCTTGCCTCTGTTGCCAAATCTGGGCTCGCCGGGCCTCTAGCTCCTGGACCTTCTGGTCAAATTTTGCCTGCTCCTGATCCAGGACTTTTTGGGCCACCTGGAGGTCTTCTTCCTTTTTGGCTACCTCCTGCTGGAGGCGCTCCATCTCTTCCATTAACTTGAGGATCTCTTCTTCCCGAAGTTTGTTGGCCTTTTTGATCTCTTCGATCTCCTTGAGCAGGGCCTGATACTCCCTTTGGGTTTTGACCTGCATTAGTCGGGACTGGCTTTTTTTGAGGTGCAAGAGCTCCTGTTCCAGCTCTTCATCTAGGGCCTTCTTGCGCTGCTGGGTCTCCTCAAGCTGGGCCTTGAGATCCTCTAATTCTTTGCTCTTTTCCTCGACCTCCTTGCGGGCCGCCTCCAGTTGTTCGGGGTTCTGGGCCTTTTGGCGGTCTATCTGGAGTATCTCCAGATCAACCATCTGCAGACGAATGAGATTCTTTAATTCTTCAAGCAAAGCCTAACTAGCCTCCTTCTCTACTATAGTATTGAAAAGGTCCTCTCTCCCAGGTGGCCTCAAGAATGTCTATGTCCTTTCCGGCCAATTTTTCCCGGAGAAAGGCCGCCAGGAGAGAAACCACAGGTCTTTCCGTTTCAAAGTGGCCGGCATCAATCAGGGAGAGCCCCAGCTCCCGGGCCAGTAGGGCATCGGAGTGCTTTATCTCTCCGGTGATCAGGCAGTGGGCCCCCCGGGCCGCTGCCAGGGGGACGAGGGCCGAGCCTGAGCCACCGCATACAGCCACCTTGCGTACCGATTCTCTGGCCTGAAGTACCTTTAGTCCGCTGGGCTCAAGGGCCTGAAAGATATGAGAGATAAGATCCTCCAGGCTGGTTTCCTTTTTTAATTCGCCCAGATATCCATAGCCAATGAGGGAGCTTTGGGCCTCAAGAGGATAAATATCATAGATGGGCCTTTCGTAAGGGTGGACTCGCTTAAGGGTTTCAAGAATCAGAGGGACAAAGGCCTTAGGGACGACGGCCTCAAGACGCCATTGGGCTGCTCTAGATAATGCCTCATGACCTCCCCCTTCCGGGGGTGTAAAGGTGGCTTCCCCTAGAACTCCAAAAGAGCAGGCCAGAGGATCATTTATCTCGTTGGGCAGGCCGACAAAGAGGGCCTTTTTGACCTTTTCTTCATAGCCTTTGGGAATAAAAACCACCAACTTACAGGCCTCGGCCTTTTCTCCCGGAACCAAAACCTGGAGATTCTCCAGCCCCATGGCTCGGGCCAGGGCATAACTTACCCCTTGGGGAATCTGATCGAGATTTGTATGAAGGCTGATTATGGCCAGGCCGGCGAGGAGGGCCGAAGTCAAACGTCTTCCCTCTGGCGTCTCAGAATTTATTTGCTTAAGAGGTTTGAAAATTAAGGGGTGGTGGGTGATGAGGAGGTCTATATTCTGGTCAGCGGCCTGTTTGATATTTTCCAGGGTGGGGTCAAGGGCAACCAGGATACGACGGACATCTTTGTGTGGATCTCCGAGCTGGAGGCCAACATTGTCCCACTCCTCAGCTAAAGGAAAGGGGGCCAGCTCCTTAAGCAGCTCTAAGATGTCTCCCACCCTTAATGTCATTTTCCCTCGATAAAAGTCTTACAACAAAAAAGGTGCAGCCTTTACGGTTGCACCTTAAAAAGCCCTTTTGGTGGGCCCAGGAGGATTCGAACCTCCGACCTTCCGGTTATGAGCCGGTGGCTCTAACCAACTGAGCTATGGGCCCAGGCAAAAAAGTATAATTAAGCCCATAAGTATTTTCTGTCAAGTAAGCGAGGCCTTATTCTACAAAGCTTCGGAGTTGCCGGCTTCGGCTGGGATGTCTGAGCTTTCGCAGGGCTTTGGCCTCAATCTGGCGGATTCTTTCTCTGGTAACTTTGAAGTCTCGTCCCACTTCCTCTAAAGTATGCTCGCAGCGTTCGCCAATCCCAAAGCGCATCCTCAGGACCTTTTCCTCCCGGGGGGTAAGGGTGGCTAAAACCTTGCGAGTCTGCTCAATCAGATTGAGACTAATGGCCACCTGGTCTGGAGAAGGAACCCTTTTATCTTCAATAAAATCTCCCAGATGGCTGTCTTCGTCGTCACCGATGGGAGTCTCTAAGGAAATCGGTTCTTTGGCGATTTTGAGGACTTTGCGTACCTTCTCTACGGGGAGCTCCATGAGTTCGGCCAGCTCTTCAGCTGAGGGCTCGCGGCCGGTTTCTTGAAGGAACTGCCTGGAGATACGCACCAATTTGTTGATGGTCTCAATCATGTGGACGGGAATGCGAATAGTTCGGGCCTGATCGGCAATGGCCCGGGTGATGGCCTGACGGATCCACCAGGTGGCATAAGTGCTGAACTTGTATCCCCGACGATAATCAAACTTCTCTACCGCCCGCATAAGGCCGATATTGCCTTCCTGAATGAGATCTAAAAACTGGAGCCCTCGACTGGTGTATTTTTTAGCAATGGAGACCACTAGCCGAAGATTGGCCTTGATGAGCTGATCCTTGCCCCATTTGGCCTTGTTTAGACCGGCTCTTATTCTGGCGGCCAATTGGAGGAGAGTTTCTGGAGACAGACCGGCCCGTTCCCGTATGGCCTCAAGATCCTTGCGGGCCAGAAGGAAGCGGGCCCTAAGGTTAAGGAACTCCTCGGTGGTAAGCCGCATCTTGCTAGCCTGCTCTTCTATTTTGCGAAAATCTCCATTGGTTTGAGTGAAGACCTCTTCCAGACGTCTTAAGGATTGACCTGTCTGACGCCGGCAGTGGGCGATCTCCTCCAATGCCCGTCGTATACGATTCTCAAGGGTGAGAACCGGTTTGGTCAAGCGATCAATACATCGTTTATCTAAACGGATCTCCTGAATCTCGCGCAGGATAGCCTCTCTGGTGCGTCGGAGACGATAGCGAAGGCGCCTTCTCTCGTTCCGATCTTTGGCCCGGGAGAGACCCTCCCAGGCCTCTCTACAGAGGGGTTCATACTGGGCAATCTTGTCTAATACCTGAAGGACCTTTTCTTCCTTGGCCGTTCTTTGCTCTCCGTCATCTTCATCCTCCGTGTCCCGAACCACCTCCCGCAGTTTGAGACGGCGCTCCCTAAGTTCATCGCGGACCCGGATCAGTTCGGTCATGGTTAGGGGAGATTCGAAGGCGGCCGAAAGGGCCTCATGCTCGCCCTCTTCGATCATCTTGGCGATGCGAATTTCATCCTCTCGGGAAAGGAGCGAGATGACCCCCATCTCGCGGAGATAAATCCTTACCGGATCGGAGAGACCGGCTGTCCCGTCGAGAAGAAGCTCATCTGGCCCCTCGTCGATCTTCCCCATACTGCTGGCAGATTCAGCGGGTATCTCAAAGTCTTCAAACAGGTCGGCAACTTCCTCTAGGTGGCCACTGGAGGCCACTTCTGGAATCTTTACTTTGATCTTAGAGGCATTTTCCGGGGAAAGGAGTCCCTCGATCTCCTCAAGGTTTATTTTGGTGAGATCTGCCATAGTTCCTCCTTTTATCCGGCCTGCTGAAGACAGAGGCCTTGATATTGTTTGAGGAGCTGAAGGGCCAGCTCCTGATGACCTTCCTTCTGGGCCAGGCGAATCTCCTCCAGTAGCCGCTGGAGCGCCTGTTTTTTCCGGAGGCGATCCAGGGAGCGTCGCAGCTCTTGGGCCATAACTTCCGGGTCAGGACGGTCTTCTTCCTCCAGGCTGAGGCGCAACCGGGCCCAAAGGGCCGAGAGTTTTTCATCCTCGAAAAAGAGGGCCTCAGGAAATTGGCCCTCTGAGGAGTAGGCCTGTTTTATAGCTTCAAACAGGTGTCGATATTCATCTCTGAGAAACTCCTCCGGAGAAAGATCAGCGAATTCTGGAAAATACTGGGGATGGTTGACCAAGAAGGCCAGCAGGGCTTCCCCAAAGGGGTCAAAACCCTCTTGGCGGGAAGAAGATGCTGAGGATCTCCCGGAGCTTTCCAGGGCCCGGTATATATGATCTTTGCGGACAGAGAGCCTTTCGGCCAGCTCCTCGATGCAGATATCTTGTTTGATGGGGTCTATAAGAGAGGCTAATAAGGGACGTAATTCTTCTACCACCGCTACCTTGGCCTCCGGTCCCCGGCCCCCATAGGTTTTAAGGGTCTGGTCTATCAAAAAGGAAAAGATGGGGCGGGCTTGATCCAAAAGTTCAAGAAGTCCCTCTTGCCCCCGTTGCCGGATGAAGGAATCTGGATCTTCCCCTTCTGGAAGGAGGACCACTCGAGGAAACAGATTCTCGTTGAGAAAGAGAGGAGCGGCTCGAAAGATGGCCTTAAGACCGGCCGGATCGGCATCAAATATCAGATACCAGTTCTTGGTATAGCCTTTAAGAAGCCGGACGTGCTCTCTGGTCAGGGCCGTTCCCAAAGTGGCCACTACGTTAGTTATCCCGGCCTGAGAGAGAGAGAGGAGATCAAGATACCCCTCGACCACCAAACCTGCCCCCTCCTCTCGGAGGGCCAGCCGAGCCTCGAAAAGACCATAGAGTAGGCGTCCTTTATGATAGACAGGAGTTTCAGGGGTGTTGAGATATTTGGGTTCCCCCTGGCCAAGTATTCGGCCCCCAAAGCCTACCACCCGACCGGAAAGATCCCTGATGGGGAAGATGATTCGTCCCCGAAAACGGTCATACCAGCGTTCTCCCTTCTGGGAGACCAGCCCGGCCTCTTTGGCCAGGGCCAGGTCTACCCCGGCGGCCTGAATAACCCGGACCAGGTTGTCCCAACCATCTGGAGCATATCCCAGGCGGAAACGCTCGATGGTTTCTGGCTTGATCCCTCGCTTCCGAAGATACGAACTGGCTGGAGCCTCAGGGGGCAGCTCTTTTAAAAAGCGATGATAATAGGCCGCCGCCCGTTCGTTAAGGGCCAAGATCCTTTCCCGGCGACTTTGGTCGTCTCCAGGTGCTTCGGGAAGGTTAAAGCCATATTTCCGGGCCAGCTCCCGGGCCGCCTCCATGAAGCTCAGGTTGTGAAATTTCATCAGGAAGGTGAAGACATCACCCCCAGCACCACACCCAAAGCAGTGGAAGGCCTGTCTTTCCTCGCTGACGGTAAAGGAGGGAGTTCGCTCGGCATGGAAGGGGCAAAGGCCGACGTAATTACGCCCCCGTCTCCGTAAAGAGACGTATTCAGAGATGACGTCCACGATGTTGGCTGTGAGCTTGAGTTCCTGAATGGCCTCAGAAAACTGACCGGCCATCAGTTTCCCCCCAGAGCAAGATCAACTATAGTCACCCCTCCCCCACCCTCGTGCCGCTCTCCAGGGCGGAATCCGGCCACCTGACGGTGGCCCTTGAGATGCTCCTTGATAGCTCGAGCCAGGCGTCCTGTGCCCAGACCATGGACTATGGTCAGCTGCGGACGCCCCGAGAGAAAGGCTCTGTCAAGGGCCTGGTCTATCAAGGGAATGGCCTCATCTACTGTAAGACCAATGACATTAAGGCGCGAGGGAACTTCGATCGGCCCCGAGGATTGAACCCGCCAGCCCTCTTCCTTTAAGGGAGGGGAGAGGGCCACGGAATCCTTCGGCGGGGCCAGATCTTCCAGGGGAACTTCCGTCTTAAAGAGGCCAATCTGGACCAGAGCCCGTTCGTCGTCTAGCTTAAGGCATAAACCATCTCGCCTGAGGCTGATGATATGGACCGGAGCGCCTTCTTGGGGCCTAAAGGGTAAATCTTCAACCAGACCCAGGGCCGTCATCTCTTTGTGGGCCTGCTGATGCCAGGCCCGACTCAGGGCCTGATAGGTGGCCCGGGCCTTCCCTTGAGATGACTTCCGTCGGGACAGGCTGCGAAGCCAGGCCTTGACCTCCTGGTCCACCTCCTGGAAGAAACGTCTCAGCCGAGACTCATAATCTTCCCGTAATTGGTGCCGCTCCTTGATCAGGGACTCTTTTTGGATCTCAAGCTGGGCTTTTTGTTGTTCAAGGTTTTGGAAAAGGGCTTCCAGCTCTTCTTGGCGGCGGAGGAGCTTCTTTTTCTCTTCTTCAAGGGCAGCCAAGAGGCTATCTATCTTTTCATTTTTTCCAGATAGATAGCCTCGGGCCCGGTCGATTACAGCGGCCGGCAATCCCAGATTAAGGGCCAGTTCAAAAGCGCGGGAACGGCCAGAAAGACCATAGAGAAGCTTGTAGGTGGGACGGCCGGTGTGCTCATCAAAGCCTACCGAGATGGGAAGTGCCTCCGGACAGGAGAGGGCGTAGGCCTTGATGGCCTCGTAGTGACTGGTGGCTACGGTCAGAGCCTTCTGGGAGCGAAGTTTATCCATAATGGCCATAGCCAGGGCCGCCCCTTCTTCGGGGTCAGTTCCTCGGCCAATCTCGTCGATGAGAACTAGCGAGTCTTCTCCGGCTTCTTCCAGAAACTCTTTTAAGCGGTGGAGATGGGCAGAGAAAGTGCTTTGATCTCCGGCAAGATCTTGCTCATCACCGATGTCCACCAGAACTTGGGAGAAGAAGGGAAGCTCACTGTCAGCAGAGGCGGCAACAGGGATGCCGGCCTGGGCCATAAGGACCAAGAGGCCAACGGTCTTAAGAGCCACCGTCTTGCCACCCATGTTTGGGCCGGTGATGAGGACGGTCTGTTTCTCGGCAGGAAAGAGGAAATCGTTTCTTACGGTTCCCTGAGGATCCTTAAGAAGGAGGAGGGGATGGGCGGCCTGATAAAGGCTAAGTGCTCCCCCGGAGACCAGACGGGGGATGGCCCCTTTGATACGCCGTCCCCATCTAGCCTTGGCAAAGACAAGGTCCACCTCGGCCAAGATGGCCAGATTGGTCTTTATTTCGGAAAGATAGGGGCGGATCCTTTCGGCAGCCTGGGCCAAAAGACGTTCGACCTCTCGCTCTTCCTCCAGCTCCAAACGATGAAGTTCGTTGGTCAGCCCTACTACCTCCAGGGGCTCTATATAGACGGTGGCTCCGCTCTGAGAGACATCATGAAGAATTCCTGCCAGGCTCCCCCTGGCTTCGGCCCGGATCGGCAGTACATAGCGCCCGTTGCGGACGGTGATAAGCTCCTCCTGGAGGATTCCCCGCCTGGCAGCCTGCCGCAGACAGGCTCTCATGGTTTCCCGGATGCGTTCCTCCAGGGCTCCTCGGTCTTTTCTTAACCGTTTGAGAAGGGGGCTGGCGCTATCCTTAAGGCCGTTACCTTTTTCGTTGAGCAGGGTAGAAAGATAAGCCGACAGATCAGCAAGGGCTGAAAGCTGGCGAGTGAGTCGATAAAGCTGGGGAACTTTAGCCTTTAAGGGCCCCAGAAGCCGGCGCAGATCTTTGGCCCGGAGTAAGGCCTCACGGAGATAATAAAGCTCCCGTGGGTGAGGAATGCTTCCCGTTTTGGAAAGCTTTATGAGAAGACCATCTAGATCCACCAGACCATCGAGGGTAGGCTCCAGCCCCTGATCTATCAACCAGAGGGCTTCTTCGGTCCGGCGGAGGGAATCTTTGGCGGCCAGAAAAGAGGTTTCTGGCCTTAAGTGACGAGCAGCCTTTCGGCCCAAGGGAGAGGTGGTGAGGTCTGCCAAGTGTCTGCAGACCTCACCGAACTCCAGCTTGGCCAAGGTCTCTTGCTTCATGAATGTGGCCTCTGAAAGGGTTTCCCTTTCTGGCCAGCTCCTTGATTTGATGGGGCCTCAATCTCGGCCACAGAAGACTTTGGCTTAAGAGAACTAACCGCGCTGATAACGCTTCATGCGTTTGAGCATCCGCTTTCGAGCGGCCAGAATTTTCTTTTTACGTTTGATGCTGGGCTTCTCGTAAAATTCCCGTTTTTTGACCTCTGAGAGAATACCCGCCTTTTCACACTGCTTCTTAAAGCGTTTCAGGGCCTGC
Organism: Thermosulfuriphilus ammonigenes; assembly: GCF_011207455.1. Classification (GTDB taxonomy): domain Bacteria; phylum Desulfobacterota; class Thermodesulfobacteria; order Thermodesulfobacteriales; family ST65; genus Thermosulfuriphilus; species Thermosulfuriphilus ammonigenes. The sequence continues at coordinate 1,404,381 of NZ_CP048877.1, forward strand.
TCGAAAGGCTCATCTTCTCTGACAATAACACCCGGCACACAAAACCCTCCCTCCATTTTAGAATTATAAAGCGACTTCATATTAACATCCATCGGGCAGCTGTCAATAAAGGTTGCGAATGAATCCTCATTCAGAAGTGGCCTCTTTCAAGGAGTTGCTGAAAATGCTCTACCAGGCCTTGGGGAAGACGTTTTAGATGCCCATTCCGATCAACCGGGGCGTGGATGGTGTAGCCGAAGCAAATAGGCCGTCCCTCTTTTTCTAGTTGATAGTGGAAGCGAATACTGGCCGGGGAGACCTTCTCCAGGGCCGTTTTAATGAGAATCTGGTCGTCGTATCGGGCCGGAGCCCGATAGCGACAATAGACTTCAACCACCGGAAGAATAAGCCCCTGATCCTCTTCAATCTTGCGATAGGTCACCCCAGCGGTTCGAAGATATTCGGTCCGGCCGATTTCAAAAAGCCGGAGGTAATGAGCATAGTAGACTACTCCACCGCAGTCGGTATCGCCGTAAATAATCCGATAAGGGGTTTCTTGAATGGGAGGGTGGAGATCAAGCCTCATCTTTGGCCCTTTCCTTTTCAATAAAGTGGGCCATAAGCCCCTCTCCGGTTTGGTAGAAGACTCCGGCCTCCTTGGCGGCCTTTTCATTAAAGCCCTGGATCCGCTTGATCCCCGGATCTCGGCTGTCGTAAATGGCGAAGGGCACCGGAACTGAAGCATGGGTTTTGAGGGAGATGGGGGTCAGGTGGTCGGTGGCCACCATGATCTTATAGGCCTCAAAATCAGCCATTCCTTCGAGAACCACCTTGACCACTTCTCGATCAATGGATTCTATGGCCCGAATCTTCTCCTCCAGGAGGCCTTCATGGCTGGCCTCATCCGGGGCCTCGACATGGAGGAAGACAAAGTCATAGGCCCCATGTAAGGCCTCTAGGGCCGCCTCGGCCTTGCCCCGGTAATTTGTGTCTAAATACCCAGTGGCTCCGGGGACGTTGATAATCTCCAGACCAGCACAGATTCCCAGCCCTTTAATGAGATCCACAGCGGCCACGATTGCTCCGCGCAGCCCGTAACGCTCGCTGAAAGGTTCAAGTCTAGGGGCTCGGCCCTGTCCCCACGGCCACAGCGAATTGGCCACGGGTTTACCTTCTTGACGACGACGGTGGTTTATCGGATGCCGTTCCAGAAAGGCCATCGCCTGATAGAGAAAATCTCGGAGCACTGGTTCTTCTTCATAAACCTGCCAGGCCTCGCTGACATCACGACCAATAAAGTCATGGGGAGGGTAGGTCTTGATCCCTTCGGGCCCTCCCTTCCAGACAAGCAGATGGCGATACCCTATGCCCGGGTAAAGCTTGATTTTCTCACTGGGAATGGCCTCCGCCAGATCTTGGATAAGGGTCCGGCCCTCTTCGGTGGAGATGTGGCCGGCACTATAGTCAACCATAAAGAGGTGGTCTCCCTGTCTTTTAAGGGTCACCAGATTACAGCGGAAGGCAACGTCTTCGGGGTTAAGTTTCACCCCTAGGCTGGCTGCCTCAATGGGGCCGCGTCCGGTGTAGTGTTCAGAGGGAGCATAGCCTAGGAGGGAAAGATTGGCGACATCGCTCCCCGGCTCCATCCCTTTGGGAATCGTGCGCACCAGCCCTAATTCACCGTGCTGAGCGATGTAATCCATGGCCGGTGTGTGGGCCGCCTCCAGCGGAGTCCGGTTACGTAGTTCCTGGATCGGATAATCACCCATACCGTCGCCCACAAGGAGCAGGTACTTCATGAGCATCCTCCTGGATGTTATCTGCTCAGATAAGGCACGCAATTAACATAAACAATCGCCCCCGGGGATCAAGGGGAAGGGGCAAAATGCTGACCTTCCAGGATGCGGATAAACTTGGTAGCCGCAGTGACCACCTCCAGACGATTTACCACCCTTAAGGCCTGGCGGACGTCGGCCTCCCGGGCCTCGTGGGTGATCATGACTATGGGAACAGATCCTCCTTCGTCGCGTCCTTTTTGGATCACTGAGGCGATGGATATCCGGTGGTCTCCCAAAACCCCGGCAATCTTGGAGAGAACACCAGGGCGGTCCACCGCGGAGAAGCGAAAGTAGTAGCGGCTGACCACCTCCTCCATAGGTAGAAGCCTGCGGGGTTGGCGAAAGCTTGGGGGGCCCAACCGGGTCTTTTTGCCCCGGCGTATGGCTCTGGCCAGATCAATAATGTCGGCACAGACGGCACTTCCTGTGGGCCAGGCCCCGGCCCCCTGTCCGTAAAGGAGGATATCTCCTACGGTGTCTCCGGTTATGTAGAAGGCATTATGGGCCTCCCTGACACTGGCCAGCATGTGCCCTTCGGGTACCAGGGTGGGATGAACCCGGACCTCAATGCCCCCGTCTGTTTCCCGGGAAAGGGCCAAAAGCTTAACTACATATCCCAGCTCCCGGCCAAAGCGGATATCCAGGGGTTCTACAGCGGTAATGCCCTCCACATAGATTTCCTGAAGGGGTATGCAGGTGTCATAGGCCAGGGTAGCCAGAATGGCCAGCTTGTGAGCGGAATCAAGGCCTTCGACGTCAAGGCTGGGGTCGGCTTCGGCAAAGCCGGCCTTCTGGGCCTCCGTTAGGGCCTCATTAAAGGAAAGACCGGCTTCAGTCATCCGGGTGAGAATATAATTGCAGGTCCCATTGACAATTCCCAGGAGGGAGAGGATGCGATTGGCCGCCAGGGCTTCCCTTAAAGTCTTAATTATAGGAATGCCACCGCCTACGCTGGCCTCAAAGGCCACTTCAGTTCCCGCCTCGGCCGCCGCCTGGTAGATTTCCTGACCACATTCGGCCAGAAGGGCCTTGTTGGCCGTAACCACGCATTTCCCTGCCCTTAGGGCCGCCAAGATATAGCTTCGGGCCGGCTCTATTCCCCCGATGAGCTCAACGACAATGGCGATCTCCGGATCATGGACGATCTCATCTGCCGCCTCTGTGAGTATCCCGGGGGGGAGATCTACCTGGCGTGGACGCCGAATATCCCTTACAGCGATCCTTTTTACCTCAATGGAGGCCCCCAGCCGTTTGTTAATAAGCTCTCTGTTGCGGCGTAAGGCCGCGACAGTGCCGGTTCCCACTGTTCCCAGGCCGATGATGCCGATCTTGATCTTCTCCATGTTTCACCCCTAATCTTAGGCCACCTCGGCCAAGGCCAAACGTTCGGCCCATCTTTCGTAAAGGATCCTTTTTAACATCTTGTGCTCGGGGCGGGAAAGATCCGGATCCCTTTCAATAAGGGAGAAGGCCTCCTGACGGGCCTCAAGGAGTATCTTGTAGTCTCTGATGAGATCGGCTCGCTTAAATTCTGGGAAGCCACTCTGTTTGGTCCCTAAGAACTCGCCTGGCCCCCTAATTTTAAGATCTTCTTCGGCGATACGAAAACCGTCATTAGTCTGACACATGACCGCCAGCCTTCGGGCGGCTTCCGAACCCCTGGCCACCCGGTAGGCAATAAGCAAGCAATATGAGGCCCGGTGGCTTCGTCCTACCCGTCCCCGGAGCTGGTGGAGCTGAGAGAGCCCGAAACGTTCGGCATGTTCAATGACCATTACTGTAGCTTGAGGGACGTCTATTCCCACTTCAATCACGGTGGTGGCCACTAAAATCTTGATTTCTCCCGCCTTAAAGGCACTCATAACCGCTTCCTTTTCGGCTGGGCGCATCTTGCCGTGAAGAAGCCCCACAGGATAGTCAGGGAAGATCTCTTTTTGGAGATAGTGGGCACTTTCGGTGGCCGCCAGAAGATCCATCTTCTCTGACTCCTCCACCAGGGGATAAACCACATAGGCCTGATGCCCTTTGGCCAATTCTTGGCGCACCAGTTCATAGGCGGCCCGTCGCTCCCGCCCTCTGAAAACCTTGGTGATTACCGGTTTTCGGCCAGCCGGAAGCTCATCAATGATGGAGACGTCAAGGTCTCCATAAAGAGTAAGAGAGAGCGTCCGGGGAATGGGAGTGGCCGTCATTACCAAAGTGTCCGGGCAGATCCGGGCCTTCTCCCTTAAGGCCGCCCGCTGGAGGACTCCGAAGCGGTGCTGCTCGTCAATGATTACCAGACCCAGGCGGGCAAAGTGAACTTCCTTTTGGATGAGGGCGTGGGTTCCGACAGCCACCTGGATGTAGCCCTTGGCTAAGCCTTCGTAAATGGCCCTTTTTTCTTTAGGGGGGCGGCTACTGGTAAGTAATTCAATATTTACCCCGGCCAGACCGGCCATCTGGCGGAAGTTTAGATAATGCTGTTCGGCCAGGATTTCCGTGGGGGCCATAATGGCCACCTGATAGCCATTGTCCACCGCCAATAGGGCGGCCAGGAAGGCTACTACCGTCTTGCCGCAGCCCACATCTCCCTGAAGAAGGCGATTCATGGGGACGGGTCGGGTCATATCTTGGCGGATCTCCTCAAAGGCCCTCTCCTGGGCGCGAGTGAGCCGAAAGGGGAGCCCTTTGAGAAAGTGCCTAACCAGCTGGCTCTCCGGCTGAAAGGCTATCCCCTCTTCAAGGCCATAGCTTCTCTTGCGTAGGGCCAGCCCCAACTCCAAGAAGAAAAGTTCATCGAAGGCCAGGGCCCGGTGGTAAGGGCTGCGACCGGTGTTGAGGGCCTGAAGATCGTCGTCTTCTCGGGGGAAATGCAGGCCCTTTATGGCCCGAGAAAGGCTCAAGAGGCGCCGCCTGCGCCGGACATCATCGGGGATGAAATTATGGACCATAGGGCCGTACTTTTCTAACGCCTCTCTGATGATCCGGCGGATTACCTTGGCCGAGACCCCCTCTATCTGGGGATAAACAGGGACAATGCGGCGGACATGGAGCTCGATGTCGCTGGCCTCAGGGAACTCTACCTCAGGATGGATTATCTCTTTGCGGGAGGCAAAAAGTCGGATCTCTCCCGAAAAAATGACCTGACGTCCCGGGGTAAAGGAGTGCCGGAGATCGGCCTCCCGGAAATGAAACCATTTAGCAGAAAGGGTTCCCGTGCCGTCGGAAATGACCACCTCATAGACCCGTCGGCGTCGATACTGGATGGCTCCAGACAGGAGGATTTCTCCCCGGACTGTAGCCCGATCCCCGGGGCGGAGAGATCCAATGGGGGCAAACTGACGCCTGTCTTCATAGGCCCTGGGGAAAAAGAAGAGCAGATCCTCTATGGTGTTGATCCCCCTTGAGGCAAATTTGGCCGCCAGTCTGGGACCAACCCCCTTAAGGTACTGAAGGGGACGGGCCAGCTCAAGGCGCATATGACGCCATTTAGCTTCATCTGGCAGGGGGGATTCCTCCTCAAGAAAGGCCGGTCCGGCTTCAAGATCGGCGACAAGGGCCAGGGCCTGTTCGAGACGGGCCTTCTTTTCGGCCGGAGAGGCCTTCTCAAAGGCCTCAAAGAGCCCCTTTAGTTCCTTAAGGATAGGAGCGGCCCAGGAAAGCCCTTTTACCTCTGGTGGAGCAGTGTCTATCAGGTGGCAGATGGCCTCTTCAAGCCCCTTTATCCTGGGAAGCCTGGAAAAGTGGTCTCTGGTGGCCAAAAGAAGGGGTTTTTTAAGCCTTTCAAGAAAAGAGCGGAAGGCCATGGGGAGAGTTTAGCAGCCCCTGTAGGGGTTGACTACCGAGAGAGGAAAATAAAAAGGGAGGCCTTAAAGCCTCCCTTTTTATGGCCGTTTTGACCTTTTACTTAGAACTCAAAGGTCACCCCGGCACTTACCCGGTACATATCATCGGCGTCAGCCGGGCTGGTGCCATAGGCATCCAGGGCATCATCGGCAAAGAGGTAGCCAGCAGCCAGGTTGAGCTTGAGGCCCTTGTAAAGCTCATAGTCGGCATAGAAGTCAATCTCCCAGCCCAGGGTGTCTTCGCCGTTGCTGGCATCTTCGGCATACTGCATGTAGTTGACGGCCGCACAGAGGGCCAGCTTCGGGGTGGCCTGATAGTCGGCCCTAAGCCGGTACATGATGAACCCAAGGCTATTAAGATAGGGGTTCCGGCTGACATAGGAGCCATCATCAAAGGTGGCGTCCTCAAAGAGGACCACACTCCCCATGGTGTGCATCTCAATGGCCTGATAGTTTTCGATATCACCGTCATTGGGGTTGTCATCACCAGAGGCGTACCAGAACTCAAAGGCCACCTTCATCTGCTCGGTAACCTTATAGCCCAGGCTGCCCTCGAAGAACCAGGCGCTGATGTCTTTGTTGTTGGCGTCGTCGTCGCCGGTTTGATAGATGAGGTTAAGGCCCACATCTACCCCGGAGACAGCAAAGCCACCATCAATACCCAGAGACCAGACATTCTGATCCACGGTGGCGTCCATGTTGTAAACAGCAAAGAGGCCAACATTGAGGTTCTCTACCGGCAGACCCTTGGGAGCGAAATCCACCCGGGCAAACCAGTAATCACTATCATTGTTATTACCGGTGGCCGGGGTGGCGACATCGTTCTTTCTGACCTCGCTGTTGTCATCATCTCTCATCCAGCCGATCTGGTAGGCAAAGGCCGTTCCGCCAAGATCAAAGGAGCCATAGTTACGGATACCAGCGGCCGTCTCGTCCCACAGCCAGGGATTGACGGTTACCCACTGAAGCCCCACCGCCAGGCGGTTGCTGGAGGCAAACCAGGGGAGCTGAAAGTCCACATACATCATGCGATTTTCAATCTCCGTGGCGTTGGTGGCAAAGCCAAGGGTGCTGTCACCGTAAGTGGCCGTTCCGACCTCCATGGCCCACACACCCTTTACGTTTCCGTCATCAGAGCTGGCTACTGTCCACAGGCGGAACTGAAGCTCGCCCCAGGTGTCATCCAGGTCTTTGTTGTTCAGCTGATCCGCAGCCGTCTTGCCAGTAATCAAACCGGTGCTGTTAGTGGTTTGAATCTTGTTGCCAAACTGACCGTGGACTTCAAGGTTTACCGCCTGAGCGGTAAAGGCCCCGATAAGCACTAGGGCCAAAGCTAAAATAAAGGTCTTAAAACCCTTCCTCATGGCTGACTCTCCTCCTTTGTCAAATTTTTGACCTAAAGATTATCCAGACTAAACTCCTAGAGTCCAACAAGTGTGACTTTGCTCAACCTCTCTGCTCTCCTCACCCCCTTTCTTTTTTAATAAATCCCCCTCCAACTTTTCTTGCGCCGTAACTATATAATTTGACAAATATCTCTATCTCACAAAAGCTAGCTAAAGTAAAGGATTAAATTTCCTTGGCGCCGAGAAGATAACCCCTCTTTGCCCTTGATTCAAGAGGGATAGAAGCACCAACTGACTGAACAATCAATCAGAAGATAATCCTAAAGGCAGAAGGTGGCCCCCCAAAAGGCTATATTCTAGGGAGATAATCTTGTAAAAATTATTTTTTATCTGAAAGATTTCTTATAATCTGGCAATATCTAGTAATTCTGAGCTCAAGTCTAACTTGAAGGGCAAAAGACAAAATAAAAAGAGCAGGGAAACCCCTGCTCTTTTTAAGTGCAGATAAGTCGTTAGACAGGATTAGACACAACCAGTCGGTTTGGGAAGACCGGCCATCTTACAGGCTCCCTTACCCGGGCCAGAGGGGAAGAGCTCATAGATCTTCTTCAGCGGGTAGCCGGTAACCTTAGAAAGAACCCGCACCATGGGAGCAATGCCGTTCTTTTTAAAGTAATCCTGGAGGACGTTGATAACCTTCCAGTGATCCTCAGTGAGCTCCTCAATGCCCTCAAGCTCTTTTACATACTCAACCCACTCCTGGCACCACTCCTCAAGACCTTTTACCAAGAACCCGTCTTCATCGACCTCAAAAGTTTTTCCTTTGTACTCAATGGTCGGCATAATTCCCTCCTTTTATATTGTTTATAATCAAATCTTTTCTGACTTTGTTACAAAAATGGCTTAAAGGTAAAACCCTCATACTATAGCCCCCCCTGAATGTCAAGCGAGACCTGTCCGGCTTGCCAGAGAGCTTTCAGAAGAGGAAGATGGGTTGTGTCCAGCCTCAGGCCGAGCTTTTGAGCATATTGCCAGACCGCCTCAAACTCTTCTTGGTAGATGGTTCGGTCAAGGGGGGGGTAGTCCTTGGCTTGCCACTCCGGATGATAGTGTCCCATGAGATTGACGTAGGTTCGGGGAGAGACCTCTTCGGCCAGAAACCGGAGAATCTCAAAAGAGCCAGCAATCCCCTCGGGCATAATCAGGTGGCGCACCAGCAGACCTTTGCGGGCCAGACCATCTGGTCCGATCTCCAGGTCACCGACCTGACGGTGCATTTCCAGGATGGCCTCGCGTGCTACCTCCGGATAATTCTCGGCCTTAAGAAACCTTCGGGCGACCTCGGTACTCCAGACCTTGAAATCCGGAAGGTAGATGTCCACCAGGCCTTCAAGCTCTCTAAGGGTCTTCGGTGAGTCATAGCCTCCGGTGTTGTAGACCACAGGAAGATCAAGCCCCTCGTCCGTAGCCTTGGCTAGGGCTTCGACAATCATGGGGATCTGATGGGTAGGAGTCACCAGATTGATGTTGTGGCATCCGGCCTTTTTGAGTTCGAGCATTATCTCGGCGAGCCTATGGGAGTCGATCTCTTCTCCGTAGCGCAACTGGCTGATCTCGTAAGTCTGACAGAAAACGCAGGCCAAATTACAGCCACTAAAGAAGATAGCCCCTGATCCCTTCTTCCCTACCAGACAGGCCTCTTCACCAAAGTGGGGCATATACCCCGAGACAAGGGGGGCTGTCCCAATGCCGCAAAATCCCACCTCCCCCTGGACACGATTTACGCGACACTCCCGGGGGCAGAGATCACAGGCCTTGAGGGCTTCTCGTAGCCGACGAGCCCTTTCTCCCAGAAGTGTCGCGTCTTTTAAGGCCTTAGCCATGAGACGTTTGGGCTTCGATTAAGGGTTTTAGCCGTTCTAGGTTCTCCCGGGCAAAATCTATCCCCGGATCCAGTGAAAGAGCCGTCTCGTACCAACGGATGGCCTCCCTATAAAGCCCCAGTTCTCGAAAGTTAGAGCCAATATTGGCGTAATCAATGGCCGAAGTGGGGTCGATCTCTATAGCCTTTACAAAGCAGGCAATGGCCGCCTCGTGTTCCTTAAGTTTGTAGTGGCAGAAGCCTTTAAGATTGAAGATTTCCTTCAGGCCATTGTTGTAGGAGGCAGCTTTCTCTAGAGCGGAGATGGCCTGGCGGTAGTCTTCCTTCTCTTTGTGGCAGAGACCAATATGGCAGTAAATGTTGGCTATCTCCTCCGGGCGGGGATTCAGCGCGAGGGCCCGCTCAAAGGAGGCCAAGGCCTGATCGTAGGCCCCCAGGCCTTCGTAGGCCACGCCCTGATAGAAGGCAATATCAAAACGGTTCGGGCAAACTTCATCCAGGACCCCCAGCCACTTAAGGGCTTCTGCCGGGGGTCGTCTTTCGGCCAGCAGCCGGGCCAGGTGGAAGGGCAGGTCTATACCTATGGTTCGATCACGGAAATGACAACCAGGGATCACGGCATAGACTGCCGGAACTCCGATTTCTGGGTGGGTAATGTCTACCAGATAAAGGTTGAGCCCTCTCTCGTTAAGGGCCTGGCTCAAGGCCTCGACCTCCTCTCGGAAGTTATCGCTGGCCACCGAAGGGAGATCAGAGAGGTTTACCAGGGAGGGAGTGTCTATAACGTACTGGGCCTCATCGAGGGTGGCAAACTTGGGCAGACCACTTTCGGCATACTTGCCATCGGTGTCAAAATCTCCGGCCAGCTGGGCCACTTCAGTCAGCGCCCGGATAAGGGCCCGTTCCGGACTGGTGGCCGTGCCAGCGGTATAGACTATTTCGCTTCGGTGGGGATAAGTGCTCGGATCAATAGCCAGAGCGCCCACAGAGGGGATGCCCAGACCGAGGGTGAAGTCCTTAAGCCAGACCTTGATCCCCAAGCGGGTGAAGCGCTCCAGGAGTTCGGCACAGCTACCAGAGAGACTGGCCGGATGGATGGTAGGGGTGCGCAGGGTCTCATAGGTGACCAGCGAAGAGACGTGGCGTTCGACCAGCTCACAGGTAGCCTGGACAGCCGCTTCTGCCAGAGAGTTTCCGGCCGCGGAGCCATTGTACTCGTGGATCAGCCAGAACCAGAAAAAGGGAATAGAGACCATCTTTTGGTTGCGGACATCGTAGGCCTTGGTGAAGTGAAAGGGTATCTCTTGAAGGAGTTCTCTTAGTCGATCGTTTGAAAGATTCTCTTCGTCGTGAACGGCCCGGAAAAGTTCTTCTAGATCTATGGCCTCCTCTCCCAGCCGAGAGAAAGTTTCTACCTCATACTTGTTCTGCTTGACAAACGAAAAGAGACTGAAGCGTTCTACCAGCTCCATGAGGGCACTGGCCTCCGCCTGGAGGGGCTCGGCTCCCTTGCCCATCTGCTTATGAAAGCCGGTCAGGGAGGCGGCCTCGGCCGAATAAAGGCTGATATAAACCGGTATTCCCAGGCGCCCCTTATCTATACGCACCAAATCCCGGCATATTTTATAACCCCGTTCTTCAAGAATCCTTCGGACCCGCTGGATGGTCTCCTCTGGGGTGAAAACCTTATCGTACTTGCGCCCTGTCTGTTTAAAGGAATCCTTTAAAAATTCCATAAACAACCTCCATTTTGGGATTATAGCCAAATTTTATCTTTTTACCAAGATGAATCGCCACTCATTGTTCCCAATCAAGGTTAACGATAAAAAATATGATAGACAAGCTCCTGATCTGAAGCCTATCAAGGCTTATCATACCCGACCATTTTGGTCAAAGATTGGGGTGAGTTTTTCGGAAAGATCGACAAAGTCGGTCGGGCTCAGGGCCTCAGGCCGGATGTTGACCGGAAGCCCCAGGGAGATGAGGGCAGCCTCGGTCTTTTGGCGGGGAATTCCCAGGCTCTTAAGGGCGTTGGCCAGGGTTTTGCGTCTCTGGGAAAAGGCCACTTTGACCAGGGTCATGAACCATTGTTCATCTTTGGGGCGGCGGTCTGGCAGACGAAAGGTGATTTTGATGGCCGTGCTGGAAACCTTGGGAGGGGGCCAGAAACATCTCGGGGAAAGGTTCATTAAGGCCCGGATCTCAGCCCAGACTCCGAGAAAGACGCTAAGAAGGCCGTATTTGCGGCTTCCTGGAGAGGCCAGAAGGCGATCGGCGACCTCCTTCTGGACCATAAAGGTGCAGAAGGAGAGGTGTTTTCTTGCTTTAAGCAAAGAAAAAAGCAAAGGACTGGTAAGATAATAGGGAAGGTTGCCAAAGATAATAAGCTTCTGGTCAAGCTCCCGGGCCAGGTCTGCCCAATCAAGCTTAAGGATGTCTCCTTGGCGGAGACAGACGTTGTCTGGGAGCCCTTCAGCCTTGAGGGCTTTAATGAGGCCTTTGTCTATCTCATAGGCGATTACCCTTTCAGAGGCTTCGGCCAGGGCCAGGGTTAGGGCTCCCAGGCCAGCTCCTAGTTCGATAACTGTGGCCTGGGGAGGAAGGTCCGAGAGGGCCACCAGGCGGCGGGCCAGATTGACGTCTACCAGGAAATTTTGTCCCAGAGATTTTTGGGGACTCAGGCCGTATTTTTGGAGAATCTTCCGGGGATTCATCCTCTGGAGGGGTACCTTTTCTGGAGGAAACGTTGCACCAAAAGATAGGCCAGAACCGAAGGAAAGATGGCCAAGACCAGGCCTCCCACCTGGAGGATGAGCAGGGTCTGGCCTCCCAGATGAAAGAGGGCTCTGGCGGCCTCGAAGAACCCTCCCTCCTGGAGATGTTTTATCCAAAAAGAAAGATCCTCCCTCCCGACGTCAAGGGGCAGAATCCTTCTGCCCAGCCACCAGGCCAGGCCGTAGTGGATGGGAATGGTAAAAGGATTACTTACCCAGAGGGCCGAAGCCAAAGCGGCGACGAGGTTGGCCCGAATAAGAGGAGCCGTAAGGATGATGAGGGCGGTATGGAAGGGGATGGTGGGTGTCAGCCCCACAAAGATCCCCAGAGCTACGCCGCGGGCCAGCATCCTGCTGTCGGCTCGGAGCCGTAGAAGACGTAGATAGTGATAGCGAAGAAAACGAAGAATATTCGGGGCTGGAGGTCGAAACGGTCGGAGAGGGGGTTTAACCTGAGACATGGCGGAGAGTCTTGGCCCGGGCATAAACATCGGCCTCCAAGTCAAGAAGGCGTCCGGCTTTATGGAGATGATACCCGGCCACTCCGACCATGGCGGCGTTATCGGTGCAGAGGGCCGGGCTAGGGGTGAAGACTTCAAGGCCCCGCTTAATGCCAGCCGCCTTAAGGGTCTTGCGCAGCCGGGGGTTGGCCGCCACCCCTCCGGCAAGGACCACCGTTTTAACCCCGGTTTGTTCGACGGCCAGGAGGGTCCGTTCAACGAGCATCTCTACTACAGCGGCCTCAAAGCTGGCACAAAGATCGGCCAAAGGGAGAGGCTCCCCTTGGGCTTTAACCCTGCGCACATAGTGAACTACAGCGGTCTTAAGGCCGGAGAAGCTGAAGTCAAGAGGCGCTCCCTTAACCCGGGCTCGAGGCAGAGGTATGGCTTGAGGATTTCCCTTTTGGGCTATCTGGCTGATAATGGGGCCGCCAGGATAGCCAAGCTCAAGGAGTTTGGCCACCTTATCAAAGGCCTCCCCGGCAGCATCATCTCTGGTCTGTCCCAGGAGGCGATAGGTTAAAAAGTCATCGACAAGGTAAAGATTGGTATGACCTCCAGAGACTACCAAAGCAACGAATGGAAAGGAGGGGGTGGCTTCTAGAAAGACGGCCAGCAGATGGGCATGGAGGTGATCTACGCCCACCAAGGGTAGCCCCCTGGCCATGGCCAGGGCCTTGGCAAATGAAAACCCCACCACCAGGGCTCCTACCAACCCCGGCCCCTGAGTAACCGCTAGGCCCGTTATTTCTTTAAGCCCTACGCCGGCCCGGGCAAGGGCCTCATCTACTACAGGGACGATCATCTCCAGATGGCGGCGACTGGCCAGCTCGGGGACGACACCGCCAAAGTGGCCATGGAGATCATTCTGGCTGGCCACCACGGAGGACAGGGCCCGGCGGCCATCTTCAACCACCGCTGCCGCTGTTTCGTCACAGGAGCTTTCAATGGCCAGAATGAGCATCAGAGGGTCTGGCGCCTCCTAACCATGGCCTGGACCTTGAGCCTTAACCCCTGAAGCCTGATAAAGCCCTCGGCATCCTTCTGGTTGTAAAGGGTGTCGGCCTCAAAGGTGGCCAGCTCCGGGAGGTATAGGGAACGGGGGGCCCTTCTCCCCACCACCCAGGCACTACCCTTGTAGAGTTTAAGACGCACGCATCCGGTGATTCCTTTCTGTGTCTCTTCGACAAAGGCCCGAAGGGTTTCCATCTCCGGGGAATACCAGAAGCCGTAATAGATAAGCTCAGCCAGACGAGGGACGAGGCTGTCTCTTAAGTGCATCACCTCTCGGTCCATGGTGAGGTGTTCTAGGGCCCGGTGGGCCAGATGAAGGAGAGTTCCCCCCGGAGTCTCGTATACCCCCCGGCTTTTTATACCCACAAAGCGATTCTCGACCATATCTATTCGACCAATTCCATGGCGTCCGGCGATCTCGTTAACCCTGGCTAGAAGCCTGGCTGGAGACAGTCCCTCGCCATTTATTGCTACCGGAATGCCGTTTTCAAAATCTATTTCCAGGTATTCCGGGCTGTCCGGGGCCTTCTCCGGGGAGACCGTCATCTGGAACATATCTTCAGGGGGTTCGGTCCAGGGGTCTTCCAGGATTCCCCCCTCGTAACTGATATGGAATAGATTGGCGTCCATACTGTAGGGTTTTTCTTTGGTTACTGGCACGGGAATCCCATGCCTTTGGGCATAGTTGATAAGATCCTCTCGACCTTTAAAGGGCCACTGGCGCCAGGGAGCGATAATGCTTATCTCCGGGGCCAGGGCCATATAGGTGAGTTCAAAGCGAACCTGATCGTTCCCCTTTCCGGTGGCCCCGTGGGCTACCGCATCGGCCCCCACCTCCTTGGCCACGGCTATCTGCTCCCGGGCGATAAGGGGTCTGGCCAGAGAGGTTCCCAGGAGGTAACCTCCTTCGTAGATGACGTTGGCCTTAAGGGCGGTGAAAACAAAATCAGCGACAAACTCTTCCTTGAGGTCTCTGATAATGACCTCCTCTGCCCCGGTGGCCAGGCCCTTTTGTTTTATGGCCTCCCAGTCTTCCTTTTGGCCAATGTCGGCACAGTAGGCCACCACAGGGCACTGGTAGGTCTCTTTGAGCCACCTGAGGATGACCGAGGTATCCAGCCCCCCTGAGTAGGCAAGGACGATCTTTCGCGGTTTCATGTCGGCAACTCCTTTAGCTATTTTCTGGATTAAGAAGCCACTCCAGCAGGGCCATGTGGAGCCACATTTTGTTTTCCGCCTGCTCCCAGACCACCGACTGGGGGCCTTCAAGAACCTCTTCGGTGACTTCCTCCCCCCGGTGGGCGGGAAGACAGTGGAGAAAAATGGCCTCTTTTTTGGCTTGGGCCATCAGAGAGGCGTTTACCTGATAAGGGGAGAAGACCTTCCTCCGGACATCCGCCTCCTTTTCCTGGCCCATACTGGCCCAGACATCGGTGTTGACTACATCGGCTCCGGCCACGGCCTCCTCTGGCCTTCGGAGAAGGCGAATACGGTCACCGGCTAGGGCCTGGGCCTCGGCCAGTATCTGGGGATCGGGATCGAAACCTTCCGGACAGGCCAGGACAAGTTCGAACCCCAGGCGGGCCGCGGCCTCTATCCACGAGTGGGCGACGTTGTTGCCATCTCCTACCCAGGCCACCCGGATGCAGGAAATGTCGCCCTTTTTTTCCATAACCGTTAAAAGATCCGAGAGGACCTGACAGGGATGGTGCTGGTCGGTAAGGCCGTTGATTACCGGGATCTTGGCCCATCGGGCCAGCTCCTCGACCACCTCCTGACCAAAGGTGCGGATAACCAAGGCATGGAGATAACCTGAAAGCACCCGGGCGGTATCCTTCAGGGGTTCACCGCGCTGGAGCTGAAGATCCCGGGTGGACAAGAAGGTCGTCTCACCACCTAAACGATACATGGCGGCCTCAAAAGAAACCCTGGTCCTGGTAGAGGGCTTCTCAAAGATGAGACCTAATATTTTGCCCACCAGCGGTCTATGGGGAATTCCCCGGCGACTTCTCTCTTTGAGCTGCAAGGCCTGCTTAAGAAGATCTAGTATCTCTTCGGTGCTGAGATCCAAGACCCTCAGAAAATGTCTGGGCATGATCGTTCTCCTTATTCTTCCAAGAAGAGATTCATGGCTTTAAGTTCGTTTACCAATTCTTCAAACTGCCGGGGGTAGAGGGATTGAGGACCGTCTGAGAGGGCCTTTTCTGGCTGGTGGTGAACCTCTACCAGAAGTCCATCTACGCCTACGGCGGCAGCGGCCTTGGCTAGAGGGATAACCAGGTCGCGGCGACCGGCGGCATGGCTGGGATCAACCACTATGGGTAGATGGGTCTCCCGACGCAGATAAGGAATGAGGCCCAGGTCTAGGGTGTTACGGGAGTGGTTGGCAAAGGTTCGAATGCCTCGTTCACAGAGGATTATCTGGGAATTGCCCTCGGCCATTATGTATTCGGCCGCCATAAGGAGTTCTTCCACACTGGCGCACATACCCCGTTTGAGAAGGATGGGCTTTTGGGCCTGGCCGGCCCGGCGGAGGAGACGATAGTTCTGCATGTTTCTGGCCCCGATCTGGATAATATCCGCGTACTCCTCGACCAGATCCAGAACCTCATGATCTGTGGCCTCGGTAACAATTAAAAGACCTGTTTCCTCCCGGACTTTGGCCAGGATCTTAAGCCCTTCTTCGCCCAGCCCCTGAAAGGAGTAGGGTGAGGTGCGCGGTTTAAAGGCCCCGGCCCGGAAGACACGAGCTCCGGCGGCCTTAACGGCCCGGGCAATGGTCATGGCCTGGTTGAGGCTCTCTACGGCGCATGGTCCGGCCATAAGGATCAGCTGCCCATCGCCGATGTTCAGCCCCCCGGGAAGCTTTATCTGGGTTGGGACAGGCTTCATCTCTCGGGAGACTAGCTTGTAGGGCTTGGAGACGGGGATGGCCTCTTTTACCCCCGGCAACTGGAGGAAGATCCCCGGGTCAATGGGACCTTTGTTGCGAAGGACACCGATGGCTGTCCGCTCCCCTCCTGGAATGACTTTGGCCTCCCAGCCGTGGCCCCTGATAACCTCCTCTACCCGCCGGATATCTTCTTCTGTGGCCCCTTTGGCCATCACTACCAGCATCTTTTGTCTGCCTCCCCTTTAGAACTCTCCAAAATACCCGAAAAATATTCCAAATATAAGGATCGTCAAAGGGAAAATCCCTTTGGGAGCGAAGATTTTAGTAAAAGCTGTCAGCCTTATGTGTTAAAGTTGTCGTCTCTGACGGGGTTCTGTCTTGTCAAGTAAAATGATGTTCAAGAGGTGGGTCTGGTTGGGGATCGTGGGGCTTTTTTCCCTTTGGGGATGTCAAAGCCTCCAGCCTCAGCCCATAAAGATTGGTCTGGCCATTGATTTGAGTGGTTCTGGAGGCGTGGTGGGCGAGTATATTCGCAACGGGGTGATGCTGGCTGTCCGGGAAATCAATGAAGCCGGGGGTATAAATGGACGCCGGCTTAAGTTGATCATCCAGGACGATGCCGGCACCCATCAGGGAGCCCTGACCGCCGATCAAAGGCTAGTTTCTCAGGGGGTAGTGGCCATATTGGGGCATTCTACCTCCTCGACAACCCTTGTTGGTCACTCATACCTTTCTTCGCGGAAGATTTTGGAGATTACCGCCTATGCCACCACCTCGGAGCTTTCCGGCAGGGACGATTTTCTTTTTCGCACCTGTGTGGACACCAGGCTCTATGCCCGGGTAATTGCCCGCTACCTTAAAGACAGGGGGTATCACCGGGTGGTTACCTTGCTCGATGTGGGCAATTTTGCCTACTCTTTGGATCTCTATCGCTACCTGGCCACCATCTTCCCGGGGACGATAGACTTTGTGCGGTATCATCCGGCGAAAGATCGCTCCCGTTATAAGAGCCTGGTGGAGCGCATTCTTTCCCTAAGGCCCGAGGTGGTCTTTCTTTTAACCGATACCTATACCACCGCCTTTTTTGTCCAGCGACTCCGGCAGGCGGGCTTTAAGGGCAACTTTTTGGCCACTATCTGGGCCCAAAGCCCGGAGCTTAAAGAATTTGGCGGTCCAGCCACAGAGGGCCTGGAGCTGATCTCCTATGTCCCCTGTCAGCGAAAGACCAGAGCCTACAAGGCCCTTAAGGAAAAGGTCAAAAGATATTTTCATCACTCCCTGACAGCCTGGACAGCTACCGGATACGAAATGGTAGAAGTCCTCTCCCAGGCCCTTAAGGCCTGCCCCCAGGCCCAGCCCGACTGTCTCAAGGAAGCCCTACTTAAAGGCACCTTCCCTACTGTTTTAGGGCAGATCCATTTTGACCCTTATGGAGACGTTGTCCGCCCTCTTTATTTGATAAAAATTCAGAACAATCGTTTTGTTGATCTCGGGATAATTGAACCATGAAGCCTCTGACCGTCTCCCTCCGCAACGCCATCATTGTCATCGGAATTTTCTGGTTCATGCTCTCATTTGTTCTGGTTTTCTTGGCCCAGAAAAGGGAGCGGGAGGAGTTTTATGCCACCTTAATTATCTCTCGGGTAGGGCTTTTCTGTGAGACCTTAGGAGAATCCATTTCTGAAAAGGCCCAGACCATCGAACAACTCATTGCCCATGGCCGTAATCATCCAGATGAGCTTCTCAAGCGTCTGGATTTCCTGCCACCTAAAGATCTCTTCTATCTTCTTGATCCTCAGGGCCAGATAGTGGCCATTCGTAAAGGTTACGAGGAGTACTTAGGCCTTGATCTTTCTCGGGTGAGCTATGTCCTTGAGGAGACTAGGGGAACAGAGGTCCGTCAGTCCTTTTTTAGCCAGCGTCCGGTAGTTATTTGGGTCTGGCGTCTTGATGGAGGCCAAAGCCTGGTCCTGGAGATGGATTTGAGCTTCATCGCTCGGGTGGCTCGTTCTTTTGATCGGGCCATTCTTGGTCATGAAGGACTCCTTTTCGTTCTTTCTCAGACGGGCTCGGTGGTCTATCATCCGGAGGAAGAGTTTGTCCGCACCAGGCACAACCTGGGGTTTGATATGGTATCCCAGGAGGATATCGATGATTCGGAGCTCTTCCAGGTAACCTTCCACAACCGGAGCTATTTTGCCTATCGGCGAAAGATTCCCTATGTCGGTGGATGGCAGGCCTATTATGTTATCCCCGTAACCGCAGTCTGGAAGGCTGTTTTTCGGGATACCTTTTTAGCCGGCGTGGCCATGGGAGGGATCCTGGTCTTGATCCTCTTTTCCATCCATCATCTTCTTGCCAGACGCTTTTCCCGGCCGGTGACCAAGCTAGTGGAGGCCATCGCCCAGCTGGAGAAAAAGTCGGCCAATGCCCTTATCCCGAACCATATAGCCGGCGAGACCTGGGAACTTCAAACTATTGTTCGGGCCATCAACGACCTGGTGGCTGACCTTAAGCGGGCCAACGAGGAGCTTTTGGCCTCCAAGGAGGGGGCCGAGGAGGTCAAAGGCTTCCTGGAAACCATTATCAGCAATCTGAGCATTGGTTTGGCCGTCCTTGAACCCGACGGCCGTGTGCGTCTGGTTAACCCGACCCTCTGCGCCATGGTTGGACGGGATGAAGAAGAACTCATAGATCTCCCCTGTTACACGGGCTTCCGAAGGCGGGAGACCCCGTGTCCCGAATGTTCTTTGGAGGAAGTGGCCGCTGGTAAGGTGGCCTCGGCCAGGACTGTAGTCTCCGTCCTCCGAGATCAGGAGCCTTTTTACTATGAGGTGATTCTCTCTCCGGTCAGAGATGCCTCGGGAAAGGTGCGGCAGATAATCGAACTCGTCAGGGATATTACCGAGATGAGGCGGGCCGAGGAGGAGAAGGAGGCCCTTCAGGCCCAGCTCATTCAGGCCCAAAAGATGGAGGCTATCGGCCGGTTAACGGCTGGCATCTGTCATGATTTCAATAACATCCTTATGGCCGTCATGGGCAATGTGGAGCTTCTACTATACACTACCGATGAGGGTGACACGGCCTATCAGAGGCTGATAGTTATAAAAGAGGCCGTAGAAAGGGCCAATCGGCTCACCCGAGACCTGCTGGCCTTCTCCCGACGTCAGATATTCTCCCCCAAGGTGATAGACTTAAACGAACTCATTGAGAACCTGAAGAATCTCCTTCAGCGGACTTTGGGAGAAGACATCAGGCTTCGACTCAACCTGGTGGAGAGAGTCTGGCCTATCAAGGTTGACCCCTCTCATCTGGAGCAGATCATCCTTAACCTGGCTGTCAACGCCCGTGAGGCCATGGAGGAGGGAGGAGAACTCCTCATTAAGACCGAAAATATCGAAGTTGATTCTTCCTGGGCGGAACGTTACCAGATGCCCCCTGGGGCCTATGTCCGCCTGACGGTGGCCGATACCGGTTGCGGGATTCCGGAGGAGATTCAAGACAAGATTTTTGAGCCCTTCTTTACCACCAAAAAGGAGGGTACCGGGCTGGGGTTGGCCACGGTTTATGGAATCGTCCGCCAGAATCGGGGGCATATTCACGTCTTTAGCCGGCCTGGTGAAGGAACCACTTTTTACATCTATCTTCCTCGCGCTGATGAAGCTATGGTGGCTTCGGAGGAGGGCGGCCGGGAAGAGTCTCCCGCTGGGGGGCAGGAAACAATACTGGTGGTAGAAGATGAAGACTGGGTGCGCAACCTAATTGTCGAACTGTTGTCCAGCCAGGGCTATCATGTCCTTTCGGCCGAGGATGGGCCTACGGCCCTTAAGGTGGCCGAGGAATATCAAGGCCCTATACATCTTGTCGTTTCGGATATTGTCATGCCCGGAATGAAGGGACCAGAGCTGGTCAAGAAGCTTTGGGAACATCGGCCCCGGATGGCAGCCCTTTTTATCTCTGGCTACCCCAAAGATTCTTTTAATCTGGAGGCCCTGGGATTGTCACATCTTTCTTTTCTGGCTAAGCCCTTCAGCACTAAAGATCTCCTCTCCCGGGTGAGAGAGATCCTTGACGGACAACAGGCGACGGCAGAGGGTAAATAAATCCATCTGCTGGCGGTAGAGGACGGCCGGCATTCCTAAGGATTTGGCCGCTGGGAGATCTTCCTCGGGATCATTCCCGATGAGGACGGCCTGTTGGGGGGTGACTCCAAGCCTATTTAAGGCCACCTTTAGGATCCGGGGGTCTGGCTTGGCCACCTTTGCTTCACAGGCCAGAACAATGGCCTCGAAGTAATCGTGGAGTCCAAAATCAACCAAAAGTTCTCTTAGGCGTCCATCCCAGTTAGAGACAATGGCCAAGAGGATTTTTTCTTCTTTGAGCCACGAAAGGGCCCTTCTGGCCCCGGCGGCCAGACGGAAGGCCTCCCGGCGACCAAAGGCCTGGTAGGCAAGTCTAAAGGCCGGCTCAAGCAGATCAGGGGGGATGAGCCCCGCTACCGTCTGGCTAAATATCTGCCTCCAGATCCTTTGGCATCTTTGGGGGCTGGGGTTGGCACGTAGCTTAAGACGCCCCTTCCGCCAGGCCTGACGAAAGCGATCTTCAAGGATCTCCGGATCAACTTTAATGCCCAGCCCTCTCAAGGACTTAGCATAGACAGCCCCTACAGTAGGGTGAATGTGAAAGAGGGTTCCTTCAGCGTCAAAGAGGAGGGCCTTAATCTTCAAGGAGAAACCTCCTGGCGGCTTCAAGGAGCTTCTTGTCGGCAGACAACCCCTCCAGGGGCGGTAGGGTAAAGGTCCGGGCTATATCGGCCCGTTGGGTGATGGCCCTAAGGCTCTCTTGGGCCAGAA
Organism: Thermosulfuriphilus ammonigenes; assembly: GCF_011207455.1. GTDB lineage: Bacteria > Desulfobacterota > Thermodesulfobacteria > Thermodesulfobacteriales > ST65 > Thermosulfuriphilus > Thermosulfuriphilus ammonigenes. Next base: position 1,425,287 of record NZ_CP048877.1, read on the forward strand.
AGGGATCTTTGGCCAAAAAGAGATTATAGACCAGGCCTTTGACGGGGATTCCTCTAGTCTTCAGGGCCTCTAAAGTCAGCAGGGTGTGGTTGATGGTTCCCAGCCGGGCTGGTGAGACAACCACCGCCTTGGCTTTAAGGGCCAGAATAAGATCGGCTGTGGTCGTGGTAGCGGTAAGGGGGACCAGCAGACCGCCGGCTCCCTCAATAAGGAGAAAGTCGTGCTTCCGGGCCAGGGTTTGGGCCGCCTTAATGATGGTCTCAAGGGAGATGTCTTTTCCGGCCACCCGGGCCGCAGTCTCCGGGGCCGCGGGATAGGGGAAGATATAGGGACAGGTGAGTTTAAGGAGCTCTGGTGGGTCGGGAGGAAGCTCCATTACCCGGCGGTGGCATTCTATGTCTTCGGGAGAGGTGGTCCCGGTCTGGACTGGTTTTTGGGTGATCACTCGTTTGCCTCCCCCCATGAGGGCTCGAGCCAGGATTCCTGTGGCCACGGTCTTGCCGATCCCGGTGTCAGTGCCGACCACAAAGAGGATCATCTTCTTCTCTCCCACACAAAGAGCATTGGTTGATAGGTAAGAGGTAGCCCCCGGGGGCCAGCTAACCTTTGGTAAGCCATCTCCCACTTTCTTAGATCTTTAAGAGACCAGAGGGGCCTAAAGTGTCCCATGGCCCCGGTAGCTCGGATATGGTTTAAAACCTCCCTGGGGCTGCTGAAATAGAGTTTCTTTTGCCAGGTGCGCTCCTTGAGAGGAATAAAATAGTCTTCTTTTAAGGCTTTTATCTCTTCGTGGGAAAGGATGGGCCCGGGGCGTCTGGCGGTGGTAAAGACCTCGGCCATGGTCTCCGGGCCAAAGGTGGTAAAGGCCAAGATTCCTCCGGGGGTAAGCCTGCCGGCCATCTGGACAAAGGCCTTCTGGGGGGCGAGAAACCACTGGAAGGTGGCGTTGGAGACAATGAGGTCAAATTTTCCCCTGACCCAGGAGAGATCTTCTCCGTCGGCAGCAACAAAGAAAAGCGGAAGGCCCCGGAGATAGCCTCCGGCCTCAGGTACAATATCGCTGGCCAGGTAGCTCCTGATAGGAAGACGTCTTAAGGCCTCCCTTGAGAAGAGGCCTGTTCCGGCCCCAATCTCAAGGACCCGGTCAAATTTTCTTTTCAGGGCTTCAAGGGCGCGCACAAGCTCTGTGGCCATTTCTTTTTGAATGAGGGCTTGGGCCTCATAAAGGGGAAAGGCCTTGGAGAAGCGGAGGCGGAGGCGTCTCTTAAGCCTGTCAGGCTTCATTTGTCCCTTTCCCCAGAAGATTTCCCAAATGCTGGAAACGATAGAAGGGGAAATGCCCCCAGTTTTTTTCCTGATAATTAAAACCAAACCTTACCCAGAAGGCTTTCTGGCTCCGGGGAGGAACTATTCTGTCTCTTGTTCCTACCAGGATATTTACCTTCCCTTTAGGAACCACTCTCCTGGCCTCAAGGGCCGTGAGGGCCTTGAGTTCTTCCAGAATCTCGGTTGGATTTCGCCGGGGGCGATTTTGCCAGAAGCGTTTAAGCCCCTCTTCTCCCTGAAACATGTTTTTATAAAAAGCCTCAAGGGTTTTCTGAGGGCTGGCTTTAAGGGCGGAAATGGTTCGAGTCATGATCCGGGGGTGTATGCCCCAGTCGGGGTGACAGAAGGCCCCGGTGCCGTTTATGAAAGTCCAGGTGTCGGCCGAAAGGCGATCGATCAGGGAGAGGGCCACAGAAACTCCGGCAGACCAGGCTAAGACGTGTATCCGTGGGTAAGGGGGAAGGTCGGGAAGGCGAATCTGGCGATAGTCATAAACTAAGGCCAAGTCATAGGGGCCCTTGATTAAGGGGAGGAAGGGCCGTTCATCCATGGCCCAGCCCGTAAAGAAGAGGACCAACTCTGGTCGGCCCTCACGGATCAAAAAGACCAGGTTCATCAATCCACTACCAGTTCTACCAGATTGGCGAGATCTTTCCAGGTCATCTCGGAGGAGAGGGAAAGGCGCATTCTGGCCGATCCGCGGGGAACAGTGGGGGGACGAATGGGAAGAACAAAGAACCCGGCCTGCCGTAGCCGATTGGAGAGTTCTACCGTCTTCTGGTTCTCTCCCACAACCACCGGGACTATCTGGCTTTCTCCCAAAACGGGGAAGGGGCCTCGGGAAAGGGCCTGACGGAGACCGGTGGCCAGTTCTTGAAGGTGTCGTCTCTGCCGGGAGAGGCGCGGCAGCTGTCTTACGGCCCATAAGGCTGCGGCCACCACTGGAGCTGGCAGGGCCGTGGTGAAAACCAGTGACCGGGCTCGGTTGATCAAATATTCTTTAAGCCCTTCTTCAACAATAGCGAAGGCCCCGTAAGCCCCGAGGGCCTTACCAAAAGTGCCCACCAAAACATCGATATTATCTATAAGATTCAGCTCTTCAGCCAGCCCCAGTCCTCTCTCCCCGCGGACACCAATGGCGTGGGCCTCATCTACCAGCAAAATGGCCCGGTAGGCCTCTTTTAGACGAACCAGGGTGGCCAGGTCGGCCAGGTCTCCATCCATGCTGAAGATGGATTCGGTGACAATAAGGGCCCTTCGGAAGCGAGGACGTTTTTCCTGCAAAAGGCGCTCTAAGGCCGCCATGTCTCCATGGGGGTAACGATAAAAGGTGGCTCCGGAGAGCCTGAGGCCGTCAATGAGGCTGGCGTGGATGAGACGATCAGCAAAGATGACATCTCTTCTGCCTACCAGGGCAGAGATGATCCCTAAATTGGCCATATAACCACTGCCAAAGACCAAAGCCGCCCGGCCATAGAGCCGGGCCAGCTCTGACTCAAGGGCCTCGTAAAGATCATGATTGCCGGAGAGAAGACGAGAGGCCCCGGCTCCCAGCCCCAATTGATGGGCCGCCTCGGCCAACTGCCCCCAGGGAACCTGACTGGCCAGCCCTAGATAGTCATTGCTGGAGAGATTCAGATACCACCTGCCCTTGACCTTAACGTAAGGTCCCCTTCGGGCCTCTACTGAAAGAAGTCGTCTTTTCTCTCCTCGCAGGTCGATTTCCGCAAGTTCGGCCTCATATGCCTCCCAGGCCATGGATGACCCTCCTTATGACCCCCCGGCTTTTCTCCAGGATTTCGTCTATCTCTGAGACGGTTACGCATAAGGGTAAAAACCAGTAAATAACATCCCCCAGAGGGCGAAGGACCAACCCCTCTTTAAGGGATTCCATGTAGATCTTAAACCCCACTCTGGCCTCCACAGGAAAGGCCTTTTGGGTGGCCCTGTCAGCTACCAGTTCGATAGCTCCCACGTATCCGAGATATCGGATGTCGCCCACATAGGGCTCCTCCCCAAAGAGCCTCCTTAATTGACGCTGGAAGTGGAGGCGTACCGGTTCACCCTTCTCCAAAGGACGTTCTTTAGCAAAAAGTTTGAGATTGGCAATAGCCACGGCACAGGCCAAAGGGTTGGCTGTATAGGAGTGCCCGTGGAAGAATGTCTTGCCGGCCAGATAGTCATCGTAGAAGGCCTGGAAGATTTCTTCTGTGGCCACCGTAAGGGATAAAGGAAGGTAGCCTCCAGTGAGCCCCTTGGCCAGACAGACTATATCCGGGACCACCCCGACCTGTTCCATGGCGAACATGGTTCCGGTGCGGCCAAAGCCGGTGGCCACCTCATCGAAGATCACCAATACATCATATTTTCGGGCCAGCTCCCAAAGCCCCTTAAGGTATTCTTTGGGGTAGACGATCATTCCACCGGCGGCCAGGAGGCGAGGTTCGACAATAATGGCGCAAATTTCGACAGCTTTTTCCTTGAGGATCCCCTCAAGGGCCTCTAGGCAGGTGAGGCTGCAATCAGGGAGGGGAGCGTCTAAGGTGAAGCCCTCCGCTGGCTTATCCGGACAGCGAAGACAATAGGGGGCCCTGGTTTTATAAGAGAAAAAGGTCAAAGGACGGTATAGCCGATGAAAGAGATCTATGCCGCCAACGCTTACCGCTCCCATGGTGTCCCCATGATAGGCGTTCTCTAAGAAGATGAAGCGGGTCTTCTCTTTAAAACCTTGGTTTTGCCAGAACTGGAAGGCCATCTTGAGGGCCACCTCCACAGCGGTAGAGCCGTTGTCAGAGTAAAAGAAGCGGCAAAGCTCCTGAGGGAGGAAGCCTCGCAGGCGATCGACCACCTCTACCGCCTCTCGGTGGGTGAATCCAGAAAAGTTGACATGATCCAGGCGATGGAGTTGCTCTATCAAGGCCTCATTGAGCTCGGGGTGGTTGTGACCATGGAGATTTACCCACCAGGAGGATATGGTGTCATAGAGGAGCTGGCCCTCGATGGTCTGAAGCTGGAGGCCCTTGGCGGCCACGATTACCGGGGGGTCGCGATCTTCATAGTCCTTCATCTGGGTAAACGGGTGCCAGAGATGACGGCGGTCAAGGTCAAGAATTTTTTCTTTTGTGTACCGGCTCACGTAGGCCCCCCTTATTTTCTTGGCGCCCCATTTGGGGCTCCTCGGTGAAGAGGCATTATAATCAGATCTCGTCTAAAGGGGAGACCCGGGTATGAAGATTAAACAGAGTCAGCTTAAAGCCATTTTGGCCGGAGAGACGCCGCTTCTTCCCTGGCTAGAGGTGGCCAGGCGGGTAAAAGAGGCCCGTTTCGGAAAAAAGATAGAAACCTGTGCCATAGTCAATGCCAAAAGCGGCCGCTGCCCTTCTGATTGTCATTTCTGTGCCCAGGCTAAAGAGTGGGCTACGGAGGCAAAAATCTACCCTTTACTTGCCGAAGAGGAGCTCCTCAGGCAGGCTGAGGAGGCAGCGGCGGCTGGAATTGACCGCTTCAGTTTTGTGACCAGCGGTATTTCGCTGTCAACAACTGAGCTGGAGCGTCTCCTCCGGGTGATAGAGACCTTGAGGGAGAGGGTTCCGGGGCTTGTTCTCTGTGCCTCTCTGGGACGCCTTTCCCGGGCTCAACTGGCCGAGCTTAAGGCCGCCGGTCTTGATCGATATCATCATAATTTGGAGACCTCCGAGGAGTTTTATCCCCGAATCTGCAGTCGTCAGCTCTGGCGGGACCGGTATCAGACGATTCTGGCCGCTAAGGAAGTCGGGCTTTCTACCTGTTGTGGGGGGATCTTCGGTATGGGGGAGACAGATGAAGATGTTTTAAGCTTGGCAGGAGCCCTAAAGGTTCTCGAAGTGGATTCGGTGCCTGTAAATTTTCTTCATCCTATTCCGGGGACCCCTCTTGAGGGAGTAAAACACCTTACCCCTCTCAAAGCCTTAAGAATTCTCATTGTTCTCAGACTTCTTCTTCCCGGGGCAGAGATCCGGCTCTGCGGCGGTCGGGAATATAATCTTGGGGATCTCCAGGCCCTTTCCCTTTATCCGGCAAGTGGCCTGATGGTGGGCAACTACCTGACTACCCGGGGACGAGATCTGGCCCAGGATAGGGAAATGATCCGGGCCCTAGGATACACCTCAGGTCTTCTTTAAGGCTACAGCAAAGAAACCATCCATGGCCTGACGATGGGGAAATGTCCGGAAAAAACCTTGAGAGTCGAGAAGACCAGGGGCCGGAAAGCCAGGGGGGCTTATGGGAGAAAACTCCGGATGGCCTTTAAGAAAGGCCTCGATAAGCCCCTCCCCCTCCTCTGGTTCCAGGCTACAGACGGCATAGACCAGCACCCCTCCCTTTTTGAGCAGGGGAGATAAGGTCTCCAGGAGACCTCTCTGCTTTTGGGACATAGTCTTTATGTCTTCAGGCCTCCGGCGCCACTTTATATCTGGATGGCGTCGAATGACCCCGGTGCCGCTACAGGGGGCATCTATCAGAATACGGTCATATATGGCCGCTCCAAGGCCGCGAAGAGCTTCCGTGACATCTTGACTGATAATTTCTACATTGCTTATCCCCAGGCGCTTGAGGTTTTCCTCCAGCCGCCTCAGGCGCCGCTTGTCTATGTCAAAGGCCTGGATCTGCCCCTGGTTTTTCATCAGCTGGGCTAGGTGAGTGGTCTTTCCTCCCACCCCGGCGCAGGCATCAAGGACTTTTTGCCCCGGCTCCGGGGCCACCAGGTGGCCCACTAACTGGCTGGCCTCGTCTTGGACCTGGAACCAGCCCTGCCGGTAGCCGGTGAGCTTGGTTACCGGCCCCCGCGGGCGACGCAGGATAAGTCCTTCGGGGCTATAACGACAGAGATTGAGCTCTTGGGCCTCCTTCTTAAGGAAGAGGGCCAGTTGATCCCGGTTGATTCTTAAGGTGTTGGTTCGGATAACCAGAGGAGGGACCTCATTGCCTGCAGCCAGGAGGGATTCGATCTCCTCTTCCCCTACCAGATTAAGCCAGCGCCGAACCAGAAAGGTCGGATAGGAATATCTTACCGCCAGGTAGAGGGCAAAATCCCTTTCTTTGGGAGGCCAGGGGAGATGGTCCTTCTCGCGACAGAGACGTCTCAAGATGGCATTTACAAAGCCCGTGATATAGGTCGGGCGGCCCTTAAACAGGCTTACAGTTTCGTTCACCGCGGCCCGATCCGGAATCCGGGTATAGAGAATTTGGTAGATTCCCAGACGAAGACCGCAGAGGACCTCTTTGTCCAGACGGTGGCGGGGTTTTTTGGAGTAGGCGTCAATTAGCCAATCCAGACTGGCCTGGTAACGGATTGTTCCATAGACCAGCTCCATGACCAGATTACGATCTCGGCTGGAAAGCTCGGGAGCCTGCTCCAAAACGCGGGTCAGGGTTTCATCCAGAGGGGGGCGATCCCTTTCAAAACGCACTAAAGTCCTCAGAGCCAGCTCTCTGGCACTGGTAAACATCAGCCCAGCCTCATCCCCGGCTTAAGGTGGTAGCCCCGGGTGAATTCTGCTACCGGTAGTCGTTTTCGTCCCTCAAGCTGGACCTCTTTGATTAACAAAAGCCCTCGGCCGGTGGCGATGGTGATTCCCTCTTCGGAGACGGCTACAATGGTCCCCGGTGGGGCTTGAGAGGGAGCCTCGATAACCCGGGGGCGGAAGAGCTTCAGCCGGCGTCCTTGAAGGAAGGTATAGACGGTAGGCCAGGGATCAAACCCTCGGATAAGTCGATCCAGTTCTTCTGCCGGTCGGCTAAAATCAGCCAGCCCGTCCTCTTTTTTGAGAGGGGGGGCGTAGGAGACTCCCGTCTTGGGTTGGGGGCGGGGATGAAGCCGGCCCTCTTTAAGCCCCTCTATGGCCTCAAGGATCAACTCGGCCCCCAGGTCGGAGAGCCGCTTGGCCAGAGATCCGGCAGTCTCTTCAGGCTCGATAGGAATCTCCCTGGCGAGGATAATGGGACCGGTATCCATGCCTTCGTCCATCTGCATGATGGTCACGCCGGTCTTTTCTTCTCCGCTGATGATGGCCCAGTTGATAGGGGCGGCTCCTCGAAACTTTGGCAGAAGTGAGGCGTGAACATTTATACAGCCTCGAGGAGGAAGTTTCAGAATCTCTGGCGGAAGTATCTTCCCATAGGCAGCCACCACAATAGCCTCTGGAGAGACTGCCTTAAGTTGGGAGATGAAGGCCGGATCGCGGATCTTCTCCGGTTGATACACAGTGATACCGGCCTCCTGGGCTACGATTTTGACCGGGGGAGGGCTTGGCTTGCGGCCCCTCCCCCTGGGCCTGTCTGGCTGGCAGACTACAGCTACCACCTCATCAGGGCCGGCGATAAGGGCCTTTAGGATGGGGACGGCAAACTCTGGGGTACCCATGAAGATAAGAGACCAGGATTTCATAGATTAATTATGCCTTAAATATTACGGAATGGCCAAGTGGCAATCGGAACGATTGTTTGGGATAATCTTGGTTATGCGCGAGGTAGGGGCCATCAAGAAACGTTGGTCAGGCCGTCTGCCCATAGCCCTGGTCTTCCCCAATACCTATTACTTGGGGATGTCCAACCTGGGCTTCCAGGTGGTCTATGGCCTTCTTAATGCCTTTGATGAGGTTGTCTGTGAGAGAGTCTTTCTGCCTCAGAGGGGGGAAAAAATACGTTCCATAGAGGGAGGACGCCCCCTTAGGGACTTTCCCGTGATTCTCTTTTCCGTTTCCTTTGAGCAAGATTATCCCAATGTGGTCAAAATTCTGGTTGACTCCGGCATCCCACCCCTGGCCCGGGGGCGGAAGGCCCCGTTGGTTCTGGCCGGGGGAGTGGCCACCTTTATGAATCCGGAGCCCCTGGCTGAGTTTGTCGATGGCTTTTTAGTAGGGGAGGCGGAGGCCTTCGGCCATAATCTCGTAGAGGTTTTACTTGAGGCCCGGGGGGAGAAGGAAGAGGCCCTTTTTCGGCTAAAAGAAAGGCTTAAAGCCATCTATATTCCGGCCGAATATGAGCCTATTTATTTACCTGATGGGCGCCTTAAGGAGATAAGGCCTCAGGGCGGTGCCCCCTTACCCATTTCCCGAGCCCTGGCTCCCTACCCCCCAGAAGTGGCTCCTCACTCGGTAATCGTGGCCGAGGATACGGAATTCGCAGACACCTTTCTGCTAGAGGTGGGCCGGGGCTGTGGTCGGGGCTGCCGTTTTTGCGGGGCCGGTTATGTATACAGACCCCCCCGTCCTTATCCTCTGAGCGCCCTTTCAAGGGCCTTGGAGACTAACCCCACTAATAAAGTGGGGCTCATAGGCCTTGAGTTTGCCGATCGTCAGGAAATTGAAACCCTGTGTCGTTACCTGATTGATCGAGGCTTAGCCCTTTCCTTTTCCTCTCTTCGGGCTGATGCCCTGACCGATGGTTTTCTGGAGCTTCTGCGGGCTACCGGAGCCCGGACAGCCACTATCGCCCCGGAGGCCGGAAGTGAAAGACTCCGACAGGTTATCAATAAGGGACTGGATGAGGCCACTATCCTTGAGGCCGCTGAAAGACTGGCGACCACAGGGATTGTCCATCTTAAACTATACTTTATGATCGGCCTGCCCACTGAGGAGGATGAGGATCTTAAAGAATTGGTGGCCTTGGTCCGTCGCATACGTCATCGTCTTCTTAAGGTTAGTCGGGGGCGGGGTCAGATGATAGATCTCCGGGTGAGCGTAAACTGTTTTGTCCCCAAACCCTGGACTCCCTTTCAGTGGGTAGGCTTTGCCGGAGTCTCCCTTCTTAAGGGGCGTCTTTCCTGGTTGAAAAGGGTCTTGGGAAAGGAATCCAACGTTACGGCAACCTTTGATTTACCCAAGTGGGCCCACTTTCAGGCCGTCCTGGCTCGAGGTGACCGTCGTCTAAGTCAGCTTTTGTTGCTCCTTGGTCAGGGGGTTAACCTTAATAAAGCCTACAGAGAGGTAAATGTGAATCCGGCCTTCTATGCCGAAAGGGAGCGGGAAAAAGACGAACTTTTCCCCTGGGAGGTCATCGATATCGGTATTAATCGGGAATTTCTCTGGCAGGAGTATCAGCGTTCTTTGGCTGCCCGTCCTGGCCCTCCCTGTCGTCCGGGACGTTGCCGTCTCTGTGGCGTCTGTGGCTAGGGATTGTCCTGACGCTGTCGTTTAAGCCTCAGGGCCATTACCTGGCGCTCAAAGATGTGTTCAATGAGACGTTCTCGGTCCTCTTCTGTCATCCAGACAAACTTGATCCCCAGGCGATTTTCATCTCCATCGCACTCTTCTCTGACTATCTCCCCATAGCAGCGAAAAAAGTGCATGGCTGGCAGGAGGCCGATTTCCAGCTCAAGAAGCTGACCTGGGGAAAAGGTCTCAGGTAGAGAGAGGCACAGACCGGCAGCGCTTATATTTACCGTATAGAAGCGGAAGTTTTTTTCGATTTCTTCTTTTTCGATCCGGGCTAAAATGAGATCCAGCTTTTTGTTAAGAATAGAAAACAACTGGGCCAGTTCTTTATTCTTTTCCCGCAGCCTTCTTAAGACCTGATCTGCGGCCCTGGTTAGCTGAGGATGGGAAAAGGCCAACGGCCAGGGATCGGCCAGGCCCTCTTCGTAGTCTCGAAGACATCTTTCCAGCTCTTCTCCGGTTATCGGACGATACCGCAGGAGAATGCGGTCATTTATGCGGACGTATTCTCTCCTTTCTTCTCCCATAAGCTCCTCCTAGCGCGGAAGGGGACCTTGATCAAGGCCACCGGAGAAAACCTCCCGAGACTCAAGACCTGAATGGCCCTTTTGGATGAGAATGATCTCTACCCGCCGATTGGCGGCCCGATGCTGAGGGGTATCATTGGGATAAAGGGGCCGAGAGTCTCCATAGCCGATGGCCGCTGTCTGATAGGGAGCGATGGTCTTTTGGCTGAGAAGAAACTCCAACACCGTGGTGGCTCGGACAGCCGAGAGCTCCCAGTTGGAGCGCCAGCGGCTTCCCGGTCTGGGGGGGATGCTATCGGTGTGGCCGGCTACCAGGACTTCACCGTCAAAGCCTGCCAGAGCCTGGGCCAGCTTGATGAGGATGGGCCGGGCCGCCGGGCGAAGTTGAGCACTTCCGGGATCAAAGAGAATCTCATCCTTGAGGCGAAGAACGACCCGATCCTCCAGGGCCTCTATCTCTATCTCTCCCTTAATGAGTTCCAGCTTGATGGCGCTTTTCACCCGCTCTAGAAGTTCATCTACCGTAAACTGGGGGGTGAACTCCTTGGAGACAATATCCAGCCCCTTAGGGATATCATAAATAATTTCTTGTCGTTGGACGCCGAAGGCGTCCTTAAGAGAGCCGGCCACCTCTTTAAAGCGGGCCACGTCCATTTCGGAGAAAGAGAGGAGGAGAACAAAAAAACAGAGAAGCAGGGACATAAGGTCGGAGAAGGTGGTCATCCACATGGGAGCGCCACTTGGACATTTTTTCTTCTCCTCTGGTTGTCCCTTCTTTCCCATAATTCTAGATCTTTATGAAGAAGTAGTTCTCTTTTTGGGCGGCAGAAAGGTCATCAGGAGCTCTTCGAGAACTCGAGGGTTAAGGCCTTTCTGGAGCCCCAGGACCCCTTCGACAATAAGTCGTTTAATGAGTTGTTCTTCCTGGGAACGCAGGGCCAATTTGTCAGCAATAGGCAGAAAGACAAGGTTAGCCAGCACGGCTCCATAAAGGGTGGTTAAGAGGGCCACGGCCATAGAAGGACCAATAGATTTGGGGTCGCTCATGTTGGACAGCATCTGCACCAGGCCAATGAGGGTGCCGATCATTCCGAAGGCCGGGGAGGCGTCTCCCATGGACTTGAACAGGCTTTGACCGATCTCGTGCCGCTGGGCTGTAAGGCTTATTTCCTGGCCTAAGACCTCTTCAATGAAGTCGGCTTCATGGCCATCGACACAGTACATAATGGCCTTCTTCAGGAAAGGATTTTTGACTGGTTGTTTCTCCAGTTTAAGAAGCCCCTCACGACGGGCAATGTTGGAGAGGGTGACCAATTCTTTGATGATATCCTCGGGGTTTTCAATCTTCTTGAAGAAGGCGTTCATGGCCACTTTCATGGCCCCCAGGACCTCGGCTAGGGAAAAGCGGATAAATGATGAGGCAATAGTTCCACCAACAACAATTAAAATTGAGGGAATGTTGATAAAGATTCCCAGCGATCCACCAGTAAGAATGGCCCCAAAAAGGAGGATGACTCCCAAAACCAGACCGACAACTGTTCCCAGATCCATCGGTACCTCTGTGCTAGTCCTTATTCCCCTGCTTTTGTAATAATCGGCCAGAAGAGGGAAAACCTTAGCTCCGGGAATTGTTGACGAGGGGGACAAAAGGCATTAAATACCATCTGTCATTTGGCTCTTAGAAGGGCCTCCTTGCCCCGGGTGGGGGCCAGAAGACCAAAAGGAGGTAAAGAGATGTCTCAACTGCGTCGTTACGAGTCCTTGTTCATTATCCATCCTGATCACCTAGAGGAGAAGGATCAGGTCTTCTCCCGCCTTAAAGAAATCGTCGAGAAGGCCGGGGGCCAGGTTGTCAAGATCGAAGAGTGGGGTCTTAAGAAACTGGCCTATCCTATCCAAAAGAAAAAACAGGGTTTTTATGTTTTGGCCGAATTCGGTGGTCCGCCAGAGCTTCCTCGTTCTTTAGAATCTTTCATGCGAATTGATGAGCGGGTGATCCGCTTTGTCATTGTCAAGCTAGATGATCATTTTGTGCCCGAGACCGGTCAGGCCGAGGCGGCTTAAGCTCTTTTTAAGGAGGAGAAGATGCAACCCAGAAGGAGAAGATTTTATCCGCGCCGGAAGGTTTGTCGTTTTTGTGCCGACAGTAACCTGAGGATAGACTATAAAGATCCAGAAACTTTAAAGATTTTCATCACTGAAAGGGGTAAAATTGTTCCCCGACGGATCACCGGTAATTGTGCCAAGCATCAGCGCCAGCTAACTACGGCCATCAAGCGGGCCCGGATTATGGCCCTTCTGCCCTTTGTGGCCACTCTGGAAGAGATCTAGGGGGTGAATCATGGAAGTTATTCTAAGAGAGGCCATCCCCAACCTCGGACAGGCTGGAGATATCGTCAAGGTGGCCGACGGTTATGCCCGCAATTACCTTCTTCCCAAGGGTAAGGCCATCATCGCCAACCGCAAGAACTTGGCGGCCCTAGAAAAAGAAAGACAGATTATCTTGGCTAAGGCCGAAAGGGAGCGTCAAAAATTGGCCTCGGTGGCAGAAAGGCTCGAAGGTTTGGTTTTGACTATTGCCCAGCGGGTTGCGGAGGAGAATCGCCTCTATGGATCCGTCTCGGCCCAGGAGATTGTCAACGCCTTGAAAGAACACGGAATTGAGATCTCTCGACGTCAGGTTATGCTCCGGGAACCAATAAAACATCTTGGCGAGTTCGAGGTGCCTATTAAACTTGGTGGAGCAACAATGGCCAATATTAAGGTTGTGGTAGTGGCCCAGGAATAGCGGTGCCTCGAGGAAAGACCAAGGAAATCCTCTCTCATCGCCTACCGCCTCAAAACATTGAGGCCGAACAGTGTGTCCTCGGCAGCATTCTCATAGAGAACAGTGCCCTCCTTAAGGTGGTAGAAATCCTCCGGCCGGAGGATTTCTACCGCGAAGCCCACGCCAAGATCTTTGCCGCCATGCTTGATCTCTTCGAGAGGGGCGAACCTATAGATCTCGTTACCGTCCATAACGCCCTTAATGATAAGGCCCAGCTGAACGAGGTCGGAGGGCCGGCCTATTTGGCTGAGCTGGCTGGTCTTGTCCCCACAGCGGCCAATATTCATTATTATGCCCGAATTGTTCGGGAAAAGGCCATCCTGCGGGAGCTTATCCGCAAGACTACCGAAATCGCTGCCGCTTGTTACGACGAGATCGGCTCTGTTGACGACATCTTGGAATCTGCCGAGCAGGCTATCTTTGAAGTCTCACAGGCCCGGGTCAAACAGGCCTTTTATCCTCTCAAGAGGGTAATAAACGACAGCGTTCGTCATATTGAGCGCCTTTACGAACGAAAAGAGCTTATCACCGGAGTCCCCACCGGTTTTCATGAGTTTGATCGTCTAACGGCCGGTCTCCAGCCTTCGGACCTTATCATTGTGGCCGGTCGCCCCAGCATGGGCAAAACCTCTTTTGCCCTTAACATTGCCCAGTATGCGGCCCTTGAGGCCGAAATCCCAACGGCCATTTTCTCCCTGGAGATGTCCAAAGAACAACTGGCCCTGCGGATGCTCTGTGGCGAGGCCAAGGTGGATGCCCATAAGGTCCGGACAGGATTTCTCTCGGACCGAGACTGGGAACGTCTGACTCGAGCGGCGGATAAGCTCTCTCGGGCCCCTATATTTATAGATGATACTCCGGGGATAAGCGTATTGGAGATGCGGGCCAAGGCCCGTCGTCTTAAGTCTGAACATGGTCTGGGGTTGATCATCGTTGACTACCTTCAGCTGATGCGGGGAAGGGAGCAAAAAGATCGCCGGGAGCAAGAAATTTCCGAAATTTCCCGCTCCCTTAAGGCCATGGCCAAAGAGCTCCATGTTCCGGTAATAGCCCTCTCTCAGCTCAATCGCAAGGTGGAGGAGCGTCCGGATAAACGCCCCCAACTGGCTGATTTACGGGAGTCAGGGGCTATTGAGCAGGATGCTGATGTCATTGTCTTTATCTATCGAGACGAGGTTTATAACAAAGAAAGTCCCTATAAGGGCACGGCTGACATCATCATCGGTAAACAACGCAATGGCCCTACGGGGGAGTTTCGTCTTGCCTTTCTTAAGCAATTCTCGGCCTTCGGAAACCTGGCCTCCCAACCAGAAGAGGCCCTGGCCAGCCCTGTCTAAATCAGGCTACTCGAGCATACAGTTGGCCGCAGGCGGCTGAGATATCTCGCCCTTTGCTCTTACGAATGATGGTGGTGTACCCGGCCTTAAGAAGTTCGGCCTGGAAGGCCAGGATCCTTTCCTCGGAAGGACAGCGGAAGGGGAGACCGGGTGCGGGGTTAAAAGGGATGAGGTTTATCTTGGCTGGTATGCCCCGCAAGATCCAAGCCAGCTTTTGAGCCGTAGCCCGGGAGTCGTTTATCCCCTCCAGTAGAAGATATTCAAAGGTTATTCGCCACCCCCGGGGCAGTTTAAGCCTTCGGCAAACACTCAAAAGCTCTTTGAGAGGCCAGGTACGGTTTACAGGCATAAGTTGTGAACGCAATCCTTCCTCTGGGGCGTGAAGAGAGATGGCCAGCTTGACAACTATCTCCTGGGAGAGCCGGAGGAGCTGAGGAACCAGGCCGGAGGTAGAAACGGTAACCCGTCTCTTAGAAAATCCAAATCCTAAAGGGTGGAGGATATTTCTTAAGGCGGTCAAGAGGGCCTCATAGTTGGCCAGAGGTTCACCCATGCCCATAAAGACAAGATTGGTTAGCCTTGAGGCCTCTTCCCCCAAGATCTCCCGGGCCAGGATGATCTGCCCGGTGATCTCCCCAGGAGACAGATTACGTCTGAATTCCATCTTGGCCGTAAGACAGAAGGCACATCCCATGGCGCAGCCTACCTGGCTGGAGAGACAGAGCGTGTAGTGATCCCTTTCGGGAATAATCACCGTCTCAATGAGGGCGCCATCTGAGAGCCTTAGAGCCAGTTTGATGGTTCCGTCAGCTCCCTTTTCTTGGGTCGTTAGCCGGGGAAGAGATATATCGGCTGTTTGGGTCAGGTGCCTTCGCAGGGCCTTGGGAAGATCGGTCATCTCTTCAAAATTTTTGGCCCCTCTGGCCAGCCAGCGAAAGATCTGCCTGGCCCGCCAGGGAGGTTGCCCCTGATCCGAGAGATATTCTTCCAAGGCCTCTAAGGTAAAATCTCTCAGGTTTGGCACTTTTAACTCTCCAAGGACTTGAGGAGCTCCTCGGCGGCCGTCTTCTCCGGAAAAGCGCGATTTTTCTTAAGTAGGGCCTTAAGCTCTCTGACAGCTTCCTTTTTGTGGCCACTTTGGGCCAGGATCCAGGCCAGATGATAGCGGATGCTGGGGTGATTTGGAGCCCCTTTAAGGGCCTCTTCGATTGTCGAGCGAGCTAATTCATAGGAGCCCCTCTTGGCCATTATCCACCCTAGGGTGTCTAACACTCGCGGGTCTTGGGGGGCCAGTTCCTTGGCCTTTTGGGCGTAGATAAAGGATTCTTCAAGGTCACCCTTCTTTTCGGCCAGGAGCCAAGCCAGATTGTTGAGAGCCGGGACAAACTTTGGATTTTGCTTAAGGATTAAGCGATATTCTTTCTCAGCTGTTTGCCAGTCTCCCTTCATTTCATAAAGGACAGCCAATGCCATCCGGGCCGGATAAAAGCGAGGATTTTTGTCAACTATCTTTTGGTATTCGCCAATGGCCTTGTCTAGATCCCCTTGGGCCCGGTAAATAGAGGCCAACATGACATATGGCCCCAGGAGATTAGGATTTAGCTCCAGGGCCTTTTCATAATAGGCCTTGGCCTCGGCCACGTTACGCTGCCCTAGTTTGATCTGCCCCATGATGGCATAGATAGGAGCCTGGTCTTTGACTTTTTCGAGCTGCTCCTTGCAGCGGGCCAGGGCCTTGTCTAGATCGCCCTTCAGGCTATATATGGCCACGATCTGGGCCAAAGCCGAGTAAGCCTCCGGGTTGGCTTTGAGAGTGGCCTCGAATTCTTTAAGGGCCAGGTCATATTTTTTCTGAAGACGGTAAAGGAGCCCCATCTGAAAGTGAAATCGAGGGTTGTCTGGGGAGGTGGCCAGGGCCTTCTGGAAATATTTTTCCGCTCCGGCAATATCTTTTTTAAGGAGGGCCACGTTACCCAGGATAAAGAGGGCCTGAGGGTGATTGGGACGTAGTTTGAGTACTTTTTGGGCCTCTTCCTGGGCCTCTTTAAAGTTGCGTTTCCGGAAGAGGACATCAGCCAGCATTAGATGGGCCATAACGTAGCGGGGGTTGATCTCCAGGGCCTTGCGTAAGGCTCCTTCCGCTGATGAGAGTTCTCCCCGACCGAAGTGGGCCAAGGCCTTAAAGTAGTAGGCTTCAGCCAGTCGAGGCCTGTTTCTAAGAACATAGTCCAGATCATCCATGGCCTCGGAGGTCTTCCCTTCCCGGAGGAGAAGTTTGGCTCGAACCAGACGGGCCAGAATGTTGCCGGAGTCTTTGGTCAGGACTTCGTCCACCAGAGCCTGGGATTCTTGATACCTTTTGGCATCATAGTAGACATAGGCTAATTGGGCCTTGAGGTTGCTTGAATCAGGTTTGATTTTAAGGGCCTGCTTGAGGATCTCGGCCGCCTTTTCCTGCTGGCCGAGATTGTTGTAGATTTCTGCCAGACGGACGAGGGCTTTTTCGTCTTGTGGATGGGCCTGGGCGTAAGCCTCAAGGGTTTCAATGGCCTTTTTAAGGCGGCCTCGGAGGAGATAGAAGGTGGCCAGATCGTTGGTGAAGGTGAAACGATCAGCATGGGCCTGGGCCAGGGCCCGTAGTTCAGCCTCGGCCTCATCCAGACGCCGCTGGGAGAGATAATAGGCAATTAAGGCCTGTCGAGCCCTGACGTTTTCTGGATCCACGGCGATGGCCTTTTTGAATAAGGCCTCGGCCTCTGCAGCCTGCCCTTTTAGCTGATAAGCGGAGGCCTTGAGGATATAAAATCCGGCCTTTTCCGGCTCCTCCTGGACGCTGTTGAGGACTTGAAGGGCTTTGTCTGGCTCTTTGAGCCCCAGGTGGGCCCCTGCAGCCACCATAATGGCCGAGATGTTTTGGGGGTCTTTTTTGAGAATGGCCTCGGCCTCAACGAGAGCTTCTTTGTATTTACGGGCGGCCAGAAGAAGTTCGGCCAAGTGGCTGCGGGCCTCAAGGTTGTCTGGATCCACATCTACCGTTTTACGGAATTCCGAAAGGGCCTTGGCCGGCTCTCCCACTTTGAGATAGATTTTGGCCAATTCAAAGTGGGCCTGGGGATGTTTGGGGTCTATTTGGAGGACATTACGAAATTCTATGACTGCTTCTCGCAATTTTCCCTCTTTGGCGTAGGCCACCCCCTTCTGATAATGCTTGCTTATTTTTTCCTCCGGCGAAGAGCAGCCTACCAAAAAGGCAATAAAGAAGACGACTACAAACTGCCATCTGATCCGGGATCTCTGGATCATAAGCCCATCCTCTGAAGATTTTTTCGTAACTTTATCTTTACTGGGAGAAATTGGAAAGCTCTTTTGAGAGGATTTATTTTTCTCTCGAGAGCCCTTGCCGGGAGGTGCCTTATGGAAGCTAGAGAGCCGCAGGTGGTCCGGGAAGCAATTATGGGTCTTGGTGAGGCCAGGGATCGGGCTCCCCGACTTGAGGGAGTGGCTACCGGAGTCGAAGGCCTTGACGAGCTCTTTTTTGCCATTGAGTTCAAAGAGGGGCGCCCCCATCGAAAGCCCCTGGGAGGGGTTCCTCTGGGAGCAGTGGTCAATATTACCGGCACGCCGGATACAGGTAAAAGTCTCATGGCCGAACAATTTGCTGTTCGCCAGGCCGCCGACGGCCAGAAGGTCTGTCTGGTAACCGTAGAGACCCCAGCGGCCTTTGTCTCTACAGCCCTGGAACAACGGGCCAGGGCCATGGGGTTTGATTTTTCTAAGATCGAAAAAAATATCATTCTTCTTGATGCCGCCAGTTATACCCGCTTACGGGAAGATATGCCCACCCTTTTAGATACATTAGCCTATATTTACCGGACTTATCGGGTCAAACGGACAATTATTGACTCCGTAACAGGCCTTTATGAGGCCCGGGAAATGTTGGCTCGCTCGGTTGTCCGGGCTCTCTATTCTTTCTGCAAAAAATGGTATCAAACTGCCCTCTTTATCTCCCAAAAGAGGAGTAGCCATGAGGAGCTCTCGGCTGAGGCTGCCGGTGGCTACGCTGTGGGCCATATTGTTGATTGCACCATGGTCTTGTCCAAAGAACTTATCCTTTCGGAAAGGGCGGCTCAGATCTGGAAACAAGAAGTAGGCTCTATTGTTCGACTTTTTCGGATCGACGGCTGCCGTCTCTGTGGACATGATACCCGCATCCATCTCCTGGAGATCGACGAACTGGGGCTTGTCCATATTGGTCCTCCCCTGGGGGATGTCCGTGGCCGACGCTAAGGTGTTGCCGCGCGGGAGGCAATTTGTTATCTGGTGATATGCTTCAGGCCGAGGCCTATTTTGATCTTGATGCCTTGGGGCGTTACCTCCCTTTGTTTGAGGGGGTAGGGGCCGTCTGGGAGGCCCTTGATCGCCTGAAAAACTTTATTAAGGAGATCATCCGCCCCAATCTTCCGACCGATTTTCTACAGGGAGTCCCCTTGGCCAAATCTTTGGTTCTTTATGAAGGCAAGGCCTATTGCCTAGAGGACGGTTTTGATTTGCGACTCGGGGAGCGTCCAGAGGTCCTCAGAGAAGGGCGGGTCCTTCATGAGGCCACTCTGGTGATGGCCGGGGCCGTCCTCTGGGGAGAAATAGAACTTGGTCCCGGAGTGGTGGTCGAACCTGGGGCCTTGATTAAGGGGCCCTCAATCATTGGGGCCCGGGCAGAGATTCGTCAGGGGGCCTATGTCCGGGGTAACTGTATCATCGGAGAAGACTGCGTTGTGGGTCACACCACCGAGATCAAGCACTCCATAATGCTCTCTGGGGCCAAGGCCGGCCATTTCGCCTATATTGGTGACAGTATCCTTGGTCTGGGAGTTAATCTGGGGGCTGGAACCAAGTTGGCCAATCTCAAGATGAGGCCTGGCACTGTTCGGATCCTCTGGCAGGGCAAGAGCTATGATACCGGGCGTTGTAAACTAGGGGCTATCCTTGGAGACGGCGTCCAGACCGGTTGCAACTCGGTGACTAATCCTGGTGTCCTCTTGGGGCCTTCTTCTTTGATCTTCCCTGGCCTGGCAGTTCCCTCGGGTATCTATCCGGCCAAAAGTTTTCTCCGTCCCTAATTTGGGAAGACGACGGCCTCCTTTCATGTTAAAGAGCAAGGTGGAAAAACATCAAGGAGGTCTTTTGCGTATGTGGTGGAAAAGACTTTTAGCCCTAGGGGTGGCTGTCTTCTTAAGCCTTCCTGTGATCGGATTGGCTACAGAGAAAGACAAAATTCTGGCCCGGGTAGGGCCTTATCAGCTTACTGAAGCCCAGCTTAATGCTCAGGTGGCGGAGATGCCGGCCCAGATCCAGGTCCTCTTGGCCCATCAACCAGAGCTAAAAAAGGAACTGGTAAATCGTTGGGTAGAGATCTCCCTTCTCTCGCTTGAGGCCGAAAAAGAAGGCCTAAACGAGGACCCTCTGATCAAGGCCCGAATTCAGCAGGCTCGTTCGGCTATTTTGGCCCAAGAGCTCATTCGACGACAGATCATAGACAAGACCGAGATCAATGATGCCGAAGCCCGGAAATACTACCAAGAGAATAAGGCCCAGTTTAGTCAGCCAGAAAGGATAAAGGCGAGACACATCCTTATTGCCGTTGAAGATCCAGCCAGTGCAGATTCCAAAAAAGCCGCCCGGGAGAAGGCGGAAAAGATCCTGGCTCGAGTTCGGGCCGGAGAAGACTTTGCCGAATTGGCAAAGAAGTATTCCGATGATCCAGGTAGCCGAGAAAAGGGTGGAGACCTGGGCTTTTTTAGCCGTGGCCAGATGATCGAACCCTTTGAGAAAGCCGCCTTTTCTTTAAAGGTCGGTGAGATATCTGGCCTGGTGGAGAGCCCTTTTGGTTACCACATCATTAAAGTAGAAGAGCGCCAACCGGCCCAAACAACCCCTTATGAGAAGGTCAAAGAGCAAGTCAGGGAAAAGGCCCTTGAGGCCAAAAGGGAGTCGGTCCTGGAGGCCTATCTTCAGCAGTTACGTAAAAAATATCCGGTAAGTACTTATCTGAAATAAGGCGCCATGGGCTGGCTTTTCCCCTGCATGCTGACCCTTCTTCTCTGGGGCCTGTGGGGGTTCTGCTATAAGCTCTCGGTAGAAAGGCTCCCGGCCACTGTGGTCCTTCTGATGGCCAGTGTGGGAGGTCTTGTGGTGGCCGGGGCACTTTTCGCTACCACTTCTCAAAGGCTGGTCCTATCTCCTTACCTGATGCTGGCCTTTGTCGCCGGCCTGATTGGTAATTTGGGGACTTTCTTTTTTATAAAGGCCCTAGAGAGCCAGAAGCTTTCCATTGTTGTCCCTCTTACAGCCCTTTATCCTTTGGTTAGTCTTGTCCTGGCGGCCATATTCATGGGAGAAAGGCTTCAACTCAGACACTGGCTGGGAGCGATTTTGGCCACTTTTGCGGGGGCCTTACTGGTTTTTTAGGTGCTTTATCGGAGCTTTATTCATCTTCCTCGGGTGGGAGAGGCTCGGGAGCGGGCCCTGTGGGAGCAAGGTGTCTTAAGCTGGGCCCATCTTCTGGCAGCCAGAAGACTGAGGGGTTTTTCTCCAGAAGAGCTTTCGCTTTTTCGCCGGATTTTGTTGCGTTGTCTGGATCGCTTCCATGATCCGCACTTCTGGATTCGCTGTCTTCCACGACGTCATCTCTGGCGCCTCATGCCGCATTTTTCCGGAACTACTGTTTACCTGGATATAGAGACCACGGGTCTTTCGTTTAAAGAGAGCCATATTACCGTAGTTGGTCTTTACGATGGCCAGAAATACCAGGCCTTTGTTAGGGGGCAAAACCTTGAGGAGGTGCCGAAGATCCTTCCCCGATATCAACAAATAATTACCTTTGGAGGAAGCCGCTTTGACCTCCCTTTTCTGAAGGTTTGCTTTCCTGAGATTCGTCTTCCTCCTCTCCATCATGATCTCTATTATCTGTTTCGTCGCCTGGGACTTAGGGGAGGCCTTAAGCGTATTGAAGTTGAGTTAGGGCTTGTCCGTCCCCAAGAGATTGCCCGACTTGATGGCTTGGCCGCTGTCCGGCTTTGGTTCCGGGCTCGTTTGGGAGACCAAAAGGCCCTGGAGACCCTTTTGGCCTATAACCAGGCCGATGTAATTAACTTGGTCACCTTGGCTCAAATTGCTTGGCAGAGGCTTTGGGACCAGCTTGACACCCCGTGGGGCCAGCCTTAGGGTTGGCTCGGAACCTTTCTGGCTGATGCTTTTCCCTCAAGCCAGTAATTCTCTTCAAGGAGGTTTGGCCGTGATGAAGACCCAAGAAGTCTTTCGAGAGATAAGTCCAGCCGACCGGGAGACGGCCCGTCAGTATATCCGCCGACTTCAGGACCGTTTGGAAAAACTTACTCGGCACATTGATCCAGACCTGAAGCTCCTTCGGGTAGTGGTGGAAGGGATGGAGAAAAAGAAATCCTACTATGTGCACCTTACCCTTTCTCTTCCGTGGGGAGTAATTAGTGCCCGGGGAGAACACAAGCTTTTAAAGAGTGCCTTCAAGATGGCCCGGGAGCGGTTAGAAAGAGAGTATTCCGAAACCATGGCCCGTTTGCGGGGAGAGGCTGTTTACAAGCGGAAAAGACGCTACTATCAAGAGCTCGCCTCGGCCATGCCGGAGCTGGCTGCTGATCGGCAAGCTGGCCTGAGAGAGCGCTTTGAGGATCGTCTAAAACCCCTTCTGCGCAATCTCTACCGAATTGCCCGGCGGGAGATTGTTTTCTACCAACTTACTGGAGACCTTCCTCCTGGGGCTTTGAGCCCGGCTGATGTTGTCGATGAGGTGGTTCTCTGGGCTTATGAAAACTATGATCAACTGGCCGGGGAGCCTTCTTTGCCCATGGCCCTTCATCGTAAAATGATGGAGATATTGCGACGAGAGCTGGCCAGATACCGGGCTGAAAGGGTCTCTATTGAGGAGGAGCTTCCCCTTGACCATATACGTTTTCGCCTTAAGGAGGATGTTGACAGCCCTTATTATGAGGGGGAACTTTTGCGCTGGGAGGATGTCTTGCCCTCTGACGTAATTGTTGAACCAGAAGAAGCCCTGAGTGCTGAGGAACTGAGTAACCTGATCATGCAGGAGCTCTCCCACCTTCCGGAAGAGAAACGTCAGGCCTTTGTCTGGCATGTCATTGATGGCTACGATATCATGGAGGTGGCCAAGTTGCTTGGTTCAAGCGAGGAAGAGGTCTCCCGCTGGGTAAAGGAGGTTCAAGAGACCCTTAAGCAGCGTTGGCTGGTAGCCCATCCCAAGGCTACAGAGGAAGGAGGAAAATAATGAGATTGAAGGTCCTTGGGTCCATAAGAGGAATAGTCCTTGCTTTGAGTTTGCTGATCTCATTTTGGCCTGTTTCCGGACAGGCGCTTACCCTTCCGGGGCTGGAGAGGGGGCAAGCGGAGGCCAGCCCCGAAGATGTCAAGGTGTTGCAACGCATCTCCCGGGCCTTTGCGGCCATTGTCCACAAGGCGGCTCCGGCAGTGGTCTTTGTCCAGGTAGAAAGGGTGGTTGTCCAAAGGGGGCCGGCCTTTGGCCCTGAGCCCTTTCCCTTTGAAGATCCTTTCCGTTTTTTTGGGCCAGATTTCTTTGAACGTTTTTTTGGCCAGCGTTTTCCTCGGAAGTTTCGCCAAATGGGGGCCGGATCGGGTTTTATCGTCAGCCCTGACGGCTATATCCTCACCAATAACCACGTGGTAGGCAAGGCTGACAAAATTATCGTCAAGCTAGCCGATGGGCGCCAGTTTCGGGCCAAGGTGGTGGGGACAGATCCCCAATCCGATATCGCGGTTATTAAAATTGACGCCAAAGACCTTCCTGTTCTTCCCCTCGGAGATTCGGACAAAATCGAAGTAGGGGAATGGGTTCTGGCTATTGGTAACCCCTTTGGCCTCACCCAGACGGTGACAGTGGGGATCGTCAGCGCAAAAGGCCGAAGCGGTATAGGGATTACGGACTATGAAGACTTTATTCAGACCGATGCCGCGATCAACCCCGGCAACTCTGGTGGTCCTTTGGTCAATCTTCGGGGCGAGGCCATCGGGATAAACACGGCCATCTTTTCCCGTAGTGGCGGCTACATGGGGATCGGCTTTGCCATCCCGGCTAATATGGCCAAGGTGATCATGAACCAGCTGATCAAGACGGGAAAGGTGACTCGTGGCTGGCTGGGAGTGGTTATCCAGGATCTTACCGAAGATTTGGCCCGGTCTTTTGGGCTAAAGGAGCCAGAAGGGGCCTTGGTAACCGAGGTGGCCCGAAACTCCCCCGCCGCCAAGGCCGGTCTTCGTCAGGGGGACGTGATCATCGCCTACAACGGGCGTACGGTAAAAAACGTAGCCGATTTGCGAAATCAGGTAGCCCTTACTGCTCCGGGCACCAAAGTCAAATTGACCATTATCCGCGATGGTCGCCGGCGAACCTTAATGGTAACTATTGGCGAACAACCCAAGACCTTTGGTTTCCCCTCTCGAAACGAACTCTTGGAAAAACTGGGTTTCTCAGTCCGCAACCTGACCCCGGATCTGGCCAAAGAACTTGGTTACAAGCCTGGTCAGGGGGTAGTGGTTGATGAGGTTGTTCCCGGCTCCCCGGCGGCTATGGCCGGTATTCGCCCCGGGTATCTCATCGAGGAGGTTAATCGCCGTCGGGTTCGTAACCTGAAGGAGTTTCTGGAGGCCCTTGCAGCTGGGAGTCCGAACCAGGTCCTTCTTCTAGTGAGGGATCATGGCTACAGTCGTTACGTCATTCTGAGGTTAGAATAATTAAAGGGGAGCCAGAGGCTCCCCTTCTTTTTCTTGCCGTGGCGCCGGTTTCTATTTAGAAATAGCCAAGGAGTTTTTATGAAGGTTAAAGAAAACTGGCGCCGCTATCTTCCTTGGATCTGGCCGGGATTCCTCCTTTTGATCTTGGCGTCTTTTTATCTTTTCCCTTACCACCAGCGGGAGTTATTAGCCTATAGTGAGTTTAAAGAGCTTCTTCGCCAGGGCTTGGTGGACAACCTGGTCATCTCCAGAGACATCATTGAAGGGGATCTCAAACCTCAAGCTATAGCTGTCCTCAATCAGTTGCGGAAAAATCCGGTCAAGAAGGATGTTCGCACCTTCCGGACTATTCGTCTGGACGACCCGGATCTTCTCCCTCTCTTGGAGAAAAAAGGGATTCGCTATGAGGCCCGGCCGGAGGTTACCTGGCTTACCAGCCTCCTTTCCTGGCTAATTCCTCTAGCGCTTTTCTTTGTAATCTGGATCTATTTTCTTAAGAGAATTGGCGGCGGTCCTCCAGGAGGGCTTACCGCTATCGGTAAGAGCAAGGCCAAGATCTACATTGAAAATGAAATTGACATCACCTTTGCTGATGTGGCCGGGGTGGATGAGGCGGTAGAGGAACTCAAAGAGATTATCGATTTTCTGAAGAACCCCCAGAAGTTCACCGCCCTTGGAGGCAAGATTCCCAAGGGTGTTCTTCTGGTTGGGCCCCCGGGGACGGGCAAAACCCTTCTGGCCAAAGCCGTGGCCGGGGAAGCCCGGGTTCCCTTCCTCTCCCTTTCGGGTTCCTCTTTTGTGGAGATGTTTGTCGGGGTGGGGGCGGCCCGGGTGCGAGACCTGTTCGCCACGGCCGAAGCCAAAGCCCCTTGTATTATCTTCATTGACGAGATCGACGCCCTGGGTAAGGCCCGGGGAGTTTCTCCTCTTGCTGGAGTGGATGAAAGGGAACAGACCCTTACCCAGCTTTTGACAGAGATGGACGGCTTTGACACCAAAAAGGGGGTTATTATCATCGCCGCCACCAATCGTCCGGAGATTCTGGATCCGGCCCTTCTGAGGCCGGGGCGCTTTGATCGTCACATTGTGGTTGATCGTCCAGATTTAAGAGGACGGGAGGCTATTCTTAAGGTCCACACCCGGCGGGTCAAACTGGCCCCCGACGTAGATCTTCATGTTATTGCCGCCCGCACGCCAGGTATGGTGGGGGCAGATCTAGCCAATATTGTCAACGAAGCTGCCCTCTTGGCGGCTCGGCGAGGGAAATCAGCCGTTACCATGGAGGAATTCGAGGAGGCCATCGATCGGGTTATTGCCGGCCTGGAGAAAAAGAATCGCTATATTACCCGCAAGGAAAAGGAGATTATTGCCTATCACGAATCCGGCCACGCCTTGGTGGCGGCCTCTGTTCCTCATGCCGATCCAGTCCATAGGGTCTCGATAATTCCTCGAGGTGTAGCGGCCCTGGGATACACCCTCCAGCTTCCCACCGAAGACCGTTATCTTATGACCAAGTCCGAACTACTGGATCGATTGACGGTGCTTCTTGGAGGTCGGGCGGCAGAGGAACTTATCTTCGGTGAGGCCTCTACCGGAGCCCAAAATGATCTGGAAAAGGCTACGGCTATCGCTCGCTCTATGATCATGGAGTACGGAATGAGTGATAGGCTGGGGCCCCAGAGTTTTCGGGAAAGACAGGCCCTTTTCCTTCCTGTTATCACTCAAGAAAGCAAACATTACAGCGAGGCCACGGCCCGGGAGATAGATACCGAGGTGCAGAACATTATTCTCCATTGTTATCAGCGGGCACAGGATATCCTGCTTAAAAATAGGGATCGACTGGAGGCTTTGGCCCAACATCTTTTAGAAAAAGAGATCCTTGAAGGTGATGACCTAAAGGCCTTTCTGGGAGAGAAAGTCGGTGATTTTTAATCCCTTTGCCCTGATCTTCTTCCTCTTTTTTCTGATCCTCCTTCTCTTTCTTTTCGCCTTTATCCATATTGGCCTTATCACCGTAGCCTTTGAGAAGCTCGGACTTTCCCCTTTTCAGATCTGGGCCTATCTTTTTCTCTCCCTTCTTGGTTCAAGTATCAATATTCCCCTTAGAAAGGTCCGGACCATGACCTTCCAGCCTCCCGGGGAGATCGTTTTCTTCGGAATTCGATATCGTATTCCTCCCCGAATGGAGGAACGAACGACAGTCATCGCTGTAAACGTCGGTGGCTGTTTGATACCCGTCCTTTTGTCCCTTTACCTGACAGTTAAATTGGGAATGCTGGGGACAGTCTTTTTAGGAACGATTGTCGTGGCCCTGGTGGTTTATTTTTTGGCTCGTCCTGTTCCTGGCTTGGGTATTGCTATTCCGATCTTTATCCCTCCCATTTTGGCCGCCTTGGTGGGGCTGATTCTTTCTCCTGAACATTCAGCAGCCCTTGCTTATGCCGCTGGCTCACTTGGGACCCTTCTCGGGGCCGATATTTTTCATCTTCGTGATATTCCCCGGTTGGGGGCCCCGGTGGCCTCTATCGGCGGGGCAGGAACCTTCGACGGAATCTTCCTTACCGGAATAATTGCTGTCCTTATTGCTTAGGGACTTCTCCTCGGAGAACCTTTTGAGAGGCCTGTGCAATGTGTTGACAAAAGGCCTTAAGGAGGTGGTGATCCAGTTGCCCGCCCATTTCGTGGCACATACATTCGAGGGCCTTTGAGGCCCGATGGGGCCCCTTATAGGGGCGCCTTGAAGTAAGGGCATCAAAGATATCGGCTAAGGTTACTAGATGAACATAAACAGGTATCTCTTCTCCTTTTAATCCCTTGGGGTAACCGCTTCCATCGATCTTTTCATGGTGGTAAAGGACAATCTCTTTGGTAATAGAGGGTAAAGGGCCGCTTTTACGGATGGGAATAAGGCCCTTTTCCGGATGGGTTTTGATAAGTTCGAATTCTTCTTTGGTGAGGGCTGCAGGCTTGTCTAAAATAGACAAGGGAATCAAAGCCTTGCCTAGATCATGGAGAAGAGCTCCCTCACCAATGGCCTCAAGCTCTTGGCCTCGGAACCCTAAACTTAAGGCAAAGGTTACGGCCAGGGAACAGACGTTTACGGAGTGGGTGTAGGTGGTGTAGTGATGTTCCATGAGAAGGAGGAGGTTGGCCAGACTTATTTCTTCCTTGAGCAGTCGGACAACCTCACCTTTAGCGAACTCTCGACACATCTTGATAGTTTCTTCTTTGGGCTCTCTGAAGGCCTCCTTTAAGACCAGATTGGCGCAACGATAGAGGAGAACGGCCTTTTCTGAGGTGGGGATATCCCTGTGGAGACGTTCTCTGGTTTGCCTGACTACGTAAGCCAGCTGTTTCTGACGGTCCTGACGGCGGATGAAAAGATTTTTGACGCCACTTTTTCGGAGGCGATCCAGGTCTTTCTGGGAGAAGCTCTCTCCACTGGCTTTGTAGAGGACAAACCTTTTTCCTTCTTTGTCGGTGGCCAGATAGATGGGGAAATCAGCATCTTTCCCCAAGAAGAAGAAATCCAAAGGGACGGCTTCAAATTCTTTCTTTTCGACGGCCAGATTCCCCATGCTTTTAATTTTTTCGGTAAGATCAACTTTAAGTTTAAAGTTGATTTAAAGTGGGCTGGTTGGACCTATATAAGGGATTGTCCTAGATAGGCGGCTCCCAGGAGGGCAGTCTCTTCGTTGCGGATGAGATAGACTGGGATTTCTTCTAAGAGGGGCTGCAGGCGTCCCTTGCTCAGGAAGGCTGAAATAAAGGTTTCCCCTTTAAGGTGGGAGACTATCTTGGGAGCGATCCCTCCACCGAGATAGATTCCTCCGCGGGCCAGAGTCCTTAGGGCCAGATTCCCGGCCTCAGCGCCATAGGCCCTTAGGAATATTTGAAGGGCCTGACGGCAGGTGGGGCTTTTATTCGCTGCAGCCACTATTTCCGGGGCTCTGGCCTGAGGCCTCTGATGAACGAAGGGATCATCAGGGGTAGGTCCTTTTTCTAGAAGATAACGATAGATGTTTTCAATCCCCGGCCCAGAGACGATTCTCTCTACACTTACGTGACCATATCTTCGGTGGAGATATTTATAAAGTCCCCACTCCAAATCATCTGCTGGGGCAAAGTCGGCGTGACCGGCCTCGGTTGCCAGGGCGAGATGGCCTTTATCCTCCAGGGGGATGAGCACTGATTGGCCAAGACCAGTGCCGGCAGCAATGATTCCCCGGGGGGCCTGCTGGACCGGATGCCCCTCCTTTAGAGACAGAAGATCTTGAGAGGGGATAACCAGAGTTCCGTAGGCCGTGGCTACAAGATCGTTGATCAGCCTGACCTGAGAAACTTCTAGGATCTGGCAGAGAGCTTCTTCCGTCAGGGTCCAGCCGAGATTTATCATCTGACACCGGCCGTCGATGACCGGCCCGGCCAGGGAAAAGACAGCGGCCTTCAGCAGGCCCTTGGAGGAACTTTCTTCAAGATAGGTGGTGAGAAGCTCCTTTGCCGAGGGAAAGCGAGCATTTTGATAGATGCGAAGTTCCTGAGGGGCAAAGTCTCCCGGGGCAAAAAGGGCAATGGCTGTCTTTGTGCCACCGATATCGGCCGCCAGGAGCATTTTATCTGCCGCCTAGGGCCTCCCCCTTCTCGAACTTTTGGTCGTAAAGTTCGATGATCTTCTGGGTAATTTCGATCTTATCTGAGGTGTAATAAACTCCAGGCATGTTTTTCTCTAAGATGAGATCAAACCCTTCCTTTTTGGCGTAATCGAAGACGATTCCCCGAAGATCCTTCATGATGGGTTCAAGGGCCTTTTGTTCCGCTTGGCGGATCTCAAACTGAGCATCCTCGCGTTTGGCCTTGTATTCCCGAAGCATTTTTTGATACTCTCGTTCCTTTTCCTGACGGGCCTCCGGTGACAGAAGGGGAGCTTTCTTTTCCAAATCTTCTTTGAACTTTTTAAGCTCGGTCTCTTTGGCCTGAAGTTCCTTCTGAAGGGCGGCAAACTTTTGGTTAAGTTTTTTAAGAGCGGCCTGTCCGGCCTTTGACTCCTTGACCACCTTTTGCATATGGATGACAGCGATTTTAGGAGGATTTTGAGCGTGGGCCCACTGCGCTAAAAGGAGAAGAGCAATAATAAGACCTAAAAGACCAAGAAACTTCTTCATGAAGGCCTCCAAATCTTGAGACTATTTGATGATTACTAAATCGACACGACGATTTTTGGCCCAGGCTTCCTCGGTGTGCCTGGGGTCAAGGGGACGCTCCTCACCAAAGCTTACAGTAATCAACCTCTGGGCCGAAACTCCACGGTTAACAAGGTATTTTTTTACCGAAAGGGCCCTTTTTTCTCCTAAGGCCAGGTTGTACTCTGTGCTTCCCCTTTCGTCACAGTTTCCCTGAAGTTCAACGGTTACCTGGGGATGGGCGAGAAGATAGCGGGCATTTTCTTCTAATCGGGAACGCATATCTGGCCGGATGGTGTAGTCATCAAAATCAAAAAAGATGGCCTTAAGAGGAGGAGTGCTTCGCCCATAAAGGAGTTGCTTCTGTTCCTGAGAGAGCCTCTCTTCTTTAGTGGACTTCGATGAGGGAGTAAGAACCTCTTCTTTAAGAAGGCCCTGTTTAGGTGCCCTCAGAGAGGCTTCCTGACCAGTCTCAGGAGCGCGGCTTTCTGTTTCCGCTTGAGCCGTAGGTTGTGTGGCGCTTCCTTCCGGAGGAAGCGAGACCGGCTTTTTGGCACACCCCCAGAAGGCCACGCCCAGGGCTAAAACCAAGAGCCACATTAGAAACCATTTACCAAAAGATCTCACCCCTACCTCCTGAAGAGAGCTGGCGCAAATCTAGCAAAGCTCAAAGAAAATGGCAATGCTTGGTCCGATTTTTTTCTTTTTCTCCATTTGAGGGATCCATAGCCTCAAAGGCTTCCTTGGTGACAAAAAAGGTCAGCCTTGGCCGCTTATTGACCACCTGTCGTCCTTTATCGGCTTATGGGATCCCCTTTTGGAGCCGAATTAAGGCAAATAGACCTTAATTTGAGGAGATCTGCTTTAGATCTGCTTTAGGGAATAAATCTTGCTATCTAATGCCTTGATGACCTTAGTGATCCCAAAGATTTTCCGAAAATTTCGGGAAAAGACGGGCTTTAGCCTTATTGAGGCTTTGGTGGTGATGGCTATGGTGGCCATTGTTGCTACTCTGGCCATCCCTAGGCTCAGCAGTCTAAGGGATGATCTGGCCCTTAAAGGGGCCACTAAAACTTTGGCTGCCGATCTTCAGTACGCCCGGGTAGCCTCACTGCGTCGGCAGTCAAGGGTTGTCGTCAGCCTAACCAATAATGCCAGTAGCTATCAGATCTTTGTTGATGCCAATGATAACGCCTCTCTTGATGCCGGAGAGACAGTCTTAAAGAGTGTTGCCCTTCCCCAGGCGGTGACCCTTTCCTCCGTTGCCTTTTTCGGCTGTGCTACAGGGCCACAGTTTGTGAGAGGGCAGCCATCCTGTCTTGCCGGTGGAGGAAATGGGAGCCTAAGGCTTGTCTCGGGGCGAACTAATTCTTTTTACAAGATAAAACTTAGTCGCTCTGGTCGGGTGGTTGTCTGTGACAAAAACAGTGATTGCTAAAACTCAAGGAGTTACTCTGGTAGAGTTGTTGGTCTCCCTGGCCATGATTTCTCTTGTCGGGTTGGGGATATATGCCGCCCTCAATGGTCAGTTAAAGGCTTCCGCGGTGGTCCATGATACGGCCCTTGTGCAGCAGGATATCCGGGCCAGTCTTAACACCCTGGTCAAGGAGATCCGGATGACCGGTTATGATCCTTCCGGTTCGGCAGTCTGTGGGAACTGGATAGATACGGCCGACGCCAACAACCTTCAGATTGAAATGGATCTAAACGGCGATGGGGACTGCGATGATACCAATGAACGGATAACCTTTGCCTATAGTTCCGCCAATCGGCGCTTGTCGCGAAACACCGATCCCTTGATAGGGGGAGAGGGCAGTCAGGTAGATTGCTTTCAATTTACTTACGTTCTTGCCGACGGAACAGAGACCTCTACCCCCTCTGCGGCCCAGCTTTCGTCTATTCGAGTCGTCAAGATCCAGATGGTTGTCCGTTCGGCCGAGGCTGATCCTCGGTATACCAACAGCGAAACCTATCCCATTTGTGGTCCCTTTAACGATAATTACCGTCGCCGCTATCTGGAGGTGGCCATAGCCCCTCGGAACCTTGGCCTATGATGGGAACTAAAAAGACTAAAAAGATAGACAAGGCTGGTTTTTCTCTCCTGGAGGTACTTATTGCCATCTCTGTCCTCTCTGTGGGTATTCTGGCCTTGGCCAGTATGAATATTGCCTCCCTGCGGGGGACCAAAATTTCCAAGGAGCTTACCTACGCTACCCTTGAAGGTCAGGCCCT
The DNA here is from genome assembly GCF_011207455.1 of Thermosulfuriphilus ammonigenes. Taxonomy (GTDB): domain Bacteria; phylum Desulfobacterota; class Thermodesulfobacteria; order Thermodesulfobacteriales; family ST65; genus Thermosulfuriphilus; species Thermosulfuriphilus ammonigenes. The sequence goes on from NZ_CP048877.1 coordinate 1,456,709, forward strand.
TTTGGAGGAGCATGTTTTTAGTCGAGACTTTGAAGATCTGGACACCGTTTGTAACAATATCCCCTCCACTCTCAATTATGCGGGTGTATCGTTTTCTGTTCAGTGTCGTCTAATCACCCACTCAGACGAGTTAAAGCAGGTAATCATCACCCTTTTTTGGGGCAGTAAGCGGCTTCAATACACTATCTTTCGGGCCCGGGGGGATACCTTATGATCCAGAATCAGCAAGGGAATACCCTGGTCCTGGCCCTGGTGGTTCTTCTTATTCTTACCGCTGTAGGTATGTGGGCCAGTCGAGATGCCCTGGTGGAAACCTGGACGGCTGTAGCCAATCGAGACTACTATCAAGACTTTTATGCTGCAGAGACGGGTATCCGTTTGGGGTTGAACAAGGTGTCTGAAGGGCTCACAGGCACCTGGAGCCTTACCCTTCCCTCTTCTGAAAACCAAATCACTGTAAATTACTCGGTTACTTTTCAGGCCTGCTACCAGGGGTCTCAATCCTATAAATGTACCAATCCGTCATCAGCCTGTGAGGAATACCTGATCCGTAGCTGGACCACCAGCGGGTATACCATAGAGGCTTACGGCCAGCGGGCCGTCTCTGCCTGTCCTTAACTATTAAGGAGGTGTCCTTATGAAAGCCTTTACAAAGGCCTTATTGCTGTTTGTTCTGGGCTTGGCCCTGGGATATCCTCGGCCATCCTTGGCTAACGTCTGTGGGGAGATCCCCATATACTTAGGGACTTATTCCATCCCTGAGATACTCTTCGTGGTGGATCTTTCGGGGAGTATGATCTTAGGGCCTCGACCAGACTGGACACCTTCGTATGATCCTACCACTACCTACTCTGGCTTTTATACTGACCAGGGGCTTAACAACAAGGTCTTTAATCGTCAATATGTCATTGATGGTAGCCAGCGTTATCATCTAGTTTATCAGTGCTTTGATGACCCAAGCCACATTATTACCAACACCTATGACAGTAGCAATCCAGAGAACGCCGAGTGTCCAGTTAATTTATGTACTGGAGCCTTTCAGGATCCTTCGGGTAATGTAACCTCTATCCTCAACCAATATGGAATCGCTGACTGGACTTGGCACAGTAGCAATCTTGATCCGCCAACGGTTTTAGTTAACGGTTCAGAGATCTACATCGCCTATCACTTTTGTCCGGGAAATTGCGCTTGGTTTTTTACTGGCGGTGGTATTGCCCAGTTTTGTGACAATCAAGGGATTCCCGCCGGCTATGAATCAGACACCCTAGTGCTGGGGAATTATCTCAACATGAGTCGAATAGAGGTAGCTACCAGGGTCATCCGACAACTGGTAGCTGATTCTTCACTTTCTACCGGGGTAGCCTTTTTTAAACAGGATTTTCCCACCAACCAGAACTTCACTCGCGTTTATGTAGGCTGTGAGCCCTATAGTGAGGCCCACTTTGCAGAGATAGATAATGCCTTAAACAGTATTGCCCACGCCAAGGTTTCCGCTACAGCCAATGTCTTCCGGATTATGGTTGGTGGGGGGACCCCTTTTTCTCCCTCCATTGTGGCGGCTAATGACTACTTTGCCGGCAATCTGGCCGATGAATCAGGGAATTATTATTCTCCTCAGCCCTGTGGTAAAAAATTCGCCATCTTCATCACCGATGGTCAGGGTAATATTGGTTCAAGTGAGGCCAATGTTGAGACTCGTACCCGGGATCTGGTTCAGAGCGGCGTTACCGCTATTGCTGTCGGCTTTAACCTTCCTCCCAATCAGGATGCTCAACTGAGGGTTATGGCCCGGGTAGCCAATGAAGAAGCCGATGGCATAAATACCTTTGCTCTTCATCGAGACAACGACAATGACGGGGTGCCAGATCCTTTCATCGCTCGCAACCCGGACGAGCTGGCCGACATTCTGCGCTCCATTATCTATGAGATAAAACAGACCGTTTTTCGGACCGGAAGCGGGACAGCCACCAGAACCAACTATGGCAATATCCAGATCTATACAGGTTTTGACGTCTCTGACTGGACTGGTGAGGTCAAAACCGGCCCGTATCGTTATAACTGTGCCAATTGTCATTCGCTTTCCAATGCTCGGGCCTTAGCCAGGTGGCATCACTTTAATGATGTTGATGGAGATGGTCATCTTGATGCCCAAGATGAAGACGTAAATGGCAACAATCAATTGGATCCCGGAGAGGATATCGACGGGGATGGCAATCTTGATGTGGCAGAGCAAATTGATGAAACCGCCCTGCGTAACTTCCTTCTGGACCAAAATGCTGTCTCCGCTGCCATGGGAAGTGAGGCCCTAGTTGGCTACGATGCCAGTAAAATCGACGATATTGTGGCTATGATTATGGGCAATCTGGATGCCAGCCTTTGGTATAGTTCCGATACTGGCTGGACAACCAATACCACCCTTGCTTGTGGTTCTTCCCGTAACATTTATACCAAAGATGCCAGCGGCAAATTTGCCTTTACGGTGGCCAATCTTACCCGGATAAACGCTATTATCTCACCTGATACCTATGATCTTACGGAAGATGAAGTCCGCTTTATCCGGGGAGAACTTGCCTGTGGTAGTAGTAGCAGCAATTTTCGAACCCGAGAACGCCCGCTGGGAGATATTATCAGCAGTCAACCCCGGGTGGAGGACGGTCTTATCTGGGTGGGAGCTAACGATGGCATGCTTCATGCCTTTGATGTCAACTCTGGTGAGGAGGTCTTTGCCTATATTCCCTCAGCGGTGCTCTCTCGCTACAAGGAGCTGGGCTACTTCTCGCCCACTTATTGTCATGATTACATGCTAGATGGCACCCCAGTAATAGAGGATCTGGGTAGCCAGAAAATACTTGTCTGTGGTCTGGGACGAGGTGGTAACCAATTCTTTGCCTTGGACATAACCACCCCCACGGCCGATGGTGTCCAGCCCCTGTGGGAGTTTTCGGATCCTAATCTGGGAGAGACCTGGAATCAGGCAGCCATTGCCCAACTTGAAGACGATTCCTGGGTGGCCTTTCTCCCTTCTGGATATGCCCAGGTCGACGCTGATTGGCCTACCAAACAGGCTTGGCTTTTCGCTGTGGGAGCCACCAATGGGGCCAGCAAGTGGAGTCTTCAACTGGGTAGTGAGGGGGGGAACATGCTTACTACTCCTGTAGCGGTTGATTCTGATTTTAATGACCGCGTTGACCGCCTCTATTTAGGGGATATGATGGGCCGGCTCTGGCGAGTGGACAATCTTTCCGGGGCGCCTACCTCACAGGTAATCCTCAACCTTGGCTCCGGTCATCCTATAACCGCCCATCCGGCCTATGGAGTGGCTGATGGCAAGATCTGGGTCTATTTTGGCACCGGAAAATACTGGGATTGGACAGACGGTCAAGATGGTACCGTCCAATATATGGTTGGTGTCCGGGATGAGAATACTGGTCAACTCAGCCTGACAGACCTTAATGTCAATCAGATCAACATTGTTGGAGACTACGCCGTTATCACCGGGGGGTGTGATCCTACCAGAAAGGGCTGGGCTATTGAACTCCCTCGGACGGGGCCAGCCGGTGGGGCCGAAAGGGTTCTTACCCCTCCTTTAGTCCTTGGGGGATATGTCTTCTTTGTGACCTTTATCCCTACCGGGGATCAATGTAGCGGAAGCGGTGAGGCCTGGCTTTTTGTGGTTCGTTATGATTCAGGCTGTGTGACCCCCTACGACAGTCCGGTCTTTGACGTCAATAATGATGGGACCATCGATGAAAATGATAAGGTAACCTTTGGAGGCACTCCAACCTATCCAGCAGGAATAAAGCTGGGTGATGGAGTGCCGGTGGGTGAACTCAGTTCTCTGGGAGACCTTATTATTCAGGCCACTACTGAGGGGACCCAGCCGGTGGTTACGGCCATTAAGGCCTGGTTTAAGAAGGGCTCCTGGCGAGATCTTGATTAACTCCATAAGGAGGCCGGAATGAATTATAAAATCTGGCTGATAACTTTGATGTTTTATTCTCTGGTTTCTCCTGTTGGATTGGTCCAAGGCGTGCAAGTGCAAGATGGGGATAGGCCCATCAAGATTCTTTTCGGCCGGGTTCCTAAGGCGGACAAACGTCAGGTTTACGCTCTGGTGGAGAAGCAAATTCTTAAGGGCGGACACCTTAAAGGGGTAGTGCTAAAGATCGGGGCCCAAACGCTGACCATCCCTGTAAGCCCTAAGGTTGAGCTTTTCAGGGTCTCAGGGGTGGGCGAGACGGCTCAGATGAAGGCAGCTAGTTGGTCAGATCTCACCCCCGGGACCCTGCTTCAGGTTTACTATCTTCCTGAGAAGGGGGGGCGGATTGAATCCATCTGTATTATCGGGCACCACGAGCAGCGGGGAAAGACCGGTCCATGGCAAAGGCATCTACGCTAGCCCGCTGAGATGCTCGGCTAGCCATTTTTGGGCCTCAGGGATCAGGAAATTCTGAAGAATTTCCTCTATCCCCTCCTCAGACACTGGCCGTTTGGCCTCATCAAGGTAATTTTGACTCAAGACACAAGACATCTGTTCGGCCCCTTCGCCCCACGGACGGCCCAGAATTCGTTCAATTTCGGCTCCAGAATCCACTTTCCGTAAGGGCAAAACAAGACGAAGACCAACTTCCTTAAGGAGGCTCTCATAAGCATCCAGGGCTACAGGAAGCTGATTGAGTTTGATCCGTCCATCGTGGGTTTCTCTCTCACCAGCAATGATAAGACGAGCTCCTATCAATCTGGCCAAGGGAACCCTCACAATGTGAAGATAGAGATGACAGCCAAGGCAGGGAGTGTAGAAGCCAAATTTTTTGATCAGCTGACCAAGGGGGCGACCACACAGACGCCACCACAGTCGCGGATCGCCCAAAAAGATTGGTTTAAAGACCTTAATATCTTTGCGCTTGAGGTTTTTTAGGCTTAGGGCCTTTTCATAAGGAATGTTCCAATCACCAAATTCTGTCCCCGTATAGGCGATGGTGGGTAATATGGCTCGAATGTCCTCCTCTTCTGTAGCCTTTAAGACAGCTGCCAAGCTATCTCGACCAGCAATCTCAGCAACAGCCACTCCTTTCAGCTTCCTTAATTCTTTAAGGGTGGTTGGCGAAATAAGCCAGGAGGGGAAATTGGTTACTAAGGGCCTTCTCTCACTCAAAATGTCTCGAAGCCTTTCGGAGATCATGATATCTTTATAGGATCCCCCGGGCCCGGGAAATATGGCTGATCAATCGGTGAATCCCGCAGGCCAAAGAGCTTGCCTCGATCCAAGAAATTAAGCACCAGGGCCATAAGCTCCTTTCCTCTGACCTGCCCCAGGGCCCCGGAGGCACAGTCTATTTCATTAAACCGTCGCACATTATCTCTTCTGGTGTGGCGATTAAGCATTAAGAGAGGGACACTTTCACCGGAATGGATCATAGCCCCTGAGCTAGGAGTAGAATGATCAGCAGTTATCACCAGAAGGTCATCTCTTTCCTTTTCCCAGAAATTTACCAAAGGGGTCAAGGCCCTATCCAGGGCCTCAATGACTTTGAGCTTCTCTTTGGGGTCTTTGGTGTGGGCTGCCTCATCTGGGGCCTTGGTGTGGACATGGATAAAGTCAAAACCTTTGAGATCAAGGGCTTTGCTCAGACGGCGGCTAAGATCCTTCTCTGGATCCTTAGTATCTCTGTCTAGAATCATCTCCATTCCTAAAAGTTTGGTCAGGCCTTGATAGACACCTCCTGTGCCAATAAAGGCCCCCTTGAGTCCCCATTTTTGGACAAAAGGGGTTACAGGGCGGAGCCGTCCGGCCCTTTGGGTGGCCAAGGCGTTGGCTGTGGCCAAGCCCCGAGAATGCCTTTCCTGGTTTACTGGATGGGCCCCTAAGACCCGATGACACCAGATAAGGTATTTATTAAGGACTTTGGCCGTTCTTTGAGCTTCGGTTTTCAGGGGCCGGATCTCCAACAGCGGACGTCCAGGATAGATGGGATTAGAGTCTGTAAGGTGATGGGAGACGTCTCCTTTGAGGATTAAGACCCCACTTGGGCCTTGAAGAAGAAAGAAACGAACTTCTATTCCCTCTTGAGAGAAGGAGGATATAGCCGAGGCCAGGGCCTTAAGTTCTTCAGGGGAGAGATCAGGAGAGTCGTGGTGAAGGATAAGATGTCTTTCCCGGGAGGTTACGTTTACCAGTCGGGCCAAAATGGCCACCTCTGATTCTTCAAGCTTAATTCCTCCTCCAATAGCCTCTAGCGCTCCCCTTCCCGGAAATTCTTCCAGTGAATAGCCAAAAAGGAGGAAATGGGCCACCTCGCTGGGGAGGGGTACCCCTTGACTTAAGGGATGAAAAAGCCCGGTCGTAGCCAGAGAGGCCAAACGGTCCAGGTTTGGAGTTCGGGCAGACCACAGGGGAGTCCGGCCCTCAAAGAGAGGCTGCCCTCGGTCGCCCAGACCATCTAGGAGGAGGAGAAGACATTTCATAAGACCTCTTGCCCTGGAGATATTTCCGGAGAATTTGCTGGCAGGCCAGAACCTCTTCTGGACGGTGAAGCTCAATTACCCACCAGTTACAATTTGGTAGCCACCTTAGCACATCGAGTCTGGGCCGTATATCCTCCAGGCTTTTTGGTGGCTCGTGCCCCCGGGGTGTCTCCGTATGGTATATATGGGCCGAAAAAACCTTTTGGTAGTGAGGTCTGAGATATTCCCAGTAAAGGTCTCTTTTTAGCCTCTGACTTACGACCAGGGCGTGACCGATATCAAAGGTTAGGCCCACCCCTCTGGAGACCAAATCTCTTAAGATCTCTGGGTTTGCTGTCCACCCTCTAGTAATGTTTTCCAGAGAAACCAAAACGCCCCTTTGGCGTCCGTAACAGGCCAGAGACGTAAGGTTTCTCTTAGCCACTTCTAAAGAGAGATCCTCAGGTTTAACCCCCAACCCAATGTGAATGGTAAGGTGCCTTCCCCCAACCAGAGAAACGAGATCTATGAAACGACGGTAGATTTCTAAGGCCTCCTGAGCCCGTTGGTCAGAATAGGCAATGTCTATCCCAAAGAACCGGGCATGAAAGCGAACTTCAAGGCCTTCAAGGATCTTTATCTGCTCTCTTAAGTCTGAAAGCGTGCTGGAGGGCTCAAGGGTCCAGTCTATGGCCTTAAAGCCGTGGTTATAGGCAAAGCGGGCTAAGGTTTCAGCGTCTGAACCAAAGATGTTGGGAAGGGCCAAGACAGCCATGCTGACTTAGGTTATTGATGGTTTCCTTCGGGGTCAAATCGCTTTTGTCGGTTGGATTTCGGGGGAGGTATCGGTTTTATCTATCTAATAAAGGAACGTCAGATTTGTTTGGCCAGGGCTATGAGCCAGAAAGTGTGCCCAAGGGGATCTAACTGAATAAGCGGAAGATCGGCCAAAAGTGAATTGCGGGCTGGGTCTTCAAAATTGGGAAGGCTACTCAGGGCCAAAGTGGCGGCGGCAGGAGGTGAAGGAACCGCTCCATCGTAATCTTCGTGGACAAGGAGGGGAAGGTCTTCGCCGTCAGAAAGATAAAAGAGCCCTTCTTTTTGAAAGCGGGAGATCATCTCCTGAGCTAGAGCATCCTTTATGGTATTTGGGCGACCTGTGGTCGCTTCGGCCTCTAAAAGGGCTAGGAGAACCCAGGCATAGTCCTCAAGAAGTCCGGAGCAGGTGATTTTACCTCCGGCCCGGCAATGCCAGAGTGGTTGGCCGTCTTTTAGGAGTTGATGCATGATCCTTTCAGCCTGCTGGAGATAGGTTTTTTTTCTCAAAATTCTGGCGGCTCGGTAGAGACTGCGGGCCATCATGGCGTTCCAGGAGGCGATAATCTTCTCGTCCCTTTCAGGAGGCACTCTTTGCCTGCGGGCCTCTAAAAGGCGCCTTTTGGCCTCATCTAAGGCCTGGACCTGGGCGCGATTCAAGCCCAGCTCCCTTATAAGTTGGTGAAGAGGGGCTCGGAGAAAGATGATATTACGTCCGGTTCGTCGGCCTTTTACCGGATCAATAAAGTTGCCTTCGGTCTTGAGGTTAAAAACCTGGCTGAAGAGATCCCCTAGCTCCCGGCCGAGGATGTCGCGAACCTCTTCCCGGCTCCAAAGATAATACCAGCCCTCCCGCCCCTGACTTTCGGCATCTTGAGAGCTGGCCAGCAGGCCATTAGGTAATAAGAGGTTTTCCTCAACGTAGCGGAATATCTCCTGGGCTACCTGAGCGTAGAAGGGGCGCCCGGTGAGTTCGTAGGCTTCAAGATAGGCCATAGAAATCAGGGCCTGATCATAGAGCATTTTTTCAAAGTGAGGCACGTGCCAGGCGGCATCTAGACTGTAGCGGTGAAAGCCAAAGCCGAGATGATCATAAATCCCTCCTAACCGGAGATTAAGGAGGGTGTTCTCCAACATCTCAAGGGCTTCAGGACGGGCCAGTCGACGATAGGCTAAGGCCATAAAATAGAGGGTCGAGGGCATGGCGAACTTAGGAGTTCCTTTAAGCCCACCATGTCGCCAATCAAAGGCCTCTTTGAGAGCCTCAAGGGCCTGAAGGAAGATCCCCTTGTTGGGAAGGTTGGAGGCCTTTTTCTGGAGAGGAGCAAGGGCCCTGGCAATCTGTCTGGCTGAAGCCTCAAGGCGATTCCTGTCTCTCTCCCAGGCAGTACTTACTCCCTGAAGAATTTCCAGAAAACCAGGTCGTTGGCGGCTTCCAGATCGGGGGAAGTAAGTTCCCGCCAGAAAAGGCCACCCTTCAGGGGTGGCGAAGACGGAAAGAGGCCAGCCGCCATTTCCCGTAAGGAGAAGGCAGGCCCTCATGTAGAGGGCATCTACATCCGGTCTCTCTTCGCGATCTACCTTGATAGGAACGAACTTTTCATTAAGGAAGGTAGCTATCTCCTGGTCCCGGAAGGACTCCCGCTGCATTACATGACACCAGTGGCAGGCGGCATAGCCGATAGAAATAAAAACCGGCCGTTTGAGTTCCTTAGCCCGATTGAAGGCCTCCTTTCCCCAGGGCCACCACCGCACAGGATCATCTAGGTGTCGTTGCAAATAAAGGCTGAGGGCCTTCTGGCGAAAAAGATCAGACATGGCGTTCCCCCGCCCGGGGGGCTGGCAGACTGTGGCGCAATCGGTATTTGAAGCGGGCCTTGAGGTCCTTCGGTAACAAGAGAACCATCACTTCGGTGATTCGCTGAAGATAGGGATAAAGGCGTGAAGTGTTGAGGAGTCGTTCCCCCCTGGGGATGAAGGAGACCAATAAAATAACCAAAATGGCGGCCGCCACGGTGGCCTTCAGGAGGCCCAGGGCCCCTCCCAAAAGGCGATCAAGCCAGGCCAGGCGAATAAGGGCCAGGGTGCGACGGAGAAGGACACCGAGGATAAAAAAAGAAAGATAGACAATTAAAAAGACGGTGATAAATGACAAACCAGTGATCAGAAGCTGATTTGAAAGCCACGGAGATAGAATTTTGGCCACCAGATAATAGAAACGTCCGGCCAGAAAGAGGCCCAGAATAAGCCCTACCAGGGAGGCCAACTCCCGGCTAAAGCCATAAACCAGGCTTTTTATAAAGAAGAAGGCAAAGATGGCCAGCAGAAGGTAATCAAAAGGGTTCAGGCTGGCGAAGATGGCCTTTGCACCTTCCATTTGGTCCCCTCTCTGGTGTCTTGGAGGACAACTCCCATCTGCTGGAGCCGATTGCGAATTTCGTCGGCCTTAGCGAAATCTTTCCTCTGGCGGGCGGCCTCTCTTTCGGCCACCAAAGTTTCAATCTTTTTCTCATCCAGACCAAGTTTTTTTATCAGGCGTCTTCTTTCCTCCAGAAGATAGGTCTCTGGATCCTCCTCAAGTAGCCCAAGGATCTGGCTTACAGGCCGACGCAGACGGGAGAGAGCGCAATGGGCTAAGCGTTCATGCTCTCTGGTAGGGGAGGGGCCAGCCAGGGTAAGCAAACGGTTGAGCAGAGAGATTCCCTCAAAAAACAAGCCAATGGCCCTGGCAGTGTTGAAGTCTTCGTCCATGGCTTCGGTAAATTTCTCCTCAAAATGGGCAAAGAAGGATTCAATCTCTCCCAGTTTCCGGATTTGCTTTCGTCCCGGAGGCCGGTCCGAAGAAGCCCGCAGGGTAGCTATGGCCTGCATGGTCTCATAGGCCCGTTCTAGGGCCGCCTGCCATTCAGCCATTGCTTCAGGACTGAAATCCAGAGGGCTTCGATAGTGTTTGGAAAGAAGAAAGAGTCGAATAACCTCCGGATGATATTCAGCCAGTACATCCCGAATAGTGACAAAGTTGCCGAGGCTTTTAGACATTTTTTCTTCACGAATGGTTACGAAGCCGTTGTGGATCCAGTAGCGGACGAAAGTTTGACCTGTGGCCGCCTCACTCTGGGCAATCTCGTTCTCGTGGTGGGGAAATATGAGATCCAAGCCCCCACCATGAATGTCGATGGTCTTTCCCAAATACTTCATCGCCATGGCGGAGCATTCGATATGCCAGCCCGGACGTCCTCGGCCCCAAGGGCTTTCCCAGGAAGGTTCTCCTGGTTTGGCGGCCTTCCAGAGGGCAAAATCCAGGGGATGACGTTTTTTCTCCGAGACAGCTACCCGAGCCCCGGCCTTCATCTCTTCTAGACTGCGACGGGAAAGGGAGCCGTAGCGGGGAAAACGCCGGACAGCAAAATAGACATCGCCTTCGGATTCATAGGCATAACCCGTCTCGATGAGTCGGGAGATGAGGGCGATAATTTCAGGGATATGTTCTGTGGCTCGGGGTTCTATAGAGGGAGAGCTTACCTTTAAGCTTGCCATGTCCTCCCTAAAGGCCTTGATAAACCGCTCGGCCAGACGAAGGGGGTCTTCTCCTGTTTCCTGGGCCCGGTTGATGATCTTGTCGTCGATGTCGGTGAAGTTGCGCACATAAGTGACCTTATAGCCACGATAGCGGAGATAGCGGTAGATTACATCAAAGACTACGGCCGAGCGGGCGTGGCCAATATGCGCATAATCATAGGCGGTAATGCCACAGACATACATTCCCACCTGGGGAGGGTTGAGGGGTTCAAAGGGCTCTTTTTGGCGAGAGAGAGAATTATAGATCAGAAGTCCCATGGCCCTAATTTCTACCCTGATTTATCAGGACTTAAAAGGGCCAAATAAGATTAAAGGGGGGCCAAGCCCCCCTTTAATTAACCAAGCCTTTTCTTAAGGCGCCTGGCCGTGGCCAAGAGGATTCTCCTGCGGTCAGGGGCCTTTACGTTTTCCCAGGTTCGTTCATGGGGAGCAAACTTTTCCCAGAGGAGATGGAGATCTTTTTTCTGACCAATGTAATATACGTTGGGGCCAATATTGACTTCCTTGGAGGTCAGGCGCATGGCCCCTTTTCTGTGGACCAACTTATAGACTTCCGAATCTTTATCCGCCAGGTCACCAAAGATTCGGGCGTCAGCGATACAGGTCTTGACACAGGCTGGCACCTCTCCATGGCGGATCCTTTCTATACAAAAGGTGCACTTGTCGGCCTTGGGCTCATCTAACTCTTCGTTAAGGTACCGGGCTCCATAGGGGCAGGCCTCAACACAGGCCCCGCAACCAATGCAACGGTCTTTGTCAATAAGGACGATCCCGGTAAAGGGTTCTTTATAGGTGGCTTTAACCATCATTTTGGTGGTGGCTCCGGTTTTCTTGCAATGGAACTCTTTCTCCCGGGGCTCTACCGGACACACGGTAATGCAGGCCGGGGCATCACAGTGATTACAGAGCCCGGGATAAAAGGTATAGGAAATACCGTAAGGGGTCTTTTCTGGCCCCAGGCGTTTGAGCCAATTTCTCCGATAGGGAACAGGGACTTGCCACTCCGCCCTGCAGGCCAAAGCACAGGCATGACAGCCCACACAGCGATCAAGGTCTATAACCATAGCGTATTGACTGTTTTGGGCGCTCATTTCTTACCTCCTAGGCCTCTTTGATTTTAAAGCGGGGAATCTCCGGGGGTAGCGGCCGGAGTTCAGGGATGTCCAGGGTTCGGCCACCTTTGATGATTTTGACGAAGCTGGTGCGGTGGCTGGAAGAACCCATGAAGGGATCTTCTACGTAGTGAGTGATGAGAAACTGGTCACTGGCCCCCTTTCCGTAAGCCTTGGTCAGACGGGGAGACCGGCTACCAAACCCGTGGGCCAAATAGATGGCATCGGGACGGATGCCGGGGGTGACTTTGGCCTTGATGGGATTTGACTTGTAACCGTCCTGGTTAACCAAGACCACCATTTCGCCATCTTTAATTCCCAGCTTGGCGGCCACTTCATCATTTATCCAGACCTCATTCTCCGGCCATTCGTTATGAAGCCAGAGATTGTTCATGGTCCGGCTAAAGGTGTGGACTGGCACTCGACCGTAGATAAGCCGAGCATAACCCTTGGGGGGAGCCGGAGTAGGTTCAAACTTGGGGATGGGGTCAAAATCTTCATCAGCAAAAGCCTCAAGGTAAAGTTCTACCTTCCCGGTTTCGGTGGCCAGATTCAGACCCTTGTTGGGGTCACGATATGGTTTGCCGGGAAAGGTAATTAGCCCTCCGGCCCGGGTCAGTTTTTCTACCGAGAGGCCGATCTCTTTGAGTTGACCATTAAGGTAGGCGATTTCGTTTTCACAGGTAAACAGAGAAAGGCCCAGACGGCGGGCCAGCTGTTGAGCGATCCAGTACGGTGGCCTGGCCTCTCCTAAAGGTTCTACGGCCGGCTGCCTGATGGTGATGAAGGGATGGAGTTCATCATTTTTATAGACGTGATCGTAACGCTCAAGATAAACCGCATCGGGTAGAACTATGTCTGACCAGATGGCCGTCTCGGTGGGAAGCATCTCTACGGAAAAGATGAAGTCTAACTTCTTTATGGCCTCCATGGTTTGGTAAGGGTTGGGAATGGTTTGAAGAATATTTATCCCGCAGACGCCCCAGAGCTTTATGGGATAGGGCTTTCCGGTAAGGGTGGCCTTAATGATTTCATTGGTTGGGCTCCCCGGGAAAGGCTCGGCGAAGGGGAACTTTTCCTTAAGAGGGGTATCGGACTCTCCTGCCTCCTCCTTGCCAATGAGACATTCGGCTTCACCGATGGGAATGGGCGTGGGGAAATAAATCCCTCCCGGGACTCCTATGGCCCCAAAAAGGGCCGCCAAGATGGCCAGACAGCGGTGACGCTGGACATCACCGCGGCCATACCAAGTGGAGTGCCGGCCAGGATAGATAACCACCTGAGGCCGGGCCTCGGCCAGTATCTCTATGGCCTTCTTGATGTCTTTTTCCTTGAGGTCGCAAATTCTGGCCGCCCACTTCAGGTCGTAACCCTTGACAGCCTCTTTAAGCTCGTCAAAACCGTGGCAGTTCTTTCGAACGAAATTTTCATCATAGAGATTCTTCTGAATGACATAGTTGATCCAGGCCAACAGCAGGGCTGTATCTGTTCCGGGGCGAATAGGAAGCCAGAGATCGGCCTTGCCAGCCGGGGCAGAGAAGCGAGGATCGACTACCACCAGCTTGGCCCCCCGGGCCAAGCCCTCAACGTACTCTCGGATGTGAGAGACATGAAGGTTTTCCCCCAGGTGGCTGCCTACCAAGAGCATGGCCTTGGTGTGGCTCATATCAACATATTGTCTTGTCCCTGAGACCACGTATCCCATGGTGGTCAGATAGGCTACCGCCACCGGCCCCACACATTGAAAGAAGGCCGGTTCGTTAGAATAATTCTCCGTGCCCAGTTCCTTGAAGATTTCCCGGAAATATTCTGCCGAGGCCCCATGGTCGAAAAAGGCCAGGGCATGGGGGCCATATTTGTCTTTAATCTTTTTGATGTTATGGGCTACCTCATCTAGGGCCTCATCCCAGGAGATCCTGGCCCATTTTCCCTCCCCCCGGGCTCCAGTTCGCTTAAGGGGGTACTTGACCCGGTCGGGATCATAGAGAAGCTGGATACCCGAGTTGCCCCGGGCGCATACCCGAGGGCCGTTGGCCGGAGAAAGCGGGTTGCCTTCTATCTTTACCACCTTGCCTCCCTTGACCTTGACAACAATAGGGCATCGCCAGAAACACATCTCACAGACTGAAGGTACCTCCTTGGCCCCCAGACTGCCGGGTAGGTCTCCGGTTTCAGAGGCCTGGGTTACTTTAGGCCTAAAGAGCCCTTTGCCCTTTAGCTCCATGGCGGCTAATGTGGCCCAGGTAGCCGCCGAGAGTTTAAGAAAACCCCTCCTTTTCATGACAAACCTCCTCGGACAAGTTTTGAAGAACCTCTCCTGTGAGCCGAGCCAAAAAGGCGAAATAGGGATGTGGCTTGGCCGCCAGAAGACGGTTCAGGAAGAGCGGATACCATCGGAGGAGATGTTTCTGGAGGAAGGCCGCCAGTATATCCCACCGGTCTTCCTCAAGTAGGCGTCCGATGAAGGCCAGCTCAAAGGCCAGGTGATCAGCAGGCTCCGGGCCTTCTTGGGGCTCAAGTCCGGCCTGAGAGTAAAACTTCTGGGCTTCATCGTAGCCTTTTTGGTAAAGAATTCCCTCAGGAGATAAATAGACCGAGGCATACGGGGGAGCAGGAGGCCCATAAGGGGCGCTTATAAAGAGTCGGGTGTATTCGCTTCGGAGGAGATCTTGACTCAGATTGTCAAGGTCGGGGATGTTAAGGTGAAGTTTTTGGGCTATAGTCGGGAGGACGGACCAGATTTTAGACTCTCTCGGGTCTGGCGGGGGGTAGGAAAAGCAATCTGCCAAGAGGTAAAATAACCGAAACACAAGTCGTAAATATAGGCTTAAACAAGAATTGTCAAATTGAAAAAAGTAATAATTTCCTGCTTAATAATCATGAAGACAGATGATTGTATCGGATTTGATGGCGTAAATGTGATTTTTTAAGCAAAAGCTGTTTTTTGGGTTCTCTCTGGCTTTTTATGTCTGTTTTATGCTTTTTTAGCTTTTGTTCCTTCTGTCTTGGAAGCCCTGGATAAGAAGGAGGAAATCGTGGAGCTTTATCTTATCTTGGCGGCTATAATAGCCGTGGCCATTGCCCTTTTTGCCATTCAGAATGCCACTCCAGTAGTGGTGAGTTTTCTGCTCTGGCGGTTTGAGAGCTCTTTGGCCGTGGTCATTATTCTGGCCATTACGGCCGGCATTGCCATTACCTGGTTGATCACTATCCCTTCTCGAATCCGTCGTCGCCGAGAGCTGGGGGAAAAAAGTCGCCGTGTAGAGGAGCTGGAACGGCGGGTTAAGGAGCTGGAAGAGATTCTGAGTCAAAGGCAGGGGCCCACCTCTGAGGCCTAACTAAGCCTCTTCTAACCCCTTTAAAATTTCAGAAACTATTTTCTTTACTGCCTCCCGGGGATCAGGTGCCTGACGAATAGGGCGGCCGATCACTAAATAGTCGGCTCCGGCCACGGCGGCTTCGGCCGGGGTGGCGACTCGGACTTGGTCATCTTGGCTGGCCCAGGCTGGTCTGACACCAGGAACCACGGTAAGGAGACGGGGAAAGGCCTCTTTTACGGCCGAGACCTCCTTGGCGGAGCAGACTATTCCGTGGCAGCCAGAGATACGGGCCAGGGAGGCCATCTTTAAGGTCAGTTCTCGGATGTCTCGGACTAATTCCGCCGATAGCCCCACCTCCATAAGATCAGCTCTGGTAAGAGATGTGAGCACCGTGACCACCAAAATTTTAAGCCCTCCCTCAGCGGCTAGGGCCGCGGCCCGCAGGGCCGCTCGACCTGCTAAGGCGTGAACAGTGAGAAGATCTACCTTGAGATCTAGAGCCCTGGCGACCGCCCGCTCTACGGTGACTGGTATGTCGTGGAACTTAAGGTCTAGGAATATCCGGGCCCCACTTTCTTCCTTTACCGCCCGGACTATCTCTGGCCCTTCAGCGGTAAAAAGCTCCAGGCCGATCTTAAAGACCCCCACCTCTCCGCCAAGGCGTCTGACCCAGGCCAAGGCCTCGGTCCTATCTGGAACATCCAAAGGGAAGATTATTCTCTCTTTTATTTCTTTTTCGTCCACCCCTTCCTCCTTGAAAGGCTTATGTTTTCGGGTAAAGTGACTAGCATCTTAAACAATGGAGGCCGCCATGTACTCTCGAATGCTGGTCCTTCACTTTCCGGCAGAAATAGTCGATAAACCAATTGTCTGCAATCTGGTTAAGGATTTCGACCTCCGCTTCAATATCCTCAAGGCTACTATCCTGCCGGGGAAAGAGGGTATCATGGTCATGGAACTTTCGGGCCATCCCAAAAACTTTTCCAAAGGTCTCAAGTATCTCCGAGAGCAGGGGGTAGAGATCAAAACCATCGGCCAGGAGATCCAGCGCAACGACGAACGTTGTATGCAGTGTGGTCTCTGTACGGCCGTCTGCCCTACCCAGGCCCTTTTTATAAAGCGACCGGAGATGGAGGTCGTTTTTGCTGCTGATAAGTGTAGCGGTTGCGAACTCTGTATTGCCGTCTGCCCCCCTCGAGCCATGGAAATCCGCCGTCAGAGTCAAGTTGCCATCTGAACCACCTTTAGATGCGCATTGCCGTAGCCCTCTCTGGTGGAGTTGATAGCTCTACGGCGGCCTACCTCCTTAAGGAGGCGGGCCATGATGTCTTTGGTATCTTCCTTCTTTTAGCTCAGCCGGCCCCGGAGGAAGAGATCCAGCGTCTGGAGCGGATTTGTGCCCATTTATCTATCAGCCTGGAGGTGGTGGATCTTCGGCAGCAGTTTGCCTCCTCGGTGATTGAATATTTCCGGAGAGCGTACTTAAAGGGCAAAACGCCCAACCCCTGTGTGGTTTGTAATCGAAAAATCAAATTTGGCCTCATGTTAGAGGCGGCTCGGGCCCGAGGAGCTGAGAAGCTGGCCACCGGTCACTATGTCCGCCTTTTCCGAGAGGAGAAGAGCGGTTGCTTTTATATCCGTAAAGGCCGAGATCTTCGTAAAGATCAATCATATTTTTTGTGCCTTCTGGATCAAAACCAGCTTCGAGATCTCACCTTCCCCCTGGGGGAATACACCAAAGATGAGGTCATTAAGATCGCCAGACAGGTGGGATACTTTGGCCTTACCTCTGCTGAGAGCCAGGAGGTCTGTTTTATCCGGGGAGATTATCGGGAACTCTTTCCCCCTGATCTGGCCTCCCCCGGCCCCATTGTTACCACGGATGGTCGAGTAGTGGGTAGGCATCGCGGGCTTTTTAACTATACCGTCGGACAGCGGCGCGGACTCGGGCTTCGACTGGGAGAACCCTATTATGTCATTTATCTTGATGTAGAAAATAATCGTCTTGTTGTCGGCCCTAAGGCGGAGCTCTACCGCCATTTTTTCTGGGTCCGTCGGCCTCACTTTGTCTGCCCTGATCAAGTCTCTCTTCCACTGCGGGTCAGGGTGAGAATCCGCTATCGCCATACCGAGGCCCTGGCCTGGGTTGAAAGAGACGGCTCAGACCTAAAGGTGGTCTTTGATACCCCTCAAAGAGCGGTTACTCCAGGTCAGTTTGCCGTCTTTTATCGAGATGATATGGTTTTAGGCGGGGGTGAGATCTTTCTTCAATGAGGGTGGCTCTAACCACGTTGGGATGTAAGGTGAATCAGGTCGAGTCCGCCTCTCTGGTGGAGGCCTTTGAGGCTCGAGGGGCCCGGATTGTGTCCTTTAATGAAAGGGCTGATCTCTACGTGGTCAACACCTGCGCTGTGACCGCCAAGGCTGCCTACCAGTCTCGCCAACTTATCCGGCGGGCCCATCGTCAAGCTCCAGCTGCTCGGGTGGTGGCTACCGGCTGTTACGCTCAGATAGCCCCTTTTGAGATTATCGAACGCTCCCTAGGTTCTATCTGCCTGGTAGGCAATGACCAGAAAATTAATTTAGTAGATCTGGCCCTGGGAGAGCAGGGGTGCCTGGATATCTACGTGGGTGATGTCCGTCGGATACAAAAAATAGCCCCCTTTTTTGTTCGTCGGCTCCGAGGCCGGACACGAGCCTTTTTGAGGGTTCAAGACGGCTGTAATGCCTTCTGTAGCTATTGTATTGTTCCTTATAGCCGAGGGCCTTCACGGAGCCTCCCCCTCAAAGAAGTGAGAAGGCAAGTCCAGACCTTTCTTGAGGAGGGCTATCGAGAGATCGTTGTTACCGGGATCCACCTGGGGCACTACGGGCAGGATCTTAACCCCCAGCTTGATCTGGTGGATCTCCTTGAGGAGATAGAGGCCCTCGGCCCCGAAAGGATCCGTCTTTCCTCTTTAGAGGTGAGGGAGATCTCGGAGAGATTTCTTTCCTGGGCCCAGGCCTCAAAGAGCCTTTGCCCTCATTTCCATATTCCTCTTCAGAGTGGCGATGATCGAATCCTTCAGGCTATGAATCGCCACTATACTGCCGAGGAATATCTGGAGAGGGTCCGCCTTCTGCGAGCCCTTTTCCCCCGCGCCGCTTTAGGGGCCGACGTTTTAGTGGGGTTTCCGGGAGAGGGGCCTCAGGAGTTTGAAAACACCTACCGCTTGGTTGAAAAAAGTCCTCTTTCCTACCTTCATGTCTTTCCCTTTTCCCCTCGTCCGGGCACCCTGGCTGAGGCCATGACTCCGAGGGTTTCACCGATAGAGTTGGCCGAAAGACTCAAGCGTCTTCGCGACCTTGCTCTCCGGAAGAGGCGGAGTTTTTATCAGAGCCAGTTGGGGGAAGTGCTTTCTGTCTTGGTGGAAGGGCGTGATAAGGAAACCGGCCTTAAGCGAGGGACTTCGGAAAATTATCTTACTGTTCTCATCGAGGGGGAGTTTCCCCCGGGGGAAATTATCCCGGTTAAGATTGAACGGATTATTGGCCAGAAAGCCCTTGGGAGGCCTCTTTAACAGAAGATGTGGGACGGGGGCAGATAAGAGAGAGTATCTCTTCCAGACGGAACGGTTTCTGAAGAAAATGAACCCTGTCTCCTAGGCGGCTTAGGTCGGCTCCATGGTTGTATCCACTCATGGCCACAATGGTGGCCTGAGGAAAACGGACCAAGGCCTCTTCAATAAGACGAAGTCCGCTTATCTTGGGCATGACCAGATCAAAGATAAGGATTCGATAATCGGCCCTAGAATGCCTGAGTCTCTCGAGAGCCTCTTGGCCATCGGCGGCCGTATCTACCTCCAGACCCTGACGGACTAAGGCCTCCCTGAGAATTTCTCTAATGAGCTCATCATCTTCAGCGATGAGCACCCGCGGTCGCATTCTCGGTCGAGAATGCTCTACCCTTACGGGGAACCTTAACCTGAAGGTGGTTCCCTTATGGGGCTGGCTCTGGACCTCTATGTCTCCTTTAAGGGCCTTGATTAGCGAATAGACCATGGAAAGACCGAGGCCGGTGCCTTTGTTTTCTTCTTTGGTGGTAAAAAAGGGCTCAAAGATCCGCTCTTGAAGTTCGGGGGGGATTCCAGAGCCGGTGTCACTAACCTCAAGGATGACCTCGGAACCATCTTGAAAGGTCCTGATAGTCAACTGGCCTCCCTCAGGCATGGCATCCTGGGCGTTAATAACTAAGTTGAGGATAATTTGCTCAAGGGCCGTGGGATCATAGAGAACCGCAGGGAGATCGTTCGTCAGCTCGGCCTTAAGGATAATATCCTCACCCAGAAGGCTCTGAATAAGATCCAGGGTCCGTCTCAGCCCCTGATTCAGGTCTCCAGGGCGGGGCTCAAGGACTTGTCCTTGCCCCAAGGTGAGCAGCTTGCTTGTTAACTCTACCCCCTGCCCCAGGCGGTCCAGGACCTTCTCTAGACGCTGACTTACCTTTCCCGAAGGCAGCTCTGAAAGGGCCATTTCTATCTGACCCATGGCGGCCATAAGAAGATTATTAAAGTTATGGGCTATCCCCCCGGCTAATCGGGCGACAGCTTCCATTTTTTGAGCCCGCCGAAGTTGGGCCTCCATCTCCTTGAGGCGGGAGATATCTCTTAAAACGCAGACGGCTATCTTTTGCCCTTGATAATCAGCCGGATATAGCCAGACATCGAAGTACCCCTCGTTGAGATTGATCTCCAGGCGCACAGGACCTTTCTCCAAGGCCTCTTCTAGAGGACAGAAGTGACAGACCTCTTCAAGGCCAAAAAGGTATTGATAGCAGGGGCGATCTTCTGGCGGCCCATAAAGGGCTTCAGCCTTTTCATTGGCAAACAGGATTCGGCGCTTTCGGTCAATGCCGATAATGATATCCGGAAGGGATCGAAAGAGATTACATATTCCCGAACAGGGATTGGTTTTCATTGGTGGATCCTTTCTCTGCAAAAGGATACCCAAAAGGCCCAAATGAGTCCAAAAACAGGGATTAAGGTTAAATTAAAAACACAAAGCCCCCCAGATGACTGATTCTTTGCCTTAAATCAAATATTTGCTTCCTGTCAATTGGACAAAGATCTTAGGTATTTTTACAGAGGTAAAAATGCTAGGAAATCCTTTTAAGGATTCGAGGGACTTAAGGGCTGAAGAAAAAGGCTCTAAAAAGAGATTTTTGATACCGAAAAAAGATTCTGAAAAGTCATTGATTGTTGTGGCCCTCTGGCCCGGAAAAGCAGTTGATTTTTTGCCTCCGTTTCGTGGCAGGGGCTGAGAAGCAGGGTTTAGGCGCCAGCTAATGAGGTCAGATCGGGTTTGAAGACGACCTCTGCCTCTGAGGCCATCTCATTGAGGGAGGTTGAAGGACTGGCGTCGGAAAAAACGGGCCAATATGGTGTTCTTGGTCATTTTGCCTATTTATGGAGTCTTGGCTACGGTGAGACCATGAAACGTCTTTTTCCGCTGCTGCTATTGCTTGTTCTGTTGGTAGGGTGTAGAGCTCACTCTACAGAACAAGTGCCTACTTCTCCGCCGCCCCTGCCGGCTGGCTTTTCCTACTGGCAGATAGGGCAAGAATTCTTTCTCTCCTCTCCAGAGAGGCTTATCATTCACGCAGCCCAAAGCGTGAAGGAGGTTCCTGGGGGCTGGCTGGTCAGACCAAAGAAGAGCTGTGTCAAGGTCATTGCCAACCAGACAGTTCATCTTTGTCTTAAGAAGGTCCCCCCGGTGCAACCTAGGGTTTATCTTTCTCGGGTTGGCTCTCACCAGGTAGAGCTGAAGGTTATCAGCATCTTTAAAACTTTTATTTTCTTTCGCTGGGAAGAGGGTCAAGACCCAGATTATTCTAGAGGCCGGCGAATTACCGGACACCTCTTCCGGGATACAGATTTGCCATCAGGGAAAACCCTTTTCTACTCTGCCGCTGTCTATGTTGATGATCATCTCCTGGGGCCGCTTTCTGAACCAGTTAAGGTGGTCGTTCATCACAGAGGGGCCCCGGCTTCTTCTCCTGGAGGTGGGGTGACAAGGTCAAGATAGACTCATCGGATAACTTAAGGCCTAATTAAGAAAAGGCCTGGTTCTCTGGAAACTGACAAGGTTTGGGAGATAAAAGGAAAGATCCTCTTTGGCCCTCAATGAGAGCTTCCGCTTAAAAAGCTTATCGGCCCCGAGATCTTGCCTCTTGCCTTCAAGGGAATTGGATATTAGCTATCCCCAAGTGGGCTCACAGAGCTATACTTTCCTTCCTTGCCAGGGGCGACAAGAGGATATAAATTCAAGGCCCGTATTTGAAAGGAGTGGCTTCTATGATAGGGATCATTGACTATCGGGCCGGCAACCTGACCAGTGTGGCTCGGGCCCTTAGATATCTGGGGTATCATTGTGAGGTTACCCATGATCTTGAGCGTCTCCGGAGGGCTGAAAGGGTTGTCTTTCCTGGAGTAGGCGCTGCCGGTCAGGCCATGGCCGATCTTAAGGAGTTAGGTCTTGATAACTTTCTGAAGGATTGCTTGGCCTCAGGCAAACCGATTTTAGGTATCTGTTTGGGGACGCAAATCATCTTCGACTACAGCGAAGAAGACGGTGGTACCCAATGTCTGGGACTTTTGTCGGGAGAGGTTAGGCGCTTTCCGGAACCCCTTCTCGATGAGACTACCGGGCTCCGCCTCAAGGTTCCCCATATGGGCTGGAACCAGATTCGCTGGGAAAAGGAGCATCCCGTCTTTGCTGGTCTTGATCCCGAACACGAATTTTATTTTGTCCACAGTTATTTTCCGGTTCCGGCCGCTGAAGAGACTATCTTTGGCCGTACGGAACATGGTCTGGTTTTTGTCTCCGCGGTGGCCAAAGACAACCTAGTGGCTGTTCAGTTTCATCCGGAAAAAAGTGGTCGGCCGGGGCTCAAAATCCTCGATAACTTCTGCCGGTGGAGCCCCTGAAGGAGGACTTATGGCCGATATAGTCCTGCTATATGTAACCGCTTCCTCCAAACAGGAGGCCCAGAGCTTGGGGCAAACCCTGGTGGAGGAACGCCTGGCGGCCTGCGTTAATATCTATCCGGAGATTACCTCCATTTACTGGTGGGAAGGCAAGATGGAGACCTCTTCTGAGGCCGTATTGATAGTCAAGACCCGTTCAGATCTGGTCTCCCAGGTTAAGGAACGCCTTCTTGATCTCCACTCTTACTCTTGCCCTTGCATCCTGGTTGTCCCCGTAGCTGGAGGTCATCAGCCTTTTATAGACTGGCTTCTCGCTGAGACCAGGAAAGGTCATAAGGAGAGCGAAGATGCTCAGTAAGCGCATAATCGTCTGTCTGGATGTCAAAGATGGCCGGACTACCAAGGGAATTAAATTTAAAAACAATGTTGATGTGGGCGATCCGGTAGAAATGGCCCGGGTTTATTATCAAGAAGGGGCTGATGAGATCGTCTTTTATGACATCACCGCCAGCGCTGAACATCGAGGGATCATGATCGAGGTGGTCCGGAAGACGGCTGAAGAGATCTTTATTCCCTTTTCTGTGGGAGGGGGTGTCCGAACAGTAGAAGACATGCGGGAGGTTCTTTTAGCGGGGGCGGAGAAGGTTTCGATAAATACCGCAGCTGTTCTTAACCCCAGACTTATCTACGATGGAGCCAAGGCCTTTGGAAGCCAGTGTATAGTTTTGGGAATGGACGTTAAGAAGGTTGAGCCTTCATCTAAAATTCCTTCCGGCTATGAGATCTGGATTCATGGCGGTCGGACTCCGATGGGCATTGATGCCCTTTGGTGGGCCCGTGAGGCCGAGAACCTGGGGGCAGGGGAGATTTGTCTTAACTCCATTGACGCCGATGGGACCCGAGAGGGTTATGAGATGACCCTTACTCGCCTGATCTCTGATGCGGTTAACATTCCGGTGATTGCCTCCGGGGGGGCTGGCCGGCCAGAGCACCTCTATGATGTTCTTACCGAGGGGCGGGCCGATGCCGCCCTCATTGCCTCCATGGTTCATTACGGCACCTATTCCATCTCTGAAATCAAGGAACACCTTTACCAAAGAGGGGTCAAAGTCCGCCGCCTCTGGTAAGTTTCATGGTTATTACCGGCCTTGCTCGGCTCTTAAGGGAGCCTCCAAGTTGGATAAAAGACCAAAGGTTGGCTCTTTTGTGTCACCAAGCCTCGGTAGATGAGGCCCTTCGTTTGGCTCCTGATCTTGTGGCCGAGGCCTTTCCCGGACAGTTGCGGTGTTTGTTTTCTCCTCAGCACGGTTTCTTTGCCGAGAAGCAGGACAACATGGTCCCCTCAGCCGATGGATTCTATGAACCTCTAAAAATCCCCCTTTTCAGCCTCTATGGTCGCAGGCTAGCCCCGGAGGGGGACATGTTAGATCTATTTGATATCCTTTTGGTGGATCTTCAGGATGTGGGCTGTCGTGTTTATACCTTTGCTTCCACCATGTTTTTGGCCATGGAGGCCTGCGCGCGGGCTGGAAAGACCGTGGTTATCCTTGATCGTCCCAATCCTATAGGGGGGCTCAAAACTGAGGGTCCTATTCTGGAGGAAAGCTGGCGTTCTTTTGTGGGTATGGTTCGGGTTCCCCTACGTCATGGTCTCACTCTGGCTGAACTGGCCCTGGTTTATCAACAGCAGCAGGCCCTAGATCTTGATCTCCGAATTATTCCCATGATTGGCTGGCGTCGAGACCTCTTCTTTGATCAAACAGGGCTTCCCTGGGTCATGCCTTCCCCAAATATGCCAACCCTAGAGACAGCCTTGGTTTATCCAGGTCAGGTTCTGCTTGAGGGAACAAATCTTTCCGAAGGACGAGGAACCACCCGTCCCTTTGAACTCTTTGGTGCCCCTTATATTCGGCCAAGGGAGGTCCGAGATTGGCTTTCCCAAAGGGGATATGAGATTCCCGGGGCCATTTTCCGGGAGGTGGCCTTCGAACCCACCTTCCACAAGTGGCAAGGAAAGACATGCCGGGGGTTCCAAATCCATGTTCAGGATAGAACACTATTCAATCCTCTTTGGACAACAGCCGTTCTTCTTCAGGCCATCTCTCAGCTCTATCCCCAAGACTTTTCGCTTAAACCACCTCCTTATGAGTACGACTACCGCCGCCTTCCTCTTGACCTTATAATAGGGCATTCGGGTCTGAGAGAGGCTATCCTTTCAGGGGCCCCTTTGGTTCCCTTATGGGAGGAGCTGGCCCGAGAGTGGAGAGGGTTCCTTGAGGAGAGCGAGGGCCTCCTTCTCTACAGGAGATAACCTATGGCTAATGGGAAAAACAACGGTGGTGCTAAAAATGGCAATCGGGGGCGATCTAATGCCTCCAAGGCCTGTCTTGAACCTAAAGTCTGCCGTTGGAAGTCCAATAAAGAGCGATTAAGGGGCTTCCTTTCCCTGTTTAAAAAGGAGGACAATGTTCTGGTAACCATCTGGGCAGATCCAGATTCCCTGGCTAGCGCCCTGGCCATTAAAAGACTTCTCACCTATCGAGTAAGCAGTGTGACCATCGCTCACCCCAATGAGATCAAACGGGTTAATAACCAAGCCATGGTTCAGCTTCTCAAAATTCCTTTGGTTAAGTTGCGTTCATTGAAGGTGGCCGACTTCAGTAAAAAGATTCTGGTAGATTCCCAGCCGCCCCATTTCCCTGAGTTTTCGGCTATCGAATACGATGCAGTCATCGATCATCACCCCCTGACCACTGGCTGGCAGGCCCCATTTGTGGACATCCGTCCAGAGTATGGGGCGGTTTCCTCCATGATGACCGAATATCTGAAGGCCGCCGGGATCAAACCCTCGGTGGCCCTGGCCACGGCCCTATTTTACGGGATAAAGGTGGATACCCGGAATTTTGAAAAGCAGGCCACCGTTCATGATGTCTTGAGCTTCCAGTATCTTTTTAAACGCATCAATCGTCACTTGGTTCACAAAATTGAGGCCTCAGATATCCGCCGCTCAGAGCTTAAGTATTTTCGCACAGCCTTTGACGTCATGAAGATCTACAAAAGCCGTATCTTTGCCCATCTGGGCAAGGTCCACAATCCGGACATCCTGGTGGTGGTGGCTGACTTTTTCAACCATGTCCACGATATCGGCTGGGTTTTTGTCTCTGGAGAATACAAAGAAAAACTGGTGGTTATTATCCGCTGTGATGGCTACCGGAAAAATGCCGGCTCTCTGGCCAAAAGGGCTTTCGGGCAACTGGGCACCGCTGGGGGCCACCGGGAGAGTGCTCGAGCCGAGATTCCCCTGGAGAATCTGGAGGGATTGGTAAGGACTTTGTCTACGAGGACTCTCCAGCGTTTGGTGAGTAAACACTTCCGTTCTTGATTTTTCTCTTAACGCCGCCAGGGCCAAGGGGGTAGAATCCCCTTATGCGTCAGCTTCTGGTGGTAGTTCTGCTGTTTCTGACCTTTCTTCCCTCCTTGGGGAAAGCTGGAGAGAACCTTCCCCTGCTCTCTCCTGTTAAGGACCTCCGCTATCTGGAAGGAGATCCCAGGCTTCGTCAAGACTTCTATGAGGAGCGTTTGCGACTCCTTAAAAAACTCGAAAGAGAAATAGAGCTCTTAAACCAGAAGACCAAGGAGAGGCGCTTCAAAAGGCAACTTGATGAGGCCATCTTATCTTTAAAGGAGCTGCCTTCCATCTGGCAGAAACTTCGCAGCCCCCGGACTCCGCTTTCAGTCTATCTTCCAGCGATTCCCGACCCCGGTTCCCCTCCCTATAAGGTCAAAACCTTTATTGGCCTTTTAGACGTTGGTTTTCAGCTGGAGACCCAATTAAAGACCCTTGGGGACAAAATTTCCCTTAAAGAGGCCCAGGTGAAGCGTCTCTCTGAAGCCCTTGATCGCATATACGCTGATTATTTGGCTGCCCGCGAGAGAGGTCCGTCGATCAAGGCCTATGTTCTTCTGGCAGAGGTTTTGACTCTTCAGGCCCGCTGGGCCCTCTCCAAGGCCGAACTTCTTCAGGCAGAAGAGCTGGAGAAGTCTCTTTTGGCTAGGAAGAAGTCTTTTAAGACCACGGTCTCTCGAGTCTTTACCGCCCTTAAGGTGACCTCCCAAGATATTGTCCAGGCGGAAAGGGCGGTCTCCCAAAGTCAAAAGGAATCAGAGGCGCTCCTCAGGCAGACAAATGCCAGGCGCCAGGATCTAGAAAAGGAGCTGGCCCTTATAGAAGTCCGTCTGGTGAAGCTTGGTGCGGCGCCCGGAGGTTCCAAAACCGGGCCCTCTTGGCCTCAAAAGCGCTGGGAGACGAGAAAGGAGCGTCTTGAGCTGACCCTGGAAGTCTTGGCTGAGCAGGAAAGGTTGGCCCGAATATCTCTTGAGAGGGCCCGCTTTTGGCGGGACTGGCTTGTCTGTTTTAAACAGTGCTCCCGGAGGGAAACTCTAGCCAAATTAAGGAAAATGAAAGCCTTCCAGAGGAGCCTTCGGGATTCAAAGAGAGAGCTCTGGCAGAGGCTCTCTTATCTCTCTCAGCAGCTACTTCTTGTCCAGAGTGCCATCAGTCTTCATCGAGAGGAAGAAAGACGTTATCTGGGACGTCCTCAAGGCAGAGAGGTGGCTCGCCTTCTGAACGAAGAAAAAGCCTTAGAGAAGGTTTTGGATGATCTGAACCATCTTCTCACTCAGGAGGCAAAGCATCTTGAGAGACTAATCTATGAATGTGGGGTGGTCATTGATCTCTGGGAAACCAGGGTTGGCCCTTGGGGCAGATTCCTGGAGGAGGTTAAGGAGACCTATCTGCGCAGTCAGGATACCCTAAAACGAGTCCTCTATTATCCCCTTTTTAGTGTCGGTCAGATGACGTTTACCCTGGCCGGGGCCTTTAAGTTTTTCTTTATCCTGTCTTTGGGTATCGGGGTCCTCAGATTTTTCCGGCGTCGCCTGGAAAGATTCTTGGTTTATCGGCTACGTCTGGCCACCGGTCTAGTTAATTCTCTCTCTACTCTTTCTTACTATAGCCTTTTGGTGATCCTGGTCATCGTGGCCCTGTCCAGTGTCGGGGTCAACATGAATCAGGTCGGCCTTATCTTTGGGGCCCTGGGCGTAGGTATTGGTTTTGGCCTTCAGACCATCGCTAATAATTTCATCTCCGGTATAATCCTTCTTACCGAAAGGAGTCTCAGCGTTGGAGATATAGTCGAACTTGAGGACGGCACTTTGGGCCAGGTGAAGCAGATCACCATAAGAAGCACGGTGATCAGAACCTTTGATGGTCTTGATCTCATTGTTCCCAATTCTGAATTCATCTCTGGTCGAGTGGCCACCTGGACTTATGGAGATGACTGGCGTCGTCTCCACATCCCCTTTGGGGTAGCCTATGGCTCGGATCCGGAAAAGGTCCGTGAGGTGGCTAGCTCCGCAGCCCGAAGCGTTCCTCTGACTGTGGAGGATGATCATCACCCTATTCGGGTCTGGTTTAAGGGCTTTGGTGACAGTAGTCTTGATTTTGATCTGGTGGTCTGGATAAGGCTCTATCATGCTCGTCCCCTTACAGGGATGATTAGTGATTACTACTATGCCCTCTATCGGGCCCTTTCAGAGGCCGGAATCGAAATCCCCTTCCCCCAGCGGGATCTTCACTTGCGCAGTGTCGATTCCCAAATTTTAGAAAAGCTTAAGAAGCAGACCCCAGATGAGAATCTGAGCAACTTTAGATAGGGAGGTCCTTTTATGCCCATATATGAGTATTGGTGTCTTAATTGCAGACGTATCTCCTCCCACCTGGTTCTTAACACCGCAACTTTTGAACCCTATTGTAATCATTGTGGTGGCAGACGGGTCAAAAAACTTATCTCTCGGGTCAATGTTCGCCTTTCTGAAGAGACAAGGCTGGAGAGATTGACTGATCCCTCCCTGCTGGGAGGGCTGGATGAAAACGATCCTCGAAGCATGATGAAGCTTATAGAAAAGATGGGGCCTTTGGCCGGAGACGATCTGGAAGAGGATTTCGGCCAGATGATGGAAGAGGCCATGGAGGAGATGGAACAAGGTTCAAAGGAAGATTCCACCTCTGAGGAGGCGGCTTCTTTGTCTGAAGCTGTCCAGACCACAGAGGATAAGACAACCAGGGGAGAGGTATAATGGACAGAGTTGTGGCTATGATTCTTGCTGGGGGGCGGGTGGACGAGCTTTCGGTGCTTACCTTCTTCCGTCCCAAGTCGGCTGTTCCCTTTGGGGGCCTTTATCGGGTTATTGATTTTCCGATGAGCAATTTGATGCACTCTGGTATTGAGAGGGCAGGGGTGCTCTCTCAATACCGTCCCTATTCTCTTATAAACCACCTTGATGCTGGTGCTCCCTGGGACATGGTTGGTCGCCGGCGAGGGGTCTTTATCCTGCCGCCATTTAAGGGCCTTCAGGCCTCGGACTGGTACAAGGGCACTGCTGACGCCGTTTATCAAAATCTTGACTTTATCGCCCGATTTGATCCGGAGTTGGTGCTGATCATATCCGGAGATCATATCTACCGGATGGACTACCGTCCCCTGATTGAATTTCATCGACGCCACCGGGCCGATCTCACTGTGGCCTTCACGGAGATTAAAGACATTACCGGGGCCCACCGTTTTGGCCAGGGCGAGATTGAAGATACCTACCCCGATGGCGGTCCCCTGGTGAGCTATGTGGAAAAGCCAAGTCAGCTCATCCACCCCTGGGCCAGCTTGACTATCTATGTCTTTAGACGGCCGGTGCTGGAGGAAGTCTTAGAGGCCAATGCCCAGGAGAGTTCTCACGAATTTGGTCGGGACATAATCCCCAAGATGTTAGGGATCTACCGGGTCTTTGGTTACAAACACCGGGGCTATTGGGGCTATAGTCGGACTATCGAAGAATATTGGCAGACAAATATGGATCTTCTTGGCCCTCTTCCCAAAATTGATCTTTGTGCCTGGCAGATTCGGACCAATTTGGCCCACAGGGACGTCCGCGATCGACAACCGACCATTGTTGGTCCTAAAGCGAGGATTGAAAATACCCTTTTTTATAACGGGGGAGAGATTCTGGGAGAGGTGGTCAATTCGATCCTTTTCCCGGGAGTAAGAATAGCCGAAGGGGCAAGGGTTAAGAATTCCATTCTCTTTTATGATACCGTTGTAGAGACCGGGGCCCATTTGGAAAAAGTCATCGCTGATGCCGGGGTAGTTGTGGAGGCCGGGGTTCGAGTAGGGGCAGAGGCTGGCTGGGATGGGCCGGTAACAGTGATCGGGCGCCAGAGCCGGGTGGCCTCCGGGGTGGAGATTGAGCCCGGGGTAACCATCTACCCTCACCTAACCCCTGAGGCCTTCAGCCGTCCACGCTATCGATCCGGGGAGGTCATTCAATGAGAGACGTAATCGCCGTCTTGCTGGCCGGAGGAGTGGGAAGTCGGCTCAATATCTTGGTGCGCCATCGGGCCAAGCCGGCTGTTCCTTTTGGGGGAATCTACCGTATCATAGACTTTACCCTTTCCAATGTGGCTAACTCGGGTTTATCCCAGGTGGCCGTACTTACCCAATACAAACCTCTTTCCCTGATGGACCATATAGGCGATGGTTCGGCCTGGGATTTCATCGGTCGCACCCGAGCGATCAAAATTTTGCCGCCCAAAACAGGTGAAAAAGATTGGGATTGGTATAAGGGCACCGCTGACGCTGTCAGGCAAAATCTGGAATTCATAACCAATCGCTATTCTAGAAATGTCCTGGTCCTCTCTGGGGACCACGTCTACTACATGGATTATGCCGAAATGATTCGTTTCCATCGAGAGAAAAAGGCCCAGGTGACTGTTGCCATGATGAGGGTCCCCTGGGAACTTACCTATCAGTTCGGCATTGGCATCACTGATGAAAACGGACGCATTGTGGATTGGGAGGAAAAGCCAGCCAAGGCCCGTTCTAATCTGGCCTCGATGGGAATCTATGTCTTTGATACTGACTATCTCGTTAGAACCTTAGAGACAGTAAAAGGTGAAGACTTTGGCATGCATATCATCCCCCGGGCCCTGGCCGAGGCTCGAGTTTACGCCTTTCCCTTTACCGGCTACTGGCGAGATGTGGGCACCATCCAGGCCTACTGGGAGGCCAACCTTGACCTGCTCCGGCCAAACTCCGGGCTAACTCCCGAGGCCTGGCAGATTTACACCAATCTTGAGGCCGAAGGCCTCCCCTATGATCGTCCTCCGGTCCAGGTCTTCCCCGAGGCCGAGGTGATAAGGAGTGTCATTTCCCCGGCCTGCATTATCCAGGGCCGGGTGGAGAACTCGGTTCTGTCTCCTGGTGTCTTTGTGGGTAAAGAGGCTGTGGTTCGGGATTCAGTCATCATGCATGATACCCGCATCGAATCCGGAGCCTTGGTGGAGCGGAGTATTATCGACAAGGAGGTGGTTATCGGGTCTGGAGCCGTGGTCGGTCAGGGAGACAGGAGCCTGGCCAATCAAGAATACCCCAAACACCTTTACTCCGGTCTGACTCTTATAGGGAAGTGGGCTATTGTTCCCCCCGGTTTTCGGGTCGGGACGAACTGCATCATCTACCCCCGGGTAGATCTTTCTCATTACAGGGGGGAGAAAATATTGGCCGATGGCCAGACCCTTAAGGCCTAGATCGGCGAGGTCTCTCTTTGAAGACTACTCTCAGGGGGCTGAAGTGGAAGCCTAAATATTCTCTCAGCCTGCCCACCATGAAGCGCCGGTAACTCTCGGGAATTTCTTCTGGATAGCTGGTAAAGACCAAGATGGTGGGTGGTTTGGTCTTGACCTGAGTGGCGTAGTAGAATTTGATCTTCCGTCCGGTGGAGGCAGTAGGAAGCCTTTCGGCGGCAATCTCCTGGAGGGCCCGATTGATCACTGAAGTAGGTACTTGACGACAGAAGTGGCTATAGACCTGATCAATGGCCTGAAGGATCTTGTTTACCCGCCGGCCGGTAAGAGCTGAGGTGGTAATGATGGGAGCATAGGGAACGAACCGGGCTCCATAACGGACTGCCTCTCGGAGACGGTTGGCCTCTTCCCGGCGGCCATCAAGGAGATCCCACTTGTTGATGACGATGACACATCCCCGCCCTGCCTCCTCCACATAGGAAAGAATCTTTTGATCTTGATCGGTGATGCCTTCCTCCGCCGTAAGCACAACTACAGCTATATCGCAGGCCTTGATACTGGAGAGGGCCTTAAGGGCGCTGAATTTTTCTAAAACTTTTTTGGTCCGAGAGCGGCGTCTTATCCCCGCGGTGTCAATGAGGAGGTAACAGCGACCATCCGGAGTCTTAAGAAGGGTGTCAATGCTGTCTCTGGTGGTTCCAGGTATATCGCTGACAATCATCCGGGGTTCACCGAGGAGGCGATTTACCAGGCTTGATTTGCCCACGTTGGGGCGACCGACAAAGGCCACCTTAATGGCTTCGGTCTCTTCTCCCCTGGGGGCTTCAGGCAGACGCTCTAAGATGGCCTCAAGGAGTTCTTCGATTCCACGCCCTTGAGTGGCTGAGACGAAAAAGAGCCTCTCTGGCCCCAGGCGATAGAATTCACTGGCCATCTCCTCATCTTTTGGGGATTCTACCTTGTTGACTACGTAAAGAACCGGCTTGCCAGAGCGCCGGAGAATCTCCGCTACCTCTTCATCAAGGGGAGTAAGCCCAGATTTGGCATCCACCAGGAAAAGGATAAGATCTGCCTCGGCCATTCCGGCCCTTGTCTGCTCTAGAGTAAGTTTGGTTAGCTGATCTTCTTCTCCGGGAAGAAGGCCTCCGGTATCGATGAGGATAAACTCCCGATCTTCGGTACGGACCCGACCATAGAGACGGTCTCTGGTCACCCCGGCCGTGGGTTCCACCAGGGCCTTACGGGATCGGGTAAGGCGGTTAAAAAGGGTGGATTTGCCCACGTTGGGGCGGCCAACGATAGCTACTCGGGGAAGACCTCCTTTCTTCATGGCAGAAAGACCTTAAGTGGTGAGAGAAGAAGCGTCAACCGGTAGGTCAAGAATGAAGCTCTTTAAGGAGCTAAAGGGGGTAAATGTGTCACGAAGGACAAGGTCTTTGAGTTTTTTGAGCCCGGGCGAGATATAGGCGGCAAAGTGTCTTCGTCCGGCCCGGGTAAGACGAACAAAGGCTGACAGGGCTTGGAGGTGACGATGAAGGGCCAGGAGATCATACTGGCGCCTGAGGGCGGCTTCCGGTCGCCCCGAGAGCCGGAGATAGGCTTGAAGAAGATCTTCTTCAAGAGAGGGAGAAAGGTCAAGATAGGGATCGCGCAGAAGGGAGGCCAGGTCATAGGCCGGCGGTCCCAGACGGAGCCCCTGAAAGTCAATAAGCCGGAGACGATTGTCTTTTACCATTAGGTTGCGGGACTGAAAATCACGGTGGAGAAGGACTGGATTCTGGTCAAAGCTGGCTTCAGCGACCCGCGCCAGAGAATACAGGTCTCTGGCTACCGAAAGAGGGACTTCTATCTTTAGACCCTGGTGACAGAAGATGGCCACAAAGGCCGCCGATTCTTTAAAGACCATGAGCTGGCGTCCATAGGTGGTCGTCTCCAGGAATACTCGAGGGGCTTTATGGGGATCAAGGCTCTGGAGATGAAGGAGGATGTCTACCGCCTCTTCAAGAAGATCTACCCGGTTGTTGAGCTGATAGGCTTTTTCTAAGTGCCAATTTCCAAGATCTTCCGTAAAGATAACCCCTTCCTCAGGCCAGAAGAAATAGGGCCGGGGTACCGGAAGCCCCTTCCGATAAAGGAATTTGGCCCAAAGCCACCAGCAACGGGCCTCAAATAGCCCTCCTGGGGCAGGAACGATGGCCACCAGGGGGCCAATGTCTGTCTCCAGACGAAAAAAACGCCTCAAGGATCCATCTCCAGGAATCTCTTCCCTTATCTGGCCAGAGACTCCAAAGAGAGAAAGAAGGGCCTTAAGATCAGGGCATGAAGATGAGGGAGGGGGGAACAATGGTCTCCTCCACCTTGGCCCTGGGAGCTATTTCGGCCCCGGGCCAGACAACGCTTCGGCGGATCAAGGTGCCAGGGCCTATGACCACCTGTTGGTCCACAAATGTCCAATCCCGAAGCTCTACCCCCTGAATAGGGCTGAGACACACCAATGGGGTTGCCAGGTTGGGCTCGGTTTCGAGGTGAACCCTTCTGTAGAGAAGATCCTCATGAAGCTTAAGGTAGCTTTCTCTGGTGCCAAAGTCGCAGATGTAGGCCTTGGTCTCATAGGCAGCCAAAAGACCATCCGGGGCCAAACGCTGGTAAGTGTCTATGAGATCCGATGGTCCGGGAGGAAGATGGTCTATAAGCTTGGGAGAGATAACCTGGATGCCGCAAAATGTATGGGTCCCTTGAACCCTTAGGGCCCGCACTTTTCCCCTCTCCACTAAAAGATTGTCGTTTCCCCCTCCCCTTTTGACTACCATGGTAACCAGACACCCCGTGGCAAAATGTTCCTTTAAGAGATGATTAAAGTCAAGGTCACCGAAGAAGATGTCCCCGTTTATAATTACTGTTGCCTCTTCTTGGCAGAGGAAGGTTGCGGCCCCCTTTAGGGCCCCTCCAGTTAAGAGAATTTCTTTTTCAAAAAAGAGGCTGGTTTCGATTTTGAGATCGGCCGCTTTTAAAGCGCTGACAATTCTTTCTGGTAGATGATGGAGGTTTATAGCTACCCGCCGGAACCCCAGTCTTTCCAGACGCTCCAAGGTTAACAGCAGGGCCGGCTTACCAAGAATAGGGAAGAGGACTTTAGGGATAGCCCGGGTGTAGGGCAACAGCCGGGTGCCAAACCCGGCCGCCAGAACCATGGCCTGCACGGCCTATTTCCCCGCACGGCTCTCCTCTGAGGACTCCACCTCTACCTCCCGCAGGCCCTCTTTGAAGGAGCGGATTCCCTTGCCTAGGCCCTTGCCGATTTCTGGGAGTTTGTTGGCTCCGAAGAGGAAAAAGGCGATAATCATGATGATTAAAAGCTCTTGGGTGCCAAGACCAAACATGCCAACCTCCTTGATTATGGCTATGACTTAAGCCATATCAGAGATTAAGCCTCATGAGAAGGGGGCTGCCCTCTTTTACCAAAAATTTTGACCAGAAAGATGCTTAATTCGTAGAGAAAATATAGTGGACCAGCTAGAAGGAGTTGGTTGACGGCGTCCGGTGTAGGGGTCAGGACGGCTGAGACCACAAAGGCCAAGACAAAGGCATAACGCCTGAAGCGCTTAAGTTGGTCCGGACCAATAATACCAGCGTGTCCCAGAATGGTTAGGACAACCGGGAGCTCAAAGGCCAACCCAAAGGCAAAAAGGAGCCTTAGGGCCAGGGAGACATATTCCTGCATGCTGGGCATCAGCCGGAGCCATTGGGAGGCAAACTTGGCCAGAAAACCGGCGGCTGCGGGCAAAAAAACGAAATAGCCGAAGCTGGCCCCTATGAGGAAGGCAAAGGAGGCAAAAATAACCACTGGCAGGGCCAGCCGTCTTTCATGGGGGTAAAGTCCAGGAGCGACAAAAGCCCACGCTTGATAGAGGATTACCGGGCTGGCCAGAAAAGCTCCACTGACAAAGGCTACCTTAAGATAGGTAAAGAAAGCTTCGGGATAAGAGGTGAAGATTATATGTCCTTCTGGAGGAAGGATCCGGTAGAGGGGAGAGGCCAAAAGGTCAAAGAGTTGCCGGATGAAGGCGTAGGATATTATAAATCCTATCGCTGTAGCTGCCAAAGAAATGAGGATCCGTGTTCGTAACTCGGCCAGATGGGCCGTGAGGGGAAGATCCTGATCCTGTAAGTCGGGCTTATCCACCTTTGGCAGAACCCTTGGCAGAGCGTCTGTTTTTTCGAGCTACATAGGTCTTGGGGGGTACCTTTCTCAAAAGGCGCCCCAGGTCTCTCCATAAGGAGCGACTTCCTAAAAAGGCAATAATAACCCGCCGGCCATGTCTTTTGAACATCCCTACATAGGTGCGGCCAGCGACGGCTGTATAACCGGTCTTGCCCCCCAGACACCCTCTGAACAGCCAGAGGGCCTGATTGTGGCTATGAATGAGGTGGACTTTTCTCACCCCTCTTAAGGTGGCCCGGCGTCGAGAGAGCATGGAGGCCAGACGAGGATTTTCCATGGCCTGGCGGAAAATGATGGCCAGGTCGTAGGCGGTGGTCTGTTGCCCTGGGGCCGTGAGCCCTGTAGCCGTTTTACAGATGGTATCCTTGGCTCCGATGGCCCGGGCATAGGCCGTCATCATCTGGGCAAAGGCCTTTTCGCTACCGGCCACAGCCTCAGCCAAGGCGACACTGGCGTCATTGGCGCTCTTAAGAAGGCAGGCGTAGATGAGATCTCGGGCCCGATAGAAATGGCGAGGTCGGAGATAAACCTTGGATTTGGGCATTCGAGCGGCATTGCGGGAGACATAGACGTAGGCCTCTTCGTCAAGATACTCAAGGGCCAGAAGGGCTGTAAGGACCTTAATCGTTGAGGCCGGCTGACCCGGACGCCGGGGGGCCTTTTGATAGTAAATCTGGCCGGTATCAGCATCCATAACAATGGCCGACCGGGCCGTGACATAGGGACGCCAGCGCCTTACATGGCGCCGGTGCCTTTTCTTTTTGTATTTTTTGGTTTTTTTAGGTTGGCTGTAGCCTTGTTTGGCTTCGGCCTGAGCCGAGAGAGGAACCAAAGTGCTCCAGACAAACAAAAGAAGAATCAACTTGAGCCAGAGGCTTAGACGAAGACTCAGATCTACTTTCTTTAAAATCAAAAGTGAGGCTCCTTATGGCTTTTAATCCCTTTAATTGCTCTCTTTTTGCAAAAAAAGAAGACTGCTTCAAGCCTTTCTTTTTCGGAGAAGTTTACCCTGGTCAGATATTCTCCACCCCCGGACTAAAACACGCCACCTTTTAGGCTTAAGGTGTCAAATAATTGGCATTTAAGATTAACACTCTTTGTCAAAAGCTCTCCTTCCTTTTTACCTAAAAACCAATAAATCTAAATTTATGCATTTTTTCACAACCTGGCTTAATACTTGCATAAAAGATTTTAAAAATATACTATTGATTTACTAGGAAATCTCTAAGAAACAAGGGGGTTGATTTTATGAATTGCCTCAAGAAGCCTTACCGACCAACTCAGCCGGCCATATGTAATAATTGCCGGCGGCGTTGTGAACGAGCCGGTAAGTATCGCCGAGGCAAGGAGCGGCGGAGGAGTTAAAGCCCTAACTCCTCAAGAAGAGAGTCAACGTCATCCTGGGAGACCTTCCCATCAGGTCCTTTGAGGAGATCCATGGCTTGTTGGGCCTTCTGCTCCAGTTCGGGGGTGACTCCCTCCTGTTTCTCTTTGATCTTTACCCCGGTCTCTACCAAAAGCTCGAGAAGTTTGGCCTCCACCGTCTGGATGGCGTTGACCACCTTTTTCACTCGTTGCCCGGTTATGTCCTGAAAGGCGCAGGCTGTAATTATCTCCAGGGTGTCCTGGTAGAGTTCGTCGATAATTTTCTTTAGTTCGTTGGCCGTGGAGCCGTTTTCTAACTGGGAGACCAGTTCTCGGGCCCGGGTCAGAAGTTCTTGATCTTTTTCGGCCACGTCCATTATCTTTACGGTGGCCGTCTCGGTGGCCTTGACTATTTCTTCCAGCTGATCTGATGCCTCACCAAACATTGTGTTGGCTGTGTCGGCTGAATCCCGGAGCTGGCTGAGAGCCTTCTTAAATTCATTGATGCTGCGATAGACATCATCGATGCGCTTTTTCATCTCAAAGACCAGTTCTTTATAGAACTCGCCTTCGACAACCTTCTGAAGATAGGCCTGCATCCTTTCCTCAAAGAGGCGATCTAGACTTCGGGCGATGGCCTCCTCGATGACCTGGCTGATTTCCTCCCGGTTCATGGATACTCCTCCTGACGCTCTTTTGGCTGTTTCTTCGGGAAAAATGAGGGCTTTCTTAAGCGGTCGCTATTCTTTAGGACGGACTAGGCGGATGGTTCGGTCTTCTAGCCAACGTCTTCTCTCTCTCAAAAAGCCAAAGCCTATAGCCAGGGCCGCTCCCAATCCCAGGCCGGCCAGGCCGGTTAAGATCCAAAGCCAGGGTGAAGGGGAGGTCTCCTTCAGGGGATCCAGTTCTCGCTGACAATGGGGGCAAACTACCGCCTCCGGGTGCACTTTTTCTCGACAAAAGGGGCAGCGACGACGGTGTGTTAGCATGGCCTCCTCCTTCAAATAGGAATTATCTTCGGGCCTCTCTCTGAGAGGGTGAGTCTTTCTGGTCCGGCCTCGGTTACAACAAAGGTGTCCTCGAGCCCCACAAGTCCTATATCGGGCAGATGAATTTTGGGCTCCACGGCAACCACCATCCCTGCCTCAAGAACAAAGGGACTCGATTTAGCCAAAAAGGGATATTCGTCAATCTCCAGACCGATGCCATGTCCCAAGAAGGAGACCTTGGCTGAACCAAGCCCCATGAAACCTTCGGCCCAGGGAGAGGCCTCTATTCTTTTTAGGGCCAGGTGATAGATCGCCTCGCAGAACTCTCCGGGGCGAAGGTGCTCTTCTACCATATGCATGATTTCTTCTACCAGATCGTAAGCGGCCAAGGCCTTGGAGGGTAAACCCTCAAGGGCGAAAAGTCTGGTCTGATCTACCATGTACCCCTCGACACATCCGGCCAGGTCAATGCTTAGGGGTTCCTGGCGTCTTAGCCTCTGCCAGCCGGCCCCATGAGGGAGGGCGTAGTTTGGCCCGTATCCACCAGAGGGCATATTCACATAGGCCGAAACTGTTCCCGAAGGGCCAAAAAGAATGTGGCCAAAGTGTATCTCCTGGTTCCAGCCATGCATTCGCAGATATCCCGGATGACCCCGGCGACGAAGCCTGGCTTCAAGCTCAGCGGCCAGCTCAAGTTCGGTCATCCCCTCCCGGAGTATCCGGGGCACCTCCGCTACTACCTCGGCCAGCTGTTTCCCTGCCTGCCGAAGACGTTCTAACTCCCAGGGACTTTTGCAGGCCCGCAATAGGCGAAGGGAGTGGCTTATATCGCAGATCTCGGCCTGGGGAAAAAGACGTTGATAAAGAAGTATCTGGCTATGAGGAAGCCGAAATTCAAGGCCCAAGCGACGAGGAGAGGGTAGATCAGCCAAAGCGATCAGATGGGGGAGTTCTTTAAAGCTTTTTATGGACCAGACCTCTATGGGGCTTTCGCTTCTGGCTCTCTCTGGAACACGCCAGACGAGATAAAGAGGCTCTCGTTCCGGAGAGATGATCAGATGACCATCCTGGATGGAGCCACTAAGATAGAGAAGATTAACCGGGGTCCGAACAATGGCCAGATCAATCTGTTCCCTGGCCAGGGCCTCTCTGAACTTTTCGAGCCGTCGGGCTATCTCTTCTGGTGCTACAGTGGTCATCCCTTTTCTCTGAGCCTTTGGGCCACTTTGAGGACTGTCTCGGCATAAGGTCGTGACCAGTTGTAACGCATGATGGCCTTGATCTTTTTTTCCGGCGGTAGGCTCTCCCGATAGCCATTTTTCTGGAGGTAATTGGCCATGGAGGCTAAGGCGTCAGCAGGAGAGAAAAGATCTATCCGTCCATCACCATCAGCATCGATACCATAGCGGAGGGCACTGGAGGGCATGAATTGGGGAAGACCGAAGGCCCCGAAGATGGATCCCTTGATGCTCAAAGGATCAAGGTGGTTTTCTCGGGCGAAGCGAATTAGGGCGCAAAGCTCCTTGAAGGCCCAGCGGCTTTTTTTATGCATTCTTTTTCGGAGCCGGTTTTCCTCTGCAGGGGGTAACTGCTCGGGAAGAAACGGTCTAACCCTCTCCCAGTCTTTGGATACCGCCAGGCTGGCCAGGATGTTGAAGACCCGGTACTTGCCTGTAATCCGACCGCAGTCGGTTTCAATAAGGGCGATGGCCGTCATTATTTCCGGAGAGACTTCATATTTTTGGGCCAGTTCTTCCAAGGTTTGACGATGCCGCTGGAGAAAATCTCTGGCCCTTTTTATTCTTCGGGCTTCCAGAAACTGGGCATAATTCAACTTATATTCGTCGTGGGTGAGTTTCCGGGGCATCACCCGGGAGACGAAGTGAACCTCGGGGCGAGAGAAGAGCTCCTCCACATAAGAAGGGTCAAAGCCCGCGTTTACAAGTTCTTTTTTGAGATCGACAAAAAAATCCTGAGCCTGCCCCCATGCCGGCAGGAAAAAAAGGGTCAGTAGAAGTCCCTTAACCAGAGAGAAGAAAATTCTTGGTCTCAATGACTCTTTGGAACTGAGGCTCGTCAAGGTTGAGAAGATAATCAAGATAGACCTTTCTCCGTAAGAAGTTTTCCAGCTCGCTTCCCTTAAGAACTATAGCCGGCCTGAAGGGAAGGGCCAAGGGGTTTAAAAAACGTCCGGCCTTTTTGACCCTGTAGTCCAGATGGGGGCCGGTGGCCAGCCCACTTTGGCCCACATAGCCGATGATCTGTTTTCTTTTTACGGAGACCCCTTTTTTTATTCCCCGGGCGAAGCGTAGGAGGTGGCCGTAGTATGTTTCATAACCTCCGGGGTGTCTAAGAATGACGATACGCCCATAGCCACGCATCCAGCCGGCATATTTTACTCGACCATCGGCTACAGCCATGACCGGGGTGCCTAAAGGAGCGGCCAGATCTACTCCCTCGTGGGGGCGGACCACCTTGAGGATGGGGTGGAGTCTGGCCCGGGAAAAGCGTGAGGTCAGCCTATAGTAGGGTAAAGGGCTTCGCAAAAAGGAGCTTCTGACCTCCTGCCCCAGGGAATCAAAGTAGCCAGTTTTCCCCTGACTGGTTCGAAAGTAATAGGCCCTAAAGAAGCCTATTTGACCGCGATATTCAGCGGCCAATATCCGGCCATACCCCACAAAACGACCATTTAAATAGAGCTTTTCATAAAGAAGGCGGATCTTATCTCCGGTGCG
The DNA here is from genome assembly GCF_011207455.1 of Thermosulfuriphilus ammonigenes. Classification (GTDB taxonomy): domain Bacteria; phylum Desulfobacterota; class Thermodesulfobacteria; order Thermodesulfobacteriales; family ST65; genus Thermosulfuriphilus; species Thermosulfuriphilus ammonigenes. The sequence continues at coordinate 1,496,891 of NZ_CP048877.1, forward strand.
GACATCCAGGTTAAAATCTATTTGGCTGGCGAAGATTTCCACAAAGGCCATCAGGAGTTCCCGTCCCTCCCCGGCCTCTTTGAAGAGTTGATAGATGCTACTGGTCACTTGACCCTGGAGTCGTTCAAGGCGGCGGTCCGCCTGGATCCTTTCCTTCTCTACATAAAAGCCCTGCCCATTGCGTTTTACTACCAGGGCCTCTATGGGATCTGGTTCGTAGCGACAAAAAAGGAGCTGTCCTTGGGAATCAAAGCCGGCCTTCAGACGGTGGCCGGGAAGGACATCCCGGCGGGGATCCAAATGGCGGGATAGTTTCTGGACTACCAGGTCCCGCTGCCTTTCGGAGAGCCCCAGGCGTTTTAAGGCTTGGTAGAGGGTGTCTCCGGGGGTAATCTGAGTCTGTTTTACCAGGGCTTGTGGTTCGGACCGGGCTGGAGAGGGTTTGTCAGGGGAGGGGACCTCTTTTGCCTGACAGGCAAAGACAGAAGCTATTAAGACCAGAACAAACAACCTAGATAGAAAATCTCTGAACACGATCCTTCCGCGGCCGGAACTTTTTCCTGTCAGGCCTTGTTTAAGATAATGGGGCGATTATAGGAGAAAAGCCTAACCGGGGCAACAAAGAGAAAAGTCAATAAATTTTTCCCTTGGCCGATAAGTAGGCAGAGGTTTACTGGAGGGGGTGCCAGGGGCCTGGAGGGAAGATGATCGAAAGAAGAAAGTATCCACGCTATCGCTATCGGCTTAACGTTTTTGTCCACGAAAGGGGAGCTTATTATCCCGTGGAGAACCTTAGCCTGGAGGGATGTTTCATTCCCATGGATGATCCTCTGCCCGAGGGCACAGTTGTGGGGCTTATCATAGAAATACCCGGGGTGGGAAGCATCCCAACCAGTGGCTTTGTCCAGCATACAGGTGGAGGTCAGGGGATAGGAGTCCAGTTTTTGGAAATGGACGAAGGCTACCGAAAGGTCTACGCCAAATTTCTTAAGATCATGCCCATGCTTGAGGAAATTAAAGACCTCTATACCCGGGTGATCGAGGAGAAAAGCCGTTCTTGATGGGAGATGGATTCCTCTTTTATTTTTTAATTTTCTGCCTGGGAGCCATCTGCGGTAGCTTTTTGAATGTCTGTATCTTTCGCTTGCCCCAAGGTCAGTCAGTGGTCAGCCCTCGATCCTTTTGCCCTTATTGCCGGCGGCCTATTGCCTGGTTTGACAATATTCCTCTTCTAAGTTTTCTCCTCCTTCGAGGACGTTCCCGTTGTTGTCGGCAGGCGATTCCTTGGCGTTATCCTCTAGTGGAGACTTTATCCGGGATTCTGGCTGTGGCCTCAGTTTACCGCTTTGGACTGACCCCTCTTGCTTTACTTTACTTTATCTTTTTAGCCGCTCTGCTGGTAATTACTTTCATTGATCTGGACCATCAGATAATTCCGGATGAGGTTAGCCTCCCGGGGATTCTAGTTGGCCTTTTGGCGGCCGCTTTAAGAACTGACTTGAGCCTTCGAGATGCCTTCCTTGGGGCCATTGTTGGGGGAGGAATTCTTTGGTTAGTAGCCGTTGGCTATCAACGCCTAACTGGTCGGGAGGGTATGGGGGGAGGAGATATCAAGCTTCTGGCCATGATCGGGGCCTTCCTTGGCTGGAGGGCCATCCCTTTTATCATTCTACTCAGCGCCTTGGTGGGTTCCCTGGTGGGAATCCTCTTTATGCTTGCTAAAGGTAAGGCCAGCGGCCGCCTGGCCATTCCCTATGGCCCCTTTCTCGCTCTGGCTGCCGTGTTGTGGGTGTTTTGGGGAGAAAAAATAATCCTTTTTTATCTGACCACATTTTAGGTTTTCCCTTGCCAAATAGAAGGCTCTGGCCCATCATGGAAGCGAGCCTTTCCCTTTGCGGGCAGTCAGATGAGACATCGATTCTTTTGGGGAGTAACTTTTCTCCTTGGCCTTATTCCTTCCTTGGTTCCGGCCATTACCCTGCGAATGATTGGTCCCGAGGATGTTTCCGGGGCCTGGAAGGAAATTATCCACCGATTTGAGGCCCAAAACCCCGGAATCACCATTGATTATATTACTGGCCCTTGGTCAACTGACGAACGTCAAAACATCTATATTCGTTCCTTTCTGGGGGGAGAGCCCATTGAAATTGTTTATATGGATATTACCTGGACGGCTAGATTCGCCCAGAAGGGCTGGCTTATCCCTCTTGATTATTGGATAAAAATCCCCTCCGGGATTTTTATCCCTGGAGCCCTTAAGGCTGGATACTATAGGGGAAGGCTTTATCGTCTTCCTGTCACCGCTGACGTTGGGCTTCTTTACTATAGACGTGATCTTATCCCCGATCCCCCTCGAACTTGGGCGAAGCTGCTGGAATACTGCCGGCTTAAGAAAAGACAGGCCTGTTTTGTTTTTCAGGCTATGCAGTATGAGGGCCTGACTTGCAACTTCCTGGAACACCTCTGGGGCTTTGGGGGCTCTCTCCTAAATAATCCCCAAAAGAGGCCGATGATTGAAGCCCTTTCGTTCATGAAAAGACTTGTTGATGAGGATTTGTCTCCCCGGGCCATTCTTTCTTATCAGGAACAGCAAAGCCTGGCCGCCTTTGCCCAGGGGCAAGCCCTTTTTATGCGTAATTGGCCTTATGCCTGGCAGGTTCTCAATCGGGTTGGTTCTCCTCTAAAGGGTAAAGTGGGTTTGGTCCCCCTTCCTCGACATGGAGAACGACCAGCCAGTGGCGTTCTCGGCGGGTGGGGGCTCGGTATCGCTAGAGGGACAAAAGATCCGGAAGCCGCGGCAAGGTTTATAAAGTATGCAGTTTCCCTTGAGGCCCAAAAGATTCTTTTCAGACGCCGGGGAGAGGTCCCGGCCCGGCGCGATTTTTATCATGATCCGAAAGTCATAAACACCTATCCTTATCTTGAGGCCGTCTATGAAGCCCTCCTTTCTGCCCGCCCCCGGCCATCTTATCCTCGATATTCCCAGATAAGTGATAGCCTTCAAAAGCATGTGAGTGCTGTTTTGGCCGGTATCGAGTCTCCAGAAGGGGCCACGGAACGAATTTTAAGGAGCCTTGAGGGAATTAAGGCTGGACAGAGGGGAGGAATTTTCAGACGCCTCATGAGGGATTATGACCTGCGGCGAACTCTTTTTAATACCCTGATTTTTACAGGCCTTTCTGTACCTCTGGAGTTTCTTTTAGGGTTTCTAGTTGCCCTATTCATTGATAATCGCTTTCCGGGAGCCGGCCCGGTCAGGCTTGTCGTGCTTGTCCCTTGGGCCTTACCCACCGCAGTGATGGCTATGAGCTGGCAGTGGATGTTCAATAATCCGTTTGGGGTTATCAATGATCTTCTCCTGCGGGCCGGTTTGATAGCCGCCCCTCTTGACTGGCTCTCCCACCCACAGGGGGCCATGGCGGTGGCCATTCTGGCCGATGTTTGGAAGACCACACCATTTGTGACCATCATCCTTCTGGCTGGGCTGAAGACAATCCCCACGGAGCTTAAAGAAAGCATGGTCCTGGAGGGAGCCGGTCCTTTAAGAAGGTTAATTTCCCTTACCTGGCCCCTTATTTTGCCCTTTGCCCGGGTGGCCTTGGTCTTTCGGATCCTCCAGGCTGTAGGGATCTTTGATCTTATCTGGGTGCTTACTCGAGGCGGACCGGCGGATTCCACGAAGACCATCTGTCTTTATATCTACGATTTGGCCTTTCGTTTCGATGATCTAAAATACGCTTCCTTTCTTACCCTGATGCTTCTGATAGCCCTCATGTTAATTTCCGCCCTGGTAGTTCGTTTGACCACCCCGGCCTATGAGAGGAGAGGGGCATGAGACAACTACCCCTGATTGTTATCGCTGGAGTTATCATTCTTTTTAGCCTCTTTCCCTTTTACTGGACAGTTGTCACCGCCATCAAACCACCGGAAGCTGTTTTTGAACTCCCTCCTACCTACTGGCCCCGGCAGTGGTCTCTGGAGAACTTTGAGAAGGTCTTTATAAAGCGTCCCTTTGGGCGCTATGTGGCCAATAGTATCTTGGTAGCCACAGGAGCCACCGGGCTTTGCCTGACGGGGGCCTCCATTCTGGCTGCCTATTTGCGGAGGCTCTCTGTTGTCCGGGCCCTTTGGCTTCAGCGTTGGCTTCTAGTCTTGGCCATTATTCCGCCTACCGTCCTGGTAATTCCTATCTTCTGGGTTATCCATTCCTTGGGGCTTATTAATCATCCTTTAGGTCTTGTTTTGAGTTACACGATCCTTAACCTGCCATTTGCCGTCTGGATTCTCTATGCTGGTTTTTCTCGTATTCCTCGAGAATTAGACGAGGCGGCCAGGGTAGATGGCCTTTCCTTCTGGGAGATTCTTTGGTATGTGCTCCTTCCCCTTGGTCGTCCCTCTTTGGCCGTCTGTGCGGCTCTGGTCTTCATCTTTTGCTGGAACGAATTCCTTATTGCCCTCACCCTTATGCCTGATGAGAAACACTATACTGTCCCTGTAGGGGTGGCTATGCTCAGCGGCTCTTCTGTCTATGAGATCCCCTGGGGGGAGATAAACGCCGCTGTCACGATAACCACCCTGCCGGTTATCCTTATGGTGGTTCTCCTTAAACGCTGGATCCTGGAGGGTCTAACCTCTGGGGCCATAAAGGGTTAAAGGATGGCTTCTGTTCGTCTAGAAGGGGTAAGCAAGATCTATCCCCGTCAGGTAAGGGCCCTGGTGGAGGTAGATCTTTTGGTCCCTGAGAGGAGCTTCCTGACCATTCTTGGCCCCTCTGGCTGTGGTAAAACCACCCTCCTTAGGGTAATAGCCGGTCTGGAGCAAGTTTCTTCCGGAAAGATCCATATTGATTCCCGTCTGGTCAACGAACTCCCTCCAGCCCGGCGAGATGTGGCCATGGTTTTCCAAAATTACGCCCTTTATCCCCATTTTCGGGTTTATAAAAATATCGCCTTTGGCCTGAAGATGAGGGGCCTTCCCCGGGAAGAGAGATTCACCGTCGGGTCCTCTGGGTGGCCGAGCTTTTGGGCCTGTCTCGGCTTCTTGAGCGCTTTCCCCGGGAGCTTTCGGGGGGAGAACAACAGCGGGTAGCCCTGGCCCGGGCCTTGGTAAAAGAGCCAAAGGTCTTTCTTCTGGATGAACCCCTTAGCAATCTTGATGTTCAGATAAGGGAGCAGACCAGGGCGGAAATGAAAAGGATATTTGATTCCCTTTCCGCTACAGTCATCTATGTTACCCATGATCAGCTTGAAGCCCTCAGCCTCTCAGACCTGATCGTAGTTATGAAAGACGGACAGATAAGGCAGATTGGCTCCCCGGAGGCCATCTATCATGATCCTCAGGAGCTGTTTGTGGCCGACTTTGTGGGGACCCACCGAATAAATCTTATCCCGGGTTATCTGGCCGAAGGTTTGTTCCGGAGCCCACCGGCAGACCTCTCTTTTGCCCTCCCCCTTGAGTGGCGAGGGGAGGTGATTCTTGGTCTTCGTCCCGAGGCCCTGAAAATCGGCAGGGGAGAGATTCTATTTACAGCTCAGGTGGGGCGTCTTGAGATGATGGGGGCTGAGACTCTTATTCACAGCCGCCGGGGAGCCCTTGAGCTTCGGAGCCTATTTTTTGGCCGGCCGGAGCTTAAAGCCGGTGATCAGATCACCTTAGGGTTTTCTCCCCGGGAGCTTCTTGTCTTTGAGGCCAGTAGCGGAAAGAGACTGCATTAGACAACGGCCGCCGTCCAAAGGCTGAGGGAGTTTTTCAGGGAAACAGCTAGTTCGTGTTTTAAGCCATCATAGGCCAGAGCTACAGGTTCATGGGGACAGTGGGTGGCCAGATAGGTCTCAATGAGGAGGGCCGGCCAGTTGTTGTGAGAAATATGAGTAAGGAAGACCTCCTCGGCCAAAGAAAGGCCTAAAGAGATGGCCTCCTCAAGATTATTGTGGTTGGCCGCTGACACCTCCGGTGCATAGGTGGCATCTACTAAGGCCAGAGTGGCTTTTTTCTCAAAAAGGCTAAGGCTTTCGGGAGGGCAGCCCTTGGTGTCCCAAAGAATGGCTAAACGGTGGTCGGTTTCCTCCTCCCGGAGTAGATACCCATAGGTGGGAAAGCCGGCATGATTTAAAGGAAAGGGGGTGATCTCTAGCCCCGCCAGTCTGAAAGCTTCAAAAGGACGAGGCGATTTGAGCGTTCCTCTTGGGGCTATTACAGCTTTGGCCAGTGGAGAGGTTGGGGCTACTATGGGTAGAGGGGCTTGATGCCAGCTTAGACGGGCCAGGCCGCTGAAGTGATCGGCATGCCAATGAGTGAGAAGAACTCCACCTAAGGGAAGGCCATCTATCAAGGGGGTTACGTCCATCCCGGCGTCTACTAAGAGGGCCTTCCCTCTCTCCGTAAAGACAAGCAAGGCACTTGGTTGACGTCTAAATACGGTCTGCCTTCGGGCCTCCTCACAGCTGGGGCAGTGGCAACCAGGACAGGGGATCCCTTCCGAACCTGATGTCCCTAGGAAGAAGATCTTCATCCTTTCCTCCTTGGCCGGCTACTTTAGGTCTCTCCAGCCCCAAGGACAAGTAAAAAATTTTGAAGATTATGTTAAAATATTCCTAAAATCTTCTAGGAAGGCATATGGAGACAGTAACTGTAGAAGGTGTAACCCTGTATCTTTCTCATCCTGATGAACTCTCCTTTCACTGGGTAGGGCAGGAGGATCTCCTTCTCCAGGTGCTGGCGGCCTGGATGTTGGTCTCCCCGGAAGACATACCCCTTAATCCCCGGCTGGTGGGACGCCCTGGCGTGGGTAAAACCACCTTGGCTTATGCCGCTGCCAGGCGGCTGGGGCGAGAGGTCTATATCTTTCAGGCTACAGCGGATACACGGCCGGAGGATCTTCTGGTAACCCCTGTGATCTCCGAAGCGGGCAAAATTCGCTATATGGCCAGTCCTATTGTTACGGCTATGATTCGGGGAGCGGTGGCTATTATTGATGAAGCCAATCGAATGAGTGAAAAGAGCTGGGCCTCTCTGGCCCCTCTTCTCGATGCCCGACGCTACGTGGAATCTATCGTCGCCGGGGTGAAGATAAAGGCCCATCCTGACTTTCGTCTTTGTGTAACCATGAATGAAGATGCCTCCACTTTTGAGGTACCAGAATACATCCACTCTCGGTTAAAACCGATCATCCATGTGGATTTCCCTGAGCCGGAGGAGGAGTTGGCTATTTTAAAGAGTAATCTTCCTTTTGCTGAGGAGGATATACTCAAGTACGTGGTTAACTTTCTTCAGGCCGCTCATCGAGCCGGAGAACCCTATAGTGTTCGGGATGGTATAAATATCGCTCGTTATGCCCTTAAGTGTCTCTCTGCTGGGGTGGAGAGAGATCAGACCATGGCTGTCAAGATGGCTATCGACCAGATTCTTGGCCGGGCAGCCTTTGTCTATCTTCCCGGAACCGAAGGACCGAGGTTGACTCCGGTTGATTAAAAATGCTGGTCAAGAAAATAGGTTCCTCTGAGATTACCATCCTGCCGGCCTTACACGGCAATTTAGAGTTTGCCTGGGTGGTTGGCCGGCGCCTTCGGGATCTTGCCCCGGAGGCTATCGCCGTGGAGTTCCCACCAACTCTTAAAGATAAGATTATCCGGGCGGTGAAGCGTCTTCCCTTTCTTTCCGTGGTTACCTATGAGAATTCTCAGGGCCAGATAGTCTATCTTCTTGTCGAACCCTGCGATCCCTTTATTGAGGCTGTCCGTACGGCCCTGGAGCGGGAGATCCCCGTCTTTTTTATCGATCGTGATACCGAAGGATACCCTGATCTGAGGGATCCTGTTCCCGACCCCTATGCCCTGGGGCGCATAGGTTATGACGGTTTTTGTTGGGCCCTGATAGAGAGAGGATTTGAGCGTACGGCTGAGGATGAACTCCGGGAAAAAACGATGGCCTACCATCTGAAGGAGCTGGCCAAAGACTTTAAAAAGGTGGCCTTTGTCTGCGGCCTGGCCCACGCCAAAGCGGTTTATGGGCTCCTTAATGATAACCTGGCCCACCCCTTGGAGCGTTTGAGACGGCAGGGAGTCAGGCTCTATTCGCTAGATCGCCTCTCGGCTCGGGAGGTGCTCTCGGAGCCGGCCTTTATCCAGGCCGCCTATGAGAGGGCGAGGGAAACAGAGTCTCGAGTTTTTCTTGATCGTCTGGAGCTTTATGATCGCCTCCTTGAGGCCGGCAGAAAGAGACATCTGAGGGTAAATAAAGAGAGATTGTCACTTCACAGCCTCCAGGTGCTTTCTCAGTTTGCCCGAAACTATGCTCTAGTTTCTGGTCGGCTAACACCGGATCTCTATCAGCTTTTGGTGGCCTGCCGGGGGGCTGCCGGGGATGATTTTGCCTGGGAGGTCTTTCAAGAGGCCACGGAGTATCCCTTTTTCCCGGAGAAAGACGACCTTGTTCCTCTTCGGATCACCCTTGATGACCTTGATCGGGCCGGGAAAAGAATCCGCTTTTTCCGGCGCCTTAGAGGACGCCGGCATCTTTCTCCTGTTCGGCGTCCCAGGGAGAGGGTTCCGGGAGAGTGGAAGCGGAGTTTTACCGGCGTGAATATCTGTTCTTTCCCTCCAGAAGATATAGTCGTGGAGGGCTTTGGACGTCGGCTTCGCCAACAGGCCCTCCACATTCTTAGTGAGGACCGCCGTCTGGTGGAACCTTTTACCGTCTCTATGAGAGACGGACTCGATCTCCGGGAGACGATTCGTAACTTCTATCAAGATCGTCTCTATGTCTATGAAAGGCCGACCCTTCAAGGGAAGGTGGGCTCGGTAGTGGTCATCTTTGACCCCGATGAGAAGACCCCCGAGGCCTTTCCCTGGCGGCTTACCTGGCTCGGAGAGCATGATCAGGAGTCGGACATGGCCTTTTATGCTACACCAGCAGGTGAGGTGGTGGTCGGTCCGGGGATTTCTCGGTGTCATTATGGAGGCTTCATGCTTACCTACCCGCCCCAACGGGTTTACCCTGATATCTGGGAGGATCCCTATTTTGACATCGCCCGGGACAAACCGGAACGTCTCCTCTTGGCAGCCATCGACTACAGTTTGGAAAAGTTTATTGTCTATATTGCTCGCCGGCCTCCCTCCGAACGAGCTAAGTCTTTTGCCCGAAGACTTGGCAGGCAGGTAGTCTATTTTCCCCTCGGACAGTTCTCACCTTCGTTCCTGAAGAAAATCCGGACCTTTCACGTTCTGGATGGCCATCATGTTCGTCTCTATGCCCACAGGTATATAGATCACTAAGCCTCGGCAGCCTCCACAAGAAGCTCCTTGAGGCGAAAGAGCCGATCCCGCAGACGGGCAGCTTCCTCAAATTCCATTCGCTGGGCCGCTTGACGCATGTCTTTTTCTGTCTGGGCGATGGCTTTCTTAAGTTGAGCCAAGTCTTTGAACTCTTCAGCCTCCTCAGGGAGAAGCTTGGTAAGGTCCAGGTAATCTGTTTCTTCCAGGCTAGCCAGGGCATCTTCTACCGGTCGAACTACCGTTTGCGGGGTGATTCCGTGGCGGCGGTTATATTCTTCTTGGATCTGGCGGCGTCGTTTTGTTTCGGCGATAGCTCGGGCCATAGAAGGTGTAACCTCATTGGCGTAAAGAATTACTGTTCCGTTAACATTACGGGCCGCCCGTCCGGCTACCTGAATAAGGGAGCGTTCGGAGCGGAGAAAACCCTCCTTGTCGGCATCCAGGACAGCCACCAGGGAAACCTCGGGGATATCTAACCCCTCCCGGAGAAGATTGATGCCTACCAAGACATCAAAGTGGCCTTTCCTCAAATCCCGAATGATCCGGGCCCGCTCCAAGGTTTTAATGTCGGAGTGGAGATAGCGGACTCTAAGGCCCAGATTAGCGTAATATTCCGTGAGCTCTTCAGCCATTTGTTTGGTAAGAGTGGTCACCAAAACTCGCTCTCCCCGAGCTACCCTTTTTTTGATCTCGGCCCAAAGGTCATCGACTTGGTTGTCTGCCGGACGAACTTCGATCTTGGGGTCCATAAGGCCTGTGGGCCGGATGATCTGTTCCACGACATAAGGCCCCGCCGTCCGAAGTTCATAATCTCCGGGAGTGGCTGAGACGTAGATTGCCTGATTGACTCGGGCCTCAAATTCCTCAAAGGTAAGAGGTCGATTATCTAAGGCGGAAGGCAATCGAAAGCCATATTCCACCAAGGTTTCCTTCCGGGAGCGATCTCCCCGGTACATCGCCTGAAGTTGAGGAATGGTGATATGGCTTTCGTCAACAAAGATAAGATAGTCATCAGGAAAGTAATCCAGCAAGGTATAGGGTGGCTCTCCAGGGCGGCGTCCGTCTAGGTGTCGAGAGTAGTTTTCTATGCCATGACAGAATCCAATCTCCTCGAGCATTTCTAGGTCAAACATTGTTCGCCGAAGAAGTCTCTTGGCCTCTGCCTCCCTCCCCTGCTCCATGAACCAGGCTACTCGTTCATTGAGCTCGGCTTTGATAGAGGCGATAGCCCGTTGTAGCCGATCCGCAGAGGTTACATAGTGTGAACCGGGGTAGATGACCACCTCTTTGAGGCTCTTAAGAGGGCGTCCCCTTAAAGGATCGATGACTTTAATGGCCTCTATTTCATCTCCAAAGAGTTCTATCCGGATAGCCCGGCGCTCTTCTGAAGCAGGGAAGATTTCTATTATGTCTCCCCGGACCCTAAAAGTCCCTCGAGAAAAAGAATAGTCATTTCGTTCGTAGTGCATGGTTACCAGGCGGCGGATTATCTGATCTCGCGGACGCTCCTCTCCTGCCCGAAGATATAGGTGCATTCTGGAGTATTCCTCGGGGGATCCGAGGCCGTAGATACAGGAGACCGAGGCAACGATGATCACATCTCGACGCGATAGAAGGGCTGAGGTGGCCGAGTGGCGCAGACGATCGATCAGTTCGTTGATTGAGGCATCCTTTTCAATGTAGGTATCCGTCTGGGGAATATAGGCCTCCGGTTGATAATAATCGTAGTAAGAAACAAAATATTCCACGGCGTTTTCTGGGAAGAGTTGGCGAAATTCGTTGTAAAGTTGGGCGGCCAGGGTTTTGTTGGGAGCGATGATTAATGTAGGACGGCCCAGTTGGGCGATAACGTTGGCCATAGTAAAAGTCTTTCCACTTCCTGTAACCCCCAGAAGGACAGCGTGCTTGATCCCTTCCCTGAGCCAAGAGACCAGAGTGGCAATAGCCTTTGGTTGATCTCCCCGCGGACGGTGAGAAGAGACCAGCTTAAATGGTGAATCTGATTTAGAGATTAAATTTTTTTCTTGAGGAAGAATTTCTTTTCCCATAATTTTTTGAATCAAAGTAAAATTTTTCCTCTCAGAGTCGTCCATTAAAAAATATACACCAATTCTTACCAAAGAAACTGGCAATCTTTTTGCTTAAAGTAGAAAAAAAGATCCAGGGGGAGGCAGAATTATGACTCAAGTCACGGTTGAACGGCGGGCAGCGGAGAGAGTAGCTTTGGAGAGCCCTATTAATCTTCAGAAGCATTCTTTCCCCGAGCTTATGCTAACTGAAATCTCTACCACCGGGGCCCGACTTATCTGTCCTCAAGGGCAGCATCCAGGGAAAAATATTTCCTTTTATTTACCCTTTCCCAAAGAGATTAAGGGATTAATCCTTTCGGGAACCGTAATCTGGGAGGAGGAACGGGAGGGATATTATTATCTCGGGGTTCGTTTTGACCTCCAGGACGAAGTGGACAAGATGATTTTAGAGGCCTATGTTGACTATTTAAAGAGGGATAAGGCGATACAAGAAGCAAAAAAGGTAATTAATGCCTATATAGATACTTTTTTGATGATTTTTGATTTGGGCCTTGAGGTTTTGAAAAAAGAGCTTGCCAAACGGCAAGAAGTACGTTATCTACATTAAAATAAATAAGCTAAGTATTTCATGGCCCGCTCTCCTCTTCCTCCTTATCTTTGGGGGAGGGCACCCCTCCCCCTCCCCCAGTTTTATTTTATCCCCAAGAGCCGATTGAACTGTTCTTCCCAATGGGAAAGAGCCCGGAGGGCTTTTCCCCGACAGGGTTCAAAGGAGCAAAGGGGCGCAAAATGTGTTTCCCGAAAGACAAGAAGGGCCGCCGCTCTTTGATTATTTTCCTGATAAAGTTCGTAAAGTAGCAGGCGGGCAGCGTAGTGGCGGGGATAAAGGTTAAGGAGTTTGTTAAGATGCCTGATAGCCAACTCGGGTTTGGTAGATCTGTAAATATTAGCCAGTAGCCAAAGGGCCTGACTGTTCCGTGAGTCCCTTTTTAAAAGCCTTTCAAGGGCCTTTTTATCTTTCGACAGAAGGGCGGAGGAGACCTCTCCTTTAAGAGGAGGGATCAACGGGCCAGCCAGGGGTGAGAAGGCCTTCTCCTCGAAGAGAAGGCCAAAACGGTGAAAGGCCTCCTTTAGCAGACCATAGTAATAGCCGTCATTCGGGGTTAGAGAAAGCCTTTGGGGGGCAAGATAGAGAACCTCATGAAGGTGTCCGGAGTAAAGTCTGGCCAATAATTCCAGGCGGGGGCGCTCCTCCCGGAAGAAGTACGTTTGGGGCAGGGCGTAGATGTTTTTGAGGGCTTCTTTAAGGTATCCTTTTCTTGAAAAGATTCGAGCCCGCAGCAGAAGAGCCTCATCGGAACCTTCTCCGCTAAGGGCTTCTATTGCCTCTTTGCTTCGGCCCTCTTGGAGAAGGATCCAAGCCCTTTCAACTGAGGGGAGATCTAAAGACAGAAGCTGAGAGCCTAGCCCGAGGCGGGCAAGGGCCTTTATTTTGGTTTTTATCTTATCTTCTCCCAGTTTTTCTATCAATTCCGGTAGGCTGGCCCAAAGACGGTCCCGAAGTTCTGGTCTAAAGGGAGCTAGAAATATCAAAACCTCAAAGGTCTCGCTAATGGGTGATGAAGACTTGAGAAATTGTTCATAGGCTCCTTTACGGCGATAAATTTGAGCCTTGAGCCTTAAGGCTTCTGGGTTCTCAAGGGGGGCCAGAAGCTTCAGGGCTTCATTATATCTTCTGGTCCGCAGAAGATCGCGGGCCAGGCGGAGACGCCGATCAGGAGTGTCTTCCAGGGAGAGTCCTTTTTTTAGATATCTGATGGCCGAACGATAAAGTTGTCTGGCCTCAGAGATCATGGCCAAAAGGTCCAAGGCCTCTGTATCCTGAGGGTTCAGAGAAGCCGCCCGGGAGAAGAGTCTAAGGGCCAGGGTAAGGTTTCCTTGATCCAGATATATCTTCCCCAAGGTCTTGAGAGCCTTGGTATCTCTGGGGTGTCGTCTTAAATACACTTTTAGCTCTTTTTCAGCCGTCTGGATTTCACCCCGGTTAAGGAGAACTTTGGCCAATTCCAAGTGAGCCCAGCTTTCCTCCGGAAAGCTGGCAGCAAGTTGTCTCAAGACCGGCAGGGCCTCTGAAGTCTTGCCCATGATCAGTAGGCTTTGGGCATAATCCTTAAGAATCATTCGATCACGTTCCCCGGCCAGGTAAAGATCGCGGAGATATACGGTGGCCTGGGAGGTCTTTTTAAGAGAAACCAGGGTGAAGGCCAGGGCTCGCTTTAACTCCAAATCTTTGGGAAAAAGACTCAGGGACTCCCGAAGAAAGGGAAGGGCTTCAGCAAAACGACCCTGGCCATAAAGGGCTAGGGCCAGCCCTCGCCTGGCTGTGGAATCCTCGGGATCTTCGGCTAGAAGGCGGCGGAACTGTTCTTCAGCCTGAGGGAAAAAACCCTTCTTAAGAAGGAGAGTGGCTAGTAGAGAGCGGGCCTCTCGATTGTCTGGAGATTTTTCCAGGTATAGTTCGAGTTCTTTTATGGCCTCATCGGTCTTCTCTAGCCTTTCTAAGACCTGGGCATATTCCCAACGGGCTTGATCAAGCCCCTGCCTCTGAGAGAGAAGTTTTCGATAGGTTTCGGCAGCGGCCAGCAGGTCGCCTCGCCGCACAAAATCTCGAGCCTCATCCCATAGTCGCCTCCAGGCAGGCGTTGGAGCCTCTAGCTCCAGCTCTACCCGACCCTCGGGAACTGGGGGGGAAGACTCCTGGGCCCACCCAGGGGAGGCAATTATCAGCCCCAGAAGAAATAAAACGAAAAGGATCATTTTTTTGATCTGCTACGGGGATCTATAGCCTCTTGGAGGGCTTCCCCTAGGAGGTTGTAGCCCAGAACAGTTATAAGAATAGCTAAACCGGGAAAGACCGAAAGCCACCAGGCGATTTCTAGGTTGTCCTTGCCCTCGGTAAGCATGTTCCCCCAGGAAGGAGTAGGGGGTTGAACTCCAATGCCTAAAAAGGAAAGAGCGCTTTCGGTAAGAATAGCCAGCCCCACTCCCAGAGTGGCTGAGACCAGAACCGGTGGAAGGGCGTTAGGCAGTATGTGTCGAAAGATGATGCGGAGATTGCTGGCCCCAATGGCCCGGGCTGCCAAAACGAACTCTCTTTCTTTGAGGCTTAAAAATTCGGCCCTTACCAGTCTGGCCACCCCCATCCAGCTAGTGGCTCCGATGACGACCATGATGTTCCAGATAGAGGGCTCCAAGAAGGCAATGACAGCCAGAATTAAAAAGATGGTCGGGAAACAGAGCATAATATCCACAAAGCGCATGATTATCTGGTCAACAATTCCCCCATAGTAGCCTGAGAGAGCGCCGAGGGTGATACCGATAGCCGTAGAGATACCCACAGAAATGACTCCCACCAAGAGAGATATTCGGGCTCCGTAGATCATCCGCGAGAGCACGTCTCGACCCAGGGTGTCCGTGCCCAGAAGGTGATTTTTTGAGGGGGGGTGAAGCACCGCCCGGGTGTTAATGGCCAAAGGATCATAGGGGGCGATAAATGGCGAAAGGAGGGCTACCAAAAATAGGGCAGTTACAATGAGTAATCCGGCTATCCCTAAGGGATTTTCTAACACCCGTCCTAATGTTTCCCTCACGACCTCACCCCCTTCCGGATTCTTGGATCGGCCAGGGCATAGCCGATATCGGCCAGAAGGTTTCCTAATAGGGTGAGAACAGAGACAATTACCAGGTTTCCCATAAGTACAGGGTAGTCTCTCATCATTACAGCTGTCCACATAAGTTGTCCTACCCCCGGGATGGCAAAAATGGATTCAAAGATTACCGAGCCTCCCACCAGCCCGGGGATGGATAGTCCCAGGATGGTAATCAGGGGCAGAAGGGCATTACGCAGGGCGTGTTTATAAATTACCTTTCTTTCCGGGAGACCTTTGGCCCTGGCAGTGGTGATATAGTCCTGCCTCAGGGCCTCAATCATTGAAGAACGCATATATCGAGAAAGGCCAGCCAGCCCCCCAAAGGCCGAGACAAAGATGGGCAAAATCAGATGTTTGGCCCAATCCAAAACCTTCTCTGGCCAAGAGAGCTGGTGATACCCCATTAGACTGTGGAGCCCGGAGATGGGCAAAAGCCCCAGTTTGATCCCTAAAAGGAGCATAAGCAAAAGGGCCAGCCAGAAAGAGGGCATAGCATAGCCAAAGAAGACAAAAACGGTCATGATTCGGTCAAACGCCCCTCCTTCTTTGACGGCACTTCTTATTCCAATAGGGATGGCTACCAAAACAATAAGGGCCATTGAGAGGAGGTTTATGAGGAGGGTGACCCAAAGCCTTTCTTTGATCTTCTCCCAGACTGGTCGCTGGTCAGCGAAAGATCGTCCCAGGTCCAGAGTAACCAATCCCTTGAGCCAGCGGGCATATTGGACATAAAGGGGTTTGTCCAGCCCGTATTGAGCTCTAAGCCTTTCCCTCATCTCCGGTGTAAACTTGGGGTTAAATTCGTTTTGGATACCTACGGGTTCTCCCGGGGCTAGATGCATAACCATAAAGGAAAGGATGGTGATTCCCAAAAAGGTTGGGATAAGGAGAAGGATTCTTTTTAGAAGGTAACCCAGCATCAAGCGATTTTTAACAGATAAGGAGGGGCTTTGAAAGAAGTCCTAAAAATGAAGGGCCCGCTTTAGCGGGCCCTTCAGGGAGGGGGAAATCCTACCAAGAGGGGCTAAGAAGCCTAACGATACCGGATAGATACCGGCTCGGTCTGGGCCTTTTTCATCAGGAAAAGGACGGCAAAGGTCAAAGGAATGACCACAAAGGGGCCTAACACAAAGGCACTCAGAAGACAAAGCCCGATGTAAAAAAAGTCGCTGGGTCGATGTCTTTCCTTCAGGTTGGTGCCAAGTATTTCTTGCCAGGCAGCCCAATCGATGGTTTGGGACCGGGCATGATCTTCAGTTTCTTCTTTGCTGCGAGAGAGCAAAAGGGCCAGAGGTAAAATGGCTAGAACAAGCAGGGGAAAGAAGGGGCCGAGGGCTACGGCACCCATGATACCCAGGAGTAATAAACCGACAAAGAGAAGTTTGGATTTCTGGTGCCACCAAAATTGAGCTAGTGGTGAACCAAAAGTTTGGTACATCGGACACTCCTCCTTAAAAGCTGCTTTCTAAAGATTAGATCGGTAGATTCTGACTGTCAATTAAAAATTGTCGCAAAATTCTGCACTTAGATGCCAATTGTTTTTGGCAAATTTAGGTAAACTCAAGATATCCCATTTTTCTTAAAATTACAATTTCCATATTGGGTTACAAAAACAACTTCTAGGTAAAAAAGAGGAATAATTCTGGGAGATGACTTGGAATCTTCATTGAGAACTTAAGTGAGGGGAGATTTTCTCCCCTCACTTAAGTTATTCATCCTCGGCACTTTCGGAGAGCTTTTCGATATCCCGGAGATAGACCTCGCAGGTCTGACATCCTTGAAATCTTCTGGCACAGGCTGTTTTAGTTCTCTGCCAGCAGGGGATTGTCCGATCTTGGTAGGCCGAACACTGAGCCCTGACCTCTTCTGGACAATTTTTGATCTCCCAGCAAGGGGAGAGAGTAAGAAGCTTTTTTATCCCGGGGATACTGATACCCTCTTCGTGGATTAACTGTCGAAGGCATTTAATCCACTCAAGATCATTGTGAGAAAAATAACGTTTCTGGCCAATACGAGCCGGCTTTATAAGGCCTTCTTCCTCGTAAATTCGTAGTGTCCGAGGATGAAGACCAAGTAATTTTGAGGCCACACTGATGGGAAAAATGGGCTCGTCTTTGGAGATGTCCCCGTTTTTGTTTCTGCCTCGTCCTTTGCTTTCATTTCTGGCGGTTTGAAGCGCTTCTTTCTCCTTAGCAATCATCTACTGACCTCCCAAACCAACAAATCCCCCCAACCCCAAAAAAACTTAAAAAAATATTACAAAATAGACAAAAATAAACGCTCTCTTTTGCCTAAAAAGTAAGCAAAATTAAGATTTTTTATAGAAAACATGTTAACTTCTATCTGTCAAGATCTTGAAGTTTACCTTGCAAAGAATAAGGGGGGAAAATCCCCCCCTTATGTGTCATCTATTCACACTGCAACTGTTTGAGAATTTCAGGTTCTTTCTCATCTTCGGCCAAGATTACGTGACACAGTTCACAATCCTGGGAAATAACTTCTCCAGCCTTTGTCTCTAGTTCTTCGTTATGACATCTAAAGCATCCATCATGTGAAAGAAAGTTTACGTAGGTATTCCACTGAATGTTGATCTCTGGAAAGACATTTTCTGTGTAAGCCGTAATTACTCCATGAATAGCCTTTTCCAATAGAGGGTTGTTTTCCTCAACGATATTTGGATAGTGCTCTTTGTACCAGGCTCGTATCTTGGTGCGGATAGCATCTTTGGCCTCTTGGGTTGTCCGGTAGGGAGGGGTGATGACTTCAAGGGCCACCTTTTTGATATAAGGAAGTTCTGTCGGGATCTCACCGGTGATCATTAGCTGATCAATGGCTTCTTCGGGAGAAAGGTATATGTGGGTCGGGCGGTTATGGCAGTCCATGCAGTCCATGATCCGCTGGTGTTTGCCCCCTTCCTCTCGGTGTCTCACTTCTTTCCCTTCCTGTTCTTCCTGCTGGGGGCTAGAAGATTGTTCAAAGTCTGGAGAGTGGAAGATCATTCGACTCCCGTCGGCCTTCTCCAAAATAACTTCTGTTATCTGCTGCCGAGCTTCATCGGCATAACGATAGATGATCTTATTGTCATGAGATACATGCCAGTGGATTCCCTGGGCCCTCATTCCCCGGAAACCACCCGTGCCCACTTTGAGAAGCATTACACTACGGACATGAGTGTTGTGTTCGTCATCAAGGAATTTATCTTTGATCTTTAACTTGTCACCATGAAAGAATTCCGGCCGGTGACACTCCTCACAGGTTTCTCTGGCCGGACGGAGGGCCTTAACCGGAGTAGGGATAGGACGAGGGTATGAATTGGTGAGATACGCCCAGACCTCTTTAAGACCCGATATTTTGGCCTTAACCCACCAACTGGCTCCCGGACCAATGTGACACTCAACACAGGCCACTCGGGAGTGAGGTGAATTCTGATAGGCGGTATACTCACCCTTCATAACTTTATGACAGAGTTCGCCACAGAAGCTTACTGACTCGGTATAATGGTAACCACCATAAGATATGAGAGTAATAATGATGACATTGATAACCGTTAAGAAGACCACGAGGAGAATAATTTGTCTGGCCTGCTGGAAACGGCTGGGATCGCTGAAATACTCCTTGACATATTCATAACGAAAAATACTCTGCTTGCCGAAGAAGATGCCTACAGCCACCAAAATGAGGCCGAAGATCATGGCCGGCCCCAAGAACATATAAATAAAAAGCTTGAAGTAAGGGTTGTGGATGTAGCCCTGGATGTCCAGAATTACTAGAAAGGCCAAAACCGGGAAGACTACAGTGGTAATTAAGGCCCCAAAGGAAGAAAGCTTGCTTCTAGTGATGAGCTGGATAAAGCCAATAATCGCTTCTCTAAAACGCACGAGACATGCCCCCTTTCTATAAAAATTTTGAAAAACTTTTCCGCTCTCACTGCGCAAATACGGGGCGCTATATAACATGTCAATTTGAGGTCGGCAAGAAAAATAACGTCATTTGGCTCAGTTAGATTACATAAATTTTTTAAAGAAAAAGTGTAAAAAATTATTTACCTAAAACATATAAATTCTTCATGACAGGAAGACACCTTAAAATCCCTCTAGAACCTAATTGGATTGGATTTGACTTGTGAATTTTCTCCTGGCAGGAAAGAGCTGTTGTTTCCGGAAGGAGGATTCTTCCTCAAGGATTTAATCTTTTAATTAGTAGCCTGAAGGCCTTGACAAAAATCTGGGGATCTTGCATAGTTCAGAGGGTCGCCGGGGTAGCTCAGTCGGTAGAGCAGCGGACTGAAAATCCGCGTGTCGGTGGTTCGATTCCGCCCCCCGGCACATGGTGGAGATTCTAGCCGTTGGCCTTCTTTTGGGAGTTCTCTTTCCCCCCTCTGGTGACCAGGCCTTTAAAGACCTTCGGAATATTTTTAAAGTTTAAGTTTGATTACCAGCTTGGCCGAGCCTTACAGCTTGGAGACAGGCCTTTTTTCTTTGTTGGTGAACAACCACTTGATCTCCGGGGCGGATGATTCCTCCCCTTATTACTCGGGCAAAGACTCCTTCCCTGGGCATGACACAGTCACCAATTTGGCGATAAATGGTACAACGAGAGTGGCAGCTCTTTCCGATCTGAGTGATTTCTATTTCTACTTCGTCTCCTAAAGTGAGCCTGGTTCCTAAAGGCAGGGAGGTAAGATCTATACCCTCAGTCGTAATATTTTCGGCAAAGGAGCCCGGGGAGACATTTAACCCAAACTCCTGCATCTTTCGAATACTTTCCATGGCTAGGAGACTCACCTGTCTGTGCCACTCCGAGGAGGCATGGGCGTCACCCTCTATACCATAACCCTCTTTGACTACAGCCATATCTACGGGTACCTTGCAGCGTCCCTTTTTGTCAGAGACATTTACTGAAACCACTTTACCCTTCATTTTTCCCCTCTCCTGAGGATTTTTTCTTTAATTATCATAAGAACTTAACTTAATAAAGATTAACTTAATAAAACCAAAAACCCTCCCCTTTAATCGATAAAAATGGCATAATCCAAATGTGGGATTGTGCCGTTGGTGTGGTCAAAAGGGCCCAACTATCTCCAAAGTACTCGGTTTTTGCGTCTCCTGCATTCGAAATCACTGGGCGGAGATCGCCAAAGAAATAGACGCTCTTCATGCTCAGAGTCGTCTGGCTTTTGGTCTCCCTCCAAAACCTCCACGGACAAAAGGGGGAATCCCCTGTCGTCTTTGTTTCCACCGCTGTCGTCTGGGGGAGGGGGAGGCAGGATATTGTGGTCTTTGGAGGGTTGAGGAAGGGCGGCTTACCGGAGGGAGTCCAAAAGGGGCTAAGGTCTCCTGGTACCTGGATCCCCTGCCCACCAATTGCGTGGCTGATTGGATTTGTCCCGGAGGTACAGGAAATGGTTATCCCCGTTATGCCTATCTTCCGGGGCCAGAGAGAGGTTATGCCAATCTGGCGGTCTTTTATGAGGCTTGCAATTTTAACTGTCTTTACTGCCAAAACTGGCATTTTAAGAGAAGGGCCCGAAGGGATGTCTATCTAGAGGCTGATCTACTCCTTGGAGCTCTAGCCTCTCATGTTTCCTGTGTTTGTTTTTTTGGAGGGGATCCAGGACCTCAGGCTCCTCATGCCATTTCGGTCGGCCGCAAAATGCTTCAGAGATTTCCTGAGAGGATTATTCGTTTGTGTTGGGAGACCAATGGTGGTGAGAGCCGAAGCGTTATCAGGGAGATGATGCGTCTTAGCTTGATTAGTGGAGGTGTCCTGAAAATTGATCTTAAGGCAGCTACAGAGGCGGTTCACCTGGCCCTTTGTGGAGTTTCTAACCGTTATGTTTTGGAGAATTTAGCCTATTTGGTTCAAGAGGCCCAAAGGAGGTCTGAGCCTCCAGCTCTTGTGGTCTCCACTCTTTTGGTCCCTGGATACATTGATGCCCAAGAGATAAGCCAGCTCGCCCGGCTTTTGGCCCGACTTGATCCAGAGATCCCCTGGACTCTTCTGGCTTTTTATCCGGCTTTTATTCTTAACGACTTGCCTACCACCTCTCGCCGGCATGCTGCAGAGGCCCTGGCCCTGGCGCGGGCCGAGGGTTTAAAAAGGGTTCACCTGGGTAATGTTCATCTTCTTTCTGAATGGTCCTAGAAGATCCTTTTCTAAGCTTAGTTGAGCTAACGAAGGTAAGGATTAAAATAGCCGAAGCCAAGGTGGGGAAATCGTCTTTTAAGGTGCTCCTGAAGCCTCCTTATTCCCCATGGTGATCTTTGGGGGCGAAAATCTATCTTTTCTAAGTACCAATCAGGGTCGATGTTTAGGTTCCGTAGCTGGATGAAGTCAACCCCAAGGGCGATGATCTCCTCAAGAGCAGAGATTTCCTCAGGCTCATCAGTTACGCCAGGAAAGATAAAATAGTTGAGACTGACAAAACCTCCTTTTTTCTTCATCTGGATGATGGATTCTCGGATCTCCTGAAGTCCAAAACCTCGGGGTCGGACATAGGCTCGCCAGTACCTTTCCCTTGCGGTCGGAAGAGAGACCCGAATGGAATCCAAGCCGCTACTAGCCAGCCGGTCTATTCCTTCGGGGATGCTGGCGTTGGTATTTAGATTTATGGTTCCGCGACTGGTCTGTTTTCGGATAAGCGTTATGGCCTTTTCCAAAAGGGGGGCCTTAAGAAGGGGTTCCCCCTCGCATCCCTGCCCGAAGGAAACCAAGGCCGGTTTGGCTCGAAAAAGGTGGCCAGTGGCTACCTCAGCGATCTCCTCTGCCGAAGGGGTGAAGTCTAGTCTTTCTTGGGTAGCTGGTGGGCCCTCTTCTGGTTGAAGAGACAGACAGCCTAGACACTGAGCGTTACAACTCTGAGCGGTGGGAAGAGGGGCCTCATAGCGATCTAGGAAAAAGTTGCGGGCTGCCGGGCAGCCATAAGTGAGACAACAGCGGCGGCCAAGGTGCTGGATGAGCCGGTTTCTGGGATGCTCTTTGAGGCGTTTCAGGGTTCTTCGACGAACGTCTTCTGGCTGAAAGTGGTCCAGATCTTGCCGTGGCTCAGGGTCAGACCGGAAGGCCGTTACCCAGAAGCCTTCGTCCCACCAGCCTACAGCAGTATAGGCAAAAAGTGGCAGAGGGGGGAGAGATTCTTGGGCTTTTGCCCAGGCCGCCAAGAAGGTGTGGGTGTGGGCTGGCGCTATAAAGGCGGCTACTGCCAGGGCCGGCTCAGAGGGACAAAAGGGGTTTTCCTTAAGGACGACGACCTCTCCGGTGGTAGGGTCAAGGCCAACCGGATGACGGTCAGGGAGGACAAAGAGTTCGCTGCCATAGGGCAAGGGAATAAAATCTTTTTCTTCAGGAAGATAGAACTCTTGGCCGCTTCTTCCTAAGGCCAAAAGCCCCGGGAAGTCAAAGATCTGCCCTTTAAGATCGGCAAAGACAAGGTAAGGTGAATTCAAGGGGTGACTTGAAGGATACCCCGGTCTTATTCCTGTTGATGACATCTGTAGGCAGGCTCTTTCTCTATAATTAGGCTAAAGATGGACCTGATGTCGCCCTAGTTCTTTTCCCTCTGGCGAAAGGTATAGAGAACCTGGTTGAAGAAGATAAATATCCCTTTTGCCTACCGGGGTAAAGAGGGTGATCTGGCGGGCAACAAAATCAATCTTCTTTACGATTCCCAGCCCCTGGCAGAGGCCTTTTTTGTCATACAGACCACAAAGAAGATTGACGAAGGCCTGCGGAAAGATATGTTTTATGCGTCCCGGAAGGCGTCTTTCAGAGACTACCAGAAGACCTTCACTGGTCTTCTCTGACCACACGGCCCCAGGCGTATCTATCCGGCGGCCAGTAAAAAGAAGACTCGTATCGATAACCAATTGTGGGAGATCAAAAACTATAGTTCGAGCCCTGGAGAAATATTCTTGGAAGGCCTTTTGGCGGAAACGGCTTCGGATCTCCCTGGTCTTTGGTCGGGCCTGCTGGGAGGGCTTCAGGCGTATTCTTCGGGGCCAAGGGTGGGCTCGAAGAATAGGCTCTAGCTCCCTTTCTCTTTCTAGGGCGACGATGGTATCTGGTCTTAAAAGTTCAATTTTAAAAGATTTAAGCCTTCTCCCCCTGCCAGTAATCAGTCCGGTGGTGTTAATTAAGTAAAAGTCGGCTCGACAGGCTTCAAGGAGAATCTTGCTACCCACGACCATAGGTAGAAGGTGTCCTAAAGGAGTAACTGACCCCACGAAATAGAGTCTCTCAATAGGGAGTTCCCTTATTTTTCGGGGCGGCTTCCCGGTCGTCGTCGAAGTTATGGTGGCCGGTGGGCCTAGATCCTTCTGGCCGATATCGGCATCGATTATTGCCACCTTGGCCCCTCTGGCCGTAAGGTAACGGGTAAGAAAAAGGAGTAGAGTGCTTTTTCCTACATCTGTGGTCCCTAAAATCATCACCCTTCGTCCTTGGGAGTAGATCCTTTCGGCCGCCTCTATCCATGACCGGGGGATGTCTATCTTCGCCCTTTTTGGTGTCTTATTTGCATTAATCATTGTCAGAAAGCCTTGATTGTTTTAGACCACCGGCTGAAAGTCTGAAATTTTAAGTTTAACTTTTAGTTAAAAGTTTCTATTTGCAAATAAATATAGGTTTTTAACATATGATGGAGGAATTGAATGTCACCTGCGTCTCTGGAAGACAACAGGAAGACTATCTCCTTAAGCCTACACTGTCGTCAATTTCTTGACTATCTGCCTATAGCGGCCATCTGCTGGAATGCCGAGGGAATGATCCTTGAGGTCAATCAGGGGGCGGCCAGGCTCTTATCCTATAAAAGAGAGGAACTCCTGGGGGCAAAAATTGTCAATCTTTGTCCATCTCTGGCTGAGGTCTTTACCAAGGGGAAGTCTGTTTTCCGAAGGAGGGTCTCACTTAAATGTAAAGATGGTTCCTTCATTCGAGTGGATATTGAAGGCTGTTTGTTGGCTAAAGAAGGGCTGGTTATGGCCTTCTTGCGCCGAGACCCTCTTGATCGGCTCTTTGAACCTGCCGTTTGGAAAACTCTCTTAGATTCAGTCCACCTCGGAGTAGTGATTACCGATGTTAGGGGGCGAATGATTCGAGCCAATGCGGCCGGGGTTCGTCTGCTTGGTCTGGCCCGCGGAAAGCGGAACCTCTTTGAACTTTTAGGCTTTAAAGATGAAAAGTCTCAACTGGAGGCTCGTTTGCGTTCTGGGGGGCAGATCTCTGGAGTCCGCATTTTCCCTCAGGGTATGGAACTGTGGGTGGACATAGCCATTCATCGTTTGAGTTTCGGGGAGAGGGATTATCTGGTCTGGATTATCAGTGATGTTACTGAACAGGTTTCTCTAAGTAACGCTCTTCATCATAGTCATAAATTTTTACAGAATGTCTTTGATGCCATAAATGATGGTCTAAGTGTTCTTGATAAAGACCTTAATATCCTGGGAGTTAACTCGGCCATGGAACGCTGGTATGGCCGGGCTGAAGAGATCGTTGGTCGTAAGTGTTACGAAATCTATCAAAGGAGAAGAGAGCCCTGTCCAGACTGTCCTTCCCTTCGAGCGATGGAGACTGGTCGGACCCATCGAAAAATCGTTCCCTATCCCTCTTATGAGAATCCGGAAGGTTGGATTGATCTCTCAAGTTATCCCTTGAGGGATCAGGGGGGAAGAATCATTGGAGTCATCGAATACTGTAAAGATATATCCGAGCTTAAGAAGGCCCAGGATGAGCTTTTAACAGAAAAAGAACGTCTAATCACCATATTAGAAGGCATTGCTGATGGAGTTATTTCTACTGATCAAGAGGGTCGAGTTGTTTTTATCAATCCGGCGGCTCGAAGGATTCTGGAGATAAAAGAAAATGTCTTGGGAAGGAGCTTCGGTCGTGTGTTTAGACTTGACGAGGCTTCAGATGAGGTCGTTGCTGGTCTTTTTGCGGTTCTTAAGGGTGAAAGACAGATATTTGAGGTTGATGACATCTTGGTGCCGATTGGGGATGAGGAGGAAAAATATTTGGCTATCAGGGCTACGGCCCTCCGTGATCCCCAAAAGAAGGGGATAGGAATGGTTCTTGTCTTTCGCGATGTAACCGAGAAGAAAAAGATTGAAGAGGAGTTAAGCCGGGCGGAGAGGCTTGAGGCCCTGGGTATCTTGGCCGGAGGAATCGCGCACGACTTTAACAACATTCTTACTGCCTTGGCTGGTAATCTTTCCCTGGCTACCTTGAAGATCCCTGAAGACTCTCCGGCCCGGGATTACCTGGAAGGTGCCCTTAAGGCCCTTGATCAGGCCAAGGGGTTGACCACCCAGCTTCAGACCTTCTCTCGAGGCGGTCTTCCGGTAAAAAAGGCGGTTTCTATCGCTGACCTTCTTCGGGAAACCGTCATCTTTACCCTAAGGGGTTCAAATGTCTCACCTGAATTTGATCTGTCTTCCGATCTCCTTCAGGCTGAGGTGGATCCCGGCCAGATCCATCAAGTCATTCAAAATATAGTTATCAATGCTGATCAGGCTATGCCCCACGGAGGCAAGCTTTACATTCGGGCCGAAAATTATATCTCTGAAGGAGATGAAGGCCTTGAGCCCGGGGTTTATATTAAATTGACTTTTCGCGACCAAGGCGTGGGGATTCCCGAGAATATTATTGATCGAATATTTGACCCTTATTTTTCCACCAAACAAAAAGGAAGCGGTTTGGGATTGGCCTCTGCTTACTCTATTGTCAAAAGACATGGTGGGACTATTACTGTAGAATCCGTCCTCGGTCACGGATCAACCTTTACGGTCTACCTACCGGCTATTGTTTCCAAACAAAAGACCCCCCCCCGTCAGTCTTGCCGGAGGGAGCAGATTTCTAGTTCTAGTCCTCCAGGTAAAGTCCTCCTTATGGATGATGATCAGGGTGTAAGGGATGTGGCTTCTCAGATGCTAGAGGGCCTCGGCTATGAGGTTGCTTTGGCCTGTGAAGGACGAGAAGCCCTTGAACTTTATCGCCAAGCCCTTGAGGCCGGGAGTCCTTTTGATCTGGTGATCATGGATCTGACTATCCCCGGAGGTATGGGAGGCAGAGAGGCTGTAAAGAGACTCCTTGAACTTGATCCTCGGGCTCAGGTGGTAGTTTCCAGCGGATACTCCAATGATGATGTTATGGCTAACTATCAAAAATATGGTTTTAAGGGGGTTTTAGCTAAGCCTTTTAAACTTGAGGAGCTAAAACGGGTCCTGGAAGAGATACTTCCGGCCTCAAGCCAGAGACACTAGGTCTTTCTTCGATCTTGGCTTCGTCAACCTTGCCTTGTTTAGATTTCCCACTATAATGTCCTCTTGGTCTTCTTTAGATTAGTTTCGTTGGTCACGTGGAGGTAAGACTATGGCCCGGGTTACTGTAGAAGACTGCTTGAGGCAGGTTCCCAGTCGTTTTCGACTCGTTCACCTGGCGGTTCAACGTGTCAAACAATTACGCAAGGGGGCTCAGCCTCTGGTGGTTTGTGAAAACAAGGAAATAGTCACGGCCTTGCGGGAGATAGCTGCCGGCTCGGTCTCTCTCGAGAACATCAAAGAATTAGAAAAACAACTGGAGGAGAGTCGGATCTACGCTGCCTTAGGGGGCAAAGAAAGTTCTTAAGGTGGCCGATCCCTAATCTATGGTCCATCATAAAGACTATTATCAAATTTTGGGGGTGGCTCGAGACGCCTCGGCGGAAGAGATTAAAAAGGCCTATCGGCGTCTAGCCCTTAAATACCATCCAGATCGCAATCCCGGAGACAAGGAGGCTGAGGAGCGTTTCAAAGAGGCTTCTGAGGCCTACGAGGTGCTTTCTGATCCGGAAAAGCGAGCTATCTATGATCGCTTTGGTCATCAAGGCCTCTCTGGACAGGGATATAAAACAGGTTTTGATGACTTTCAGGATATATTTTCCACCTTTTCTGACCTGTTTGAGGAATTCTTCGGTTTTTCCTCCGGCTTTGGGCGTCGTGAGTCTTCCCGGCCGAGACCGGGTGCTGATCTGCGCTACGATCTCTCCATTGATCTTGAGGAAGCGGCCAAGGGAAAAGAGATAGAGATAGAATTTACCAGGCTTGAAGCCTGCAATACCTGCGGGGGAACCGGGCTTAGGCCAGGGGGGCAGCGGGCCTATTGTCCTGTTTGTCAGGGCCGGGGCCAAGTGGTTCACTCTGAGGGTTTCTTCCGCATCAGTTCTACCTGTCCTCATTGTCGGGGAGCGGGGACAATTAATGCCGATCCCTGTCCAGATTGTGCTGGTCAGGGGCGTTTGCGTCGTAAACGGCGTCTCACAGTGGATATTCCTCCCGGAGTAGATACGGGGACCCGCCTGCGCATCAAACGGGAAGGGGAGGCAGGAATTAATGGTGGGCCTCCCGGAGATCTTTATGTTGTCATTCATGTCCGGCCCCATAAGCTCTTTGAGCGCCATGGTGATGATCTCTTCTGTGAGGTACCGATAAACTTTGTTAAGGCGGCCCTAGGGGGAGAGATATTCGTAGAGACTCTTTGGGGTAAGGAGCGGATTACCATTCCCCGAGGGACCCAGCCAGGCGAGAGGCTTGTTTTGCGTGGTTTGGGGATGCCCCGTCTGCGGGGAGGGGGAAAAGGAGATTTAATAGTCCAGATTCAGGTAGAGATTCCTCGAAAGCTTACCCGACGCCAGGAAGAGTTGCTTCGGGAGTTTGAGGCTCTAGAAGAGGAAAAGAAGGAAGGCTTCTTCCAAAAGATCTTTCGACGTGAGGCCAAGGGATGAAATCCCTCAGTCATCTTGATTCCTCCGGGCGGGCTAAGATGGTCGATGTTTCCGAGAAGGAGGAGACCTTCCGGGAGGCGGTAGCCCGTGGCCGGGTTCTTCTCGGAAAAGAAGCCTTCGAGGCTGCGGTGACTGGAGGGCTGAAGAAGGGGGATCTCTTCACGGTGGCCAAGATCGCCGGGATCATGGCTGCTAAAAAGGTATATGAGCTTATCCCCCTTTGTCATCCTCTTCCTGTCACCCATGTGGATATTGATTTTCAACTGGACGAGCAGCAGTTTGCCGTAGAGATAGAGGCCACTGTCCGGACTAAGGCTGCCACCGGTGTGGAAATGGAGGCTCTCTGCGCCTGCTCATTGGCGGCCTTGACCATTTACGATATGTGCAAGGCGGTAAGTCATGCCATACGCATAGAAGACATCCGGCTGGCCCGTAAAAGTGGTGGCCGAAGCGGCACGATAATTCTGGAAAAATGACGGAGGTGGGTCCTTTATGGATCAGGAAAAGCTGGAATACTTCAGGAACCTTTTGCAAGAGAAGTTAAAAACCCTTTTGTCTGAAGCCGAGAAGACCCTTACCGATCTTACTGAAAGCGGACTTAACTGCCCGGATCCAACTGATCGGGCGGTTTTGGAGTCTGATCGAGGTTTTGAACTTCGTATCCGGGATCGAGAGAGAAAGTTCATTCGTAAAATTCAGGCAGCCCTGGAGAGAATCGATGAAGGGACCTATGGTATATGTGAAGAGTGTGGAGAGGAAATCAGCCTCAAACGTCTAGAGGCCCGGCCGGAGGCCTCACTGTGTATCGAGTGTAAGAGGAGACAGGAGCAGTTGGAAAAGATCAAAGGGGGCTAAAATGGGGGATGAGCCCCTGTATGTGGCCTTTATCTGGCACATGCATCAGCCCTTTTATTATGATTGGCGTCGCGATTCCTTAAGCCTTCCCTGGGTAAGACTTCATGCTACCAAGGCTTACACCGATATGCCGGCCCTTCTTGAGGAATACCCTCGAGTAAGGGCCATCTTCAACCTTGTCCCCTCGTTGCTCAAACAGATAAAGTTCTATGAGAGTGGTGGGGATGATGAATTCCTAACCCTCTCCCGTAAGCCGGCCTCCGAGCTTAATCAGCGAGATCGAGAGTTTATCCTGGTCAATTTTTTTAGCTGTCACTGGGAGACCATGGTCAATCCCTATCCCCGCTATCGAGCCCTTCTAGAAAAGAGAGGCCTCTCCACGGATCAGGCTTCCATTCGGGCCGCGGTATCGAATTTTTCTGATCAAGATTTTCTTGATCTTCAGGTCTGGTTTAATCTAACCTGGATAGGCTTTTATTTGCGAGGAGATCCTCTTATCCGTCACCTTTTAGCTAAGGAGCGAACCTACTCTGAAGAAGATAAAAATCAGCTTCTTGATTTTCAGATTAAGGTTCTAAAAGAAGTTATTCCTCGTTACCGGCGTCTCCTGGAGAGTGGCCAGATAGAGATTAGCACCAGCCCTTTCTATCATCCCATCCTGCCGCTACTTATAGATAGCGATTGCGCCCGGCGATCTATGCCCCAGGTGGCCCTTCCTCCCCGATTTTCCTTCCCGGAAGATGCCCAGGCCCAGATAAAACAAGCTTTAGACTATCATGAGGCCATCTTTGGCAGGCGTCCTCAGGGATTGTGGCCCTCTGAAGGCTCGGTCTCGCCGGAACTTGTGCCCATTCTTGAGGACTGTGGTCTTATCTGGGCGGCTACTGATGAGGAGATCCTCTTCCATAGCCTTCCTGATCCCTCTCCGGCGGCCCTGTTTCAACCATATCTGGTGAACATAAACGGGGCCCGGGTAAATATGGTCTTTCGGCATCATGGGCTCTCGGATCGGATTGGTTTTGTCTATCAGCGCAATCCGGCCTCTCAAAGTGTGGAGGATTTTATCGAGGAGTTGAGGCGTATCAGGGCATTTTGTTTTTCTCATGGGTCGGGTCCCTGGTTGGTTTCGATAATTCTTGATGGAGAAAATCCCTGGGAGTACTACCCCGATGGGGGGGAGGCCTTTTTGCGGGGCCTCTATGAGGCCCTATCCGAGGCTAAAGACCTGGAAACCGTTACCTTGGTCGATTTCCTGACCAGTCATTCCCCCCGTGTCTCTCTGGAGAATCTTTTTACCGGTTCCTGGATTAACCATAATTTTGACATCTGGATCGGCGGCGAGGAAGAGAATAAGGCCTGGACTTTACTTGGTCAGACTCGAAGATGGTTTAAAGAGCGAGAGAAAGAGCTATCTTCGGCAGAGCGTCAAGCGGCCTATGAGGCTATCATGG
Organism: Thermosulfuriphilus ammonigenes; assembly: GCF_011207455.1. GTDB lineage: Bacteria > Desulfobacterota > Thermodesulfobacteria > Thermodesulfobacteriales > ST65 > Thermosulfuriphilus > Thermosulfuriphilus ammonigenes. The sequence goes on from NZ_CP048877.1 coordinate 1,526,966, forward strand.
CTGCCGAAGGAAGTGATTGGTTTTGGTGGTTCGGGGATCACTTCTCCAGTAATTATGATGCCGAGTTTGATCGGCTCTTTCGGGGGCATCTTGTCAGAGTATATGAGAGTTGTGGGCATCATCCTCCCGCTGAGTTGTCCCTGTCTATCAGACGTCTCCGGCGGGTAGAACCCCAGCGAACTCCAGTGGGGTTTATCTCCCCGGTAATAGACGGAAAGGTAAGCCATTTTCTGGAATGGAGTGGTTCGGGTTACTATAGCCTTTCTGATTTTGGTTCGGCCATGTATCTGGGGCCTGGTTTGATTGAGGCCGTCTATTTCGGTTTTAATCTGAAAGAGATCTTCTTCAGGTTAGACCCTCAAGAGCCTTTAAACAATTGGCCTGAAGATATCGAAATTAATATTATTCTTTCGGGCAGACACAAGGCCGTTCTTAGCTTTAAACCGCGGGCCGAAAATATAATAGATACATATCGGATACGTCTCGACGATCGGGTCATTTCCGCTAGGCAGGAGGGAGGAAAGCTGGCTGTCGCCAAGATAATTGAGCTTTCGATCCCCTTTTCGGTGCTCAATTTTAGGGTTGGAGAAAATGTCATTTTTTGGATAGAAATTCTGGAAAAGGGTCTGGTCAGGGAAAGAGTGCCCCGGATGAGCTATCTTTCCTTTACAGTCCCAGACGAAAATTTCGAGCAAATCTTCTGGCAGGTCTGAAGGAGGAATTATGCCTGAATTGCGAAAAGACCCCATCGTGGGGCGGTGGGTGATTATTGCTAAGGAGCGGGGCAAGCGTCCCTCGGATTTCGTTGTCGAGAAAGAAAAGACGAAGGGCGGGTTCTGTCCCCTCTGCCCTGGGCACGAGTACACCACCCCTCCGGAGGTTTTGGCCTACGGGAGACCGCCGGGAGCCCCTCCCAATAGTCCGGACTGGACCCTTCGGGTAGTACCCAACAAGTATCCGGCCCTTATCATAGAAGGAGATCTCTGGAAGGAGGGAGAGGGTATCTATGATAAGATGAACGGCATTGGTGCCCACGAAGTCATCGTTGAGACCCCCAATCATCAGGAAACTCTAGCCGATATTCCTCCGGAGAGATTGGTTCAGGTCTATTGGGCCTATCGGGATCGTATGGTCGATTTGGCTCGAGATCATCGTTTCCGCTATGTGATGATATTTAAAAATTTTGGTCAGGCCGCTGGAGCATCTTTGGAGCATTCCCATTCCCAGCTTATCGCCCTTCCTATTGTCCCCCAGCTGGTTCGTGAGGAGATAAAGGGGGCCAAACTCTATTATGATTATAAAGAACGCTGTATCTTCTGCGATATAATCCACCAAGAACTTCAACAGAACATCCGAATTATTTGCGAAAATGAAGAATTTCTCTGTATAAGCCCCTTTGCCCCCCGGTCACCCTTTGAAATGTGGATTCTCCCTAAAAGGCATCATTCTGACTTTCGTAGTGTGGATGACAAACAATTTCGAGCTTTGGCTGAAATTTTTTCTGAAGCCTTAAGAAGGCTCGATGCCGCTATCCCTCGCTGTCCCTTTAACTATGTTCTTCATACGGCTCCCCTGAGGGAGTCTTACCTTGAACACTACCACTGGCATTTTGAAATTATGCCCAAGCTTACTCGTATCGCCGGTTTTGAATGGGGCACCGGGTTTTATATTAATCCTACGCCTCCAGAGGAGGCGGCCAGATTTTTAAGAGAAATCACCCTTTAGATGAATGGTCCAAAGGTAAGGCAACTTTATCCGGTTGGTAAAAAAAGATCTTTGGGTCTCAAAGAAGCGCTCTGTCTCCTTGAAACCCTCTCCGGCCAGGACAGGCCTCAACCCCGCTTAGAGAGAATTCTAGAGGTTCTTCTCCATCTGATGGGCCTTGAGCGGGGAGGGATTTACCTTCGGGATCTTGATCGTCGAATTCTAACGCCTCTGGTTACGATAGGTTTGAGCCCGGACACGCCAGATGATTCTCCCGATAATGTCTTGGGCTACGTGCTTCTTAATGGCGAGCCTCTGTTTAGAAAGCGTATAGATAATGAAGATGAGGCCTTTGCCTCTCCAATTTTTCGGGGGGTGGCCTCCTGTGCCCTTCTTCCATGGTCAGAAGAGCCTAGAGGGGTTTTGATTCTCCTTTCCTCTCAGCCGAGAGATTGGTCTTTAGAGGAAAAGGACTTTTGCCTTTTAGGGCTCCGGTTGATTATCCAGCTCATCCGGGAGATTGGCCTGGTTGAAGAAATTAGAGATCAAGGACGTCTAGTCCGGCTTGTCAAACGTTTAAATCAGGCCTTCCATCCCGCTCATGATCTGACGAAAACTTTGAACTCTCTGGTGGAAGGCCTTCAGGAGACCTTGGAGCTCTCCGGTGTGGCCGCTAAGCTGGATTTAAGGGGTAAGATTATTCAGGCCCGTTCAGGAAGATTGCCTGAGTACTGTGAGGGTACTTGCCTGCGGGCGGCGGAGACTAAAGTCCTTCTTTGCGAAGAGGCTCTGGTCTTCCGAGGGGAAATTAGGCCCTACCAGACTGTGGTTTGCCTTCCCTTTGAGATCCCACGAGGTCAGGGGGGCCTCTGTCTCTTTTCTCCTGAAGGCAAAGATGGGCTTTGCCGGGCCCTTTACATTCTAAGACCTCTCTTAAGCATCCTTTCTCGGGGGCTTTCTACCCTTGTCGCCTTGGAGGAAGTGCGCCAGCAGGCCCAGAAAAACCAGGTTGTTGCTGAACAACTTACCGGCCTCTACGAAATAGGCCTTCATCTCCTGGTCCCCAGTAGCCCTCATGATATCGCTCAGGAGTTTCTTTATCAGCTAACCACCCATCCTGGTCTTTCCTGCCCCAAGGCAGCTCTGGTTCTCAAAAGGGATCATCGTCGCTATCTGGCCGAGGTTCGAGAAGAAGGTAGGGTGATTTTTAGTGGTTCTGTTTCTCTACCCCGGGAGGGGTTACCTCCCGAAATAGCAAATCTTATGGGGCCTGATCCCCTGATTTACCCTCTTATGGCCGGGCCAGAGTCTTTAGGGGTTCTGGTCTTAGAAGGGGTTCCTTCTTACCAGGACGATCGGGGGTTCCGACTTTTAGCCAGTTATTTAGCCGTCAGTCTGGAAAAGGCCCTTCTTTACTCCGGCCTTGAACGGGCCAACAGGGAGCTTTTGATCACCAAAGATCGTCTTGTGGATTCTGAAAAGAGGGCCGCTCTTGGTGAATTGGCGGCAGCCATTGCCCACGAAATCCGCAATCCCTTAAGCATCTTGGGAGGCCTGGCCCACCGGGCGACGAGAGCTAAATCTTACGAAGAGGTTCAAAAATATCTCCAACGTCTAATCTCTCAAGTGGCTCGTCTGGAGAAGGTCCTGCGGGGCCTTTTGGATGTTAACTATCGCTGCCCTCAATGTTTTGGTCAGGAGGATCTCAATCGTCTGGTAGAAGAGGCCCTTTTCCTGCTGGAAAAGGAGATAGGAGCCCGAGGGCTAAGGGTAGAGAAAGATTTTCAGAGTTTACCCCCGGTGGATTGTGATGGTCAGGAGATTCGTTATGTCCTCTCCTGTCTTATTCTTAACGCCATCCAGGCCATGGGTGAGGGCGGAGTCCTAAGTATTAAGACCTATTCTGTTGCCGAGCCTGATCCTGGAGTTGTTTGCGAGGTAAGCGATACCGGTGGAGGAATCCCTTTAGAGATTTTGCCCAACATATTTAACCCTTTCTTTGGGACCAAAAGAAGCCGGGGTCTGGGCTTGGCCCTGGCCTACCGCATTGTTCGTTTTCATGAGGGGGAAATCTTGGTGGATAATCGGCCGGGTAAGGGAGCAACATTTATTGTCAGACTGCCCCTTAGAGGTAAGAGCAGAAGAATTTTCAGAAAGGAGTGAGCTTATGGCAGAGAGGAAACCCAAAATTTTACTGGTGGATGACGAGGAAAGCATCCATGTCCTTTATCGAGAAGAACTGGAAGAGGAGGGCTATGAGGTTTATTCGGCCTTAAATGGAGAGGAGGCCCTCAAGATGGCCGAGGAGGTGGATCCCGATTTAGTTATTCTGGATATCAACATGCCGGGGATGGATGGTATAGAGGTCTTAAGACAGCTTAAGGAGAAAAAACCTAATCGACCAGTTATCCTCAGCTCGGCCTACCCAGAGTACAAACAGGATCTGGCCTCCTGGGCTTCAGATGACTATATCGTAAAGTCATATAATCTTGATGAGCTCAAGGCCTCGGTCAAACGTCAGCTCCAGCGAGTTCTGGGGGGGTAAGAGGAACCAGGAGAGAAACCCTCTGGTCTCCGCTTAAGCCGGTAGTCTTCACCTTTATACCATAAAGACGCCGGAGGCGTCTTAAGGGGGTTGAGGTAGCCAAATCTTCGAGCCTGTGGCCATCATAACGGAATTCAATGCATCCCTTATCATGAGCTAATAGGCTGGTACGAATAAGGATTGCCTTATGGGCCTCTCTCGGTTGGGCCTCAATGATGGAGGCCAGTATCCAGCAGATGGCCTCCGAAAAATCCCCCTTTCTTCCCCTCAAGGTGGGGAGTCCCTCCCCAGGTTTGACGAAAAAAACGGCCTGTCTAAAGGTAAAAAGTTCCATGAATTCTACGACTTCAAAGATCACCTGGTTGAGGGAAAGATTGCTCTGGTTTCTCTGCCCCAAATAGTGTTGATAGAGGGCCAGAGCCTTCAAAAAAGCCCTAATTTCTCCTAATCCCTGTCGAAAACGGGAAAGAAAGGTCTCCAGGTTTGGTGCCCCATCCCCTTTCATCTCCAGGTCAAGCAAATCTATCCTCCCCGAGAGGGCCGAGACCAAATTACTCATCCGGTTAAGGACCTTTTCAAAGAAGGAGGAATGATAGAGAAATCCCCCCTTTTGTCCAACCTCAGCCCCGGAAACGAGAAACCCCCTGGCCAAGGGAGCGATGCGGATATCGTATTGTCGATCTGGTTCTTTTTCAAAGAAGGCTTCAGGGATAAAAAGAGGACTCCTTTTTTGATAGGCCTTTTTTAACCAAGATTCTAAAGTCTGCCCTTTAGCTTTTAAGCCTTTAAGGATGGAACCTTCCAATCCTCTAACTGAAGACCAGCTCTTTTTACCCCGGTAGGGGAGAAAGATATCAAACCCTGAGCCAAAGATTTCCGCTGATGGCGTTGGCTGATTTCTGCGAGACATGATTTTCCTGCTTTATTTTCGACTGGCCTGAAATAATGCAAGAGATATTCCAGTGCCTGCGGGTCCAAAAAAGCCTTAAAGGGAGGAAAATCCGATCTAATAGCCCTTTTGTGAGCTAAAGTATAAGAGAAAATAAGAAGTTAATTTCTTAGACAACGGAAGCTTATTTCTCTTCCATCTTCTCCTTATACCAGACCACCGTCTTTTGAAGACCTGTTTCTAAATCCACCAGTTCTTTAAGTCCTAAAATATTTTCGGCTTTAGATGTATCAGCCAAAGAGTGCCTGACATCTCCAGGGCGAGGCGGAGCATAGATTGGCTCCAGATCACTACCGATTATCTGAGCGATGAGCCGATAGAGTTCGTTGATGGTCGTCCTCCGGCCACAGGCGATGTTAAACACCTCCCCCACCGCTTCAGGGCCGGCGAAACAGGCCCGAAGGTTGGCCTCAACGACGTTGTCAATATAGGTGAAGTCCCGGCTCTGTTCACCATCACCGAAGATTACGGGAGGCTCCCCCTTAAGGAGTGCCGTGATAAATTTGGGCACTACAGCTGCATACATAGAATGGGGGTCCTGTCGGGGGCCAAAGACATTGAAATACCGAAGGATTACTGTCTCCAGACCATAAACTTGACTAAAGACCTGGCAGTAATACTCCCCGGTGAGTTTGGATACGGCATAAGGAGAGAGCGGACTGGGGGCCATGGTCTCCTTCTTAGGAATGACCTTTCCTGAAGGGTCCTCCTTGTCACCATAGGCTGAAGAGGAGGCCGCGTAAATAAAGCGTTTTACTCCCGTCTCTTTAGCGGCCCATAGGAGGTTGAGGGTTCCGTTTATGTTGATTTCATTGGTGGTTTGGGGGTCTTCAATGGATCGGGGGACTGATCCTAGAGCTGCCTCATGAAAGATATAGTCTACTCCTTCACAGGCCTTGAGACAGAGAGATCGGTCCCGGATATCACCCCGGATGATCTCCAAGTTCTGAATCAGATTGGGGGAAAAGTGAAGGTTTTCCTCCCGGCCATTAGAGAAATCGTCCAGAACTCTAACCAGGTGTCCATCTTTTAGGAGACGTTCGGTGAGGTTAGAGCCGATGAAACCGGCCCCGCCGGTAACGAGAAAGCGGGTCATCTTTTCCTCCTTGATCAGTTTTTAAGAGGTTTCGGAATTCTTTTCGGGTTCTCTAATGCCAAGATTCTGCATCTTGTAAAGGAGGGCCTTGTAACTTATCTGAAGGATTTCCGCCGTCCGGCGCCGATTCCAGTTAGTCCTCTCTAAGACTACCTCAATGAGTTCTCTTTCTACGTAGTCAAAAATCTTACGGCGGATCTCCTTAAGAGGGATGGAACCATTGCCGTAAGGGGCCAGCTCCTCTCGGACCAAATCTTTGAGATTAGTGGCCTTAGTGGTAGGAGGCTCCACTTCCGCCGAGGCCTCCATGTGGCGACGAATGTCTTGAGCGATAGGCTCCCAGTCTTTAAGGACCAAAAGACGGCGGATGTAGTTCTCTAACTCTCGGACATTACCCGGCCAGTGATATTCCATGAAGAGGTCCATTAAAGGCTTGGGGATCTCCTCTAACCCTCCCCCAAGCTGGGGGGCATATCTATCTATAAAATGTTGACACAGGAGAGGGATATCTTCTTTCCGGTTTCTCAAAGGGGGAACAACAATTTTGATGATGTTTAGACGAAAATAAAGATCTTCCCGAAAACGTCCTTCTCGAATATCCCGGTCCAGGTCGTGATTAGTAGCCGCAATAACCCAGGTATTGACCCGAATATCCTTTTGCCCTCCTACCCGGCTAAATTCGCCATCTTGGAGGACTTGGAGCAGCTTGGCCTGAAGATGAAGGGGCATGTCGCCAATCTCATCAAGGAAAATTACTCCTCCGTTGGCCAGCTCAAATTTACCTAATTTCTGGGCTACAGCTCCGGTGAAGGCGCCCTTTTCATAGCCAAATAGCTCGCTTTCTAAAAGTTCTCCTGGCAGGGCGGCACAGTTTACCTTGACAAAGGGCTTGTCTTTCCGGTAGGAGAGCCGATGAAGGGCGCGGGCCACTAACTCTTTGCCCACGCCACTTTCTCCATAGATGACCACATTTAGGTCCGTGTTAACAACCTGGGTGATGAGTTCCTTTATGTTTTCAATGGCCGGACTTTGACCAATAATAAGCTCTAGGGCCACCGGGGCCTCCTTAACAGATCTAAGAGAAGGTGTTTTGCGGTACCCTTTGTTTAAGATTCTATCCTTTAACGATAATTCAGCTATCGGCCAAAAATCCAGCAAATTAAACAGCAGTTTGCCAAGAATATAAATAGGAAATTTTACCTAATGACAATTACTAATATAAAACAACGCATCGAGGAAGCCACGAATTTTATCGAAAAACAGGTTCCTTTCTGCCCGGCTCTCCTTCTTATTTTAGGGACCGGCCTTTCTGGGGTGGCTGAAAGGATACAAAAAGAACTGGAGATTCCCTATGAGGAGATTCCCCATTTCCCCACCTCTACGGTGCCCAGTCACCGGGGACGATTGCTTATGGGGCGTTTTGCCGGGCGCTATATCTGGGCCTTTCAGGGACGATTCCACTATTATGAAGGATACTCCGCCCAGGAGGTGACCTTTCCCCTTCGGGTGATGACTCGCCTTGGGGTAAAGACCCTCATTATTTCCAACGCCTCGGGGGGGCTCAATCTATCCTTCTCTCCGGGAGATATTATGCTCATTAGGGATCACATAAATCTTATTCCCGACAATCCTCTCCGAGGGCCTAATATAGACGAATGGGGGCCCCGGTTCCCGGATCTTTCCGAGGCCTATAGTCTGAGGCTAAGAGAGCTCATGAAGGAAGTGGCCCGGGAAGAAGGAATCGAACTCCGTGAGGGAGTCTATGTGGCTGTGGCCGGGCCCAGCCTGGAGACCCCGGCAGAGACTAGAATGCTTCGTCTCTTAGGAGCTGATGCCGTAGGGATGTCTACCACGCCAGAGGTCATTGTGGCTAATCACGCCGGCCTTGAGGTCTTGGGGCTTTCAGTAATCGCTAATGTTAACGATCCAGACAACTTTCAGCCCATTCTTTTAGAAGATGTCATCTCTTCGGCAGAGGCTGCCGGGATCAAGTTGGAGAGGTTGGTGGCAGCCTTTCTTAAGCGTCTTCCGGAAGAATGGCTTAAAGGAGAACGTCGTGGCCGGGGATAAGCTTCTCATTAAAGCTCAGATTGTTCTTCCTGCCTGGGATCTGCCTCCTCTGCCCGAAGGGGGGGTTCTGGTAGAGGGAGACAGGATTGTCGCTGTCGGTCCGGCCAGAGAGATCAGGGCCTCCCACCCCCAGGTGAGAGTCAAGGATTTGGGGGCTTGTCTTCTTTTTCCGGGGCTAGTAAACGCCCATACCCATGCGGCCATGACTATTTTTCGCGGTTTGGCCGACGATCTTCCCCTGATGCGCTGGCTGGAGGGTTATATCTTTCCGGCTGAAAGGCACCTCTGTCCTCGGTGGGTCTATTGGGGCACCAAACTAGCAATCTGGGAGATGCTTTCCTCAGGGGTAACCACCTTTGCCGACATGTATATATTCGCCCCTGAGGTCCTTAAGGCCGCCGATGAGGCCGGGATGCGGGCATTAATCGGCGAAGGGCTTTTTGACTTTCCTTCTCCTGGATATGGTCCTCTTGAAGTGGGGCTGAAACTCACGAGAGAACTCCTTGAGACCTACGCTGATCATCCCCGTCTTGGGGTCATGATTTGCCCCCACGCTCTTTATACCTGCTCTCCCGAAACCCTAAAGAAGGCCTTTTCACTGGCAGAAAGGTTTGGAGCCCGATTCAACATCCATCTGGCTGAGACGGCTGACGAACTCAAACTGATCCAGGAGCGCTATGGCCACAGTCCTGTTAAACATCTAGCCTCATTGGGTATGGTTTCAGAGAACCTTCTGGCTGTCCACGGAGTCAAGCTCACCAGTGAGGAGATCGTCCTTTTGGCAGAGGGGCGGGCCAGTTTGGTTCACTGCCCGGAAAGCAATCTCAAATTAGCTTCTGGGGTGGCTCCAGTGCCAGAAATGTTACAGTTGGGGCTCAATTTGGCCCTGGGGACAGACGGTCCGGCCTCCAATAATGATTTAGACCTTATTGGAGAGATGCGTACAGCAGCCCTTATCCAGAAGGGGGTGAGGGAGAGGGCAACCTTGATCCCGGCTCGGGAGGCCTTCCGTATGGCTACTGAGGCCGGGGCCAGGGCTCTAGGAATCGCCAATCTCGGACGTCTTGAACCTGGAGCCCTGGCTGATATGGCTGCTCTTGATCTTTCTCGTCCTCATCTGACTCCGATATACGACCCGCTCTCTCTCCTTGTATATAGCGCTCGGGCCGGAGATGTCATTTGGGTTATGGTGGCTGGAAAGGAGGTTTTCAAGGAGGGACGGCCCCTTGGCTTTGATGCCCGGGAGACGCGAGCTGAGGTTCTGCTCATCGCTCAGGAGATTCGGGAAAAGCTGGGGCTCAACAGCCCTCTCCGATGATAGCAAAGACCCGCTCTATAGCCTCTTGAGGGCTGGCCACATAGTGAACTCCTTCAATCCCCGGCCAGGTGTTAAGGCCAATTACAGGGCGCCACATCTTAAGGGCTAAGGCAATCTCAGAGAGAGTTCCATAACCCCCGGAGACAGCCACTACTGCCTCTACCGAACGGACAAGGATGGCATTCCGGGCGTGGCTCATGGCTGTGACCACCGGAACATCTATGTAAGGATTGGCCTCTGAGGCCTTGTTGCCCGGCAGGATGCCTACAGTAAGGCCCCCGGCTTCTTTAGCCCCTTGAGCGGCGGCCTCCATGACTCCCCCCAGACCGCCGCAATAGACAATGGCCCCCTTTTCTGCCAGAAGATAGCCTACTTGTCGGGCCATTTCGTAAATGGATGATTCACAAATTCCGGCACCTATTACGGCAATACGTCTTAAAGAAGCCATTTGATCACCACAAAACCAAGAATGAGCAGTCCAATAAAGACTACTGTAAGTAAATTAAAGTATCGTTCGATAAAATGTTTGACCATCTCCCCAAAGAAAAAAATCGAGCCCGCTATCAAAAAGAAACGTCCGGCTCGAGAAATCGTTGAGGCCAGGAAGAAGGTTAAAAGATCAATCCTAAAGGCCCCAGCACTGATGGTAAAGAGCTTATACGGTAAGGGTGTAAATCCGGCTACCCCCACGGCCCAGGCATCGTACTGATGAAAATAGCGGCTGACAAGATCAAACTTGTCAGTTAAGCCATAAAAGACAAGCACCGGCCTTCCGATGGTCTCCATAAAAAAGGCTCCGAGAGCATAACCAACCAGCCCTCCCAAAACCGAACCACTGGTGCAGATAAGGGCAAAATAAAGGCTTCGTTTGGGGGCGGCTAAGCAGAGGGCGATGAGAAGGACATCCGGGGGGATGGGAAAGAAGCTGGCCTCAGCCAAGGCCAAGAAAAAAAGGGCCCAGGTCCCCCGGGGGGATTGGGCAAAGGAGAGGGTCCAGTCTTTTAGTGACCTGAGGACCTTTATGCCCGCCATCCGTGATCTCCGATGAGCTTAACGAACCTTACCCCACCAAAGTTTTCCGTGACCAGGCGTTTACCTACCCGGGTGACGCGGACGAGATCTTGGGAATATTCATCTCCGACAGGAATGACCAGACGGCCGCCATCGGCCAGCTGGTTTAGAAGAGGTTCTGGTATTTTGGGGCCACCGGCGGTAACAATGATGGCCTCGAAAGGGGCCTCCTCTGGCCAGCCTTTAGTGCCATCTCCTAGACGAATCACTACGTTGGTATAACCGAGCTGGGCTAAAACGCGACGGGCTCTTTCCACCAGGCTAGGGACACGTTCAATGGAGTAAACTTTTCGGGCCAGTTCAGCCAAAATGGCTGTTTGATAGCCAGATCCGGTACCGATTTCCAGGACTTTTTCATCTCCTTGGAGTTGAAGGGCTTCTGTCATCAGGGCAACGATGTACGGCTGAGAGATGGTCTGTCCCTCGCCTATGGGTAAAGGAAAGTCACCATAGGCCTGATCCCAAAGAGCTTCATCCACGAAGAGATGTCTGGGCACTTTTCGCATGGCGGCGATCACCCGGGGGTCTTTTATCCCTCGGGCGACAATCTGGTTGTCCACCATGCGATTTCGGGCTATCTCAAAAGGATCTCTTAATTTTTCTCTTTTACCTGATAGCGACATTGGTAGACCTGATTGCCAAGGAAGACGATTTCTAGAATCTCCACCTCTTCCCGACCGAGATGCCCACCCAGAAGGGGGATTCGCTTGAGAAGACTTTTATTGATGTTGTAATAGTACCAGGTCTCCCGGCCATCTGCTTGACGGGTAATCCTGGCCGGAGGGCCCAGGAGACGAACTACTTCTGGGCGGCTATATTGTCCGGTTTTGATCAGACAGGCATCGTTGGCCAAATAAACCCGTTTGCCCCCACCACAGCCGCAAAGTCCCAGGGTTAAAAGACCGATAAGTAAAAAAACAGTCAGATTTTTCCCCCAGAGATGCCTAATCATGGTAGCAATATAACAGTCGTCTCAGGGAGGATAAAGTCCTGGGAGGAGGAAGAAATATGCGTTGCCCTAAGTGTAGTTACATTACTTTTGACTACCTAGCCGCCTGTCCCCATTGTCAAACGGATCTGACTCCCATAAGGAGGGCTCTGGGGAATCTCCTTCCTCTGGTGGGGGAGGCGGATTTTCTCTCTGATGGACGTGAGTCTCCTGTCCCTCAGGAGGCTTCCGAAGAGATTAATGCCTCCCCGGCTCCTCAGGAGGAGGTCTCTTCGGCTGGCCTCTCGGATATAGATGTTTCTGATCTTGTGGGGGCTGAGGGGGATGAAGAGCTCTTTGAAGAGCTGGAGAAGGTGGATATCTCCGCCCTTGAATCAGAAGACTTTAAAAAAGCCCTGGATGAAATCTTGAAGGAAAAGTCTTAACCTTTTTCTTGAAGGCTGAAAGGGGTTTTGATAAAGGAACGGCACAGACATAAGGAGGGGTTTTATGTTAGTTAAGGAATGGATGGCAACAGATGTGGTCACCGTAGATGAAAATGCCTCAATGATGAAGGCTACCCAGATTATGAAGGAACACAAGATCCGCCGGATACCAGTGGTTCGGCGGGGAAAGGTCGTGGGCATCATTACGGACCGCGATCTGAAGGAAGCGGCCCCTTCTAAGGCCACCTCTTTGGATGTTCATGAGCTTTACTATCTCTTGTCTGAGATCAAGGTCAAAGACATCATGACTCCCAATCCCATTACTATTCGAGAAGATGATACAGTGGAGCGAGCGGCGGTAATAATGCTCGAGAACCGCATCTCGGGCCTTCCGGTGGTTAATGACGAGGGCTATGTGGTAGGAATTATTACCCAGACTGACGTCTTCAAGGTTCTCATCAGCATAACCGGCATCTACCGAGGACCGATTCAGATCGCCTTTGACCTTGAAGACCGTCCTGGCTCCATAAACGAGGTGGCCGCGGTCATTCGTCAACATGGAGGGCGTTTGGTCTCCATCCTCACCTCATACGACCATGCCGAGCCCGGTCGGCGTGAGGTTTACATCCGCATCAAGGATATCGAAGAGGGGGCCCTTAAAGAGATGATCGAGCGTCTTAAGACCAGATTCAAGGTCCTCTATGTTGTCCGGGACGATATCTCCTCTATTCCCAAAAAGGCAGACGTTGCCACCAAGGACGTCTTCGGAGGGATCCGCCAGGCCACAGCCTAGGCTTGTCTTCCAGAAGGGGTTTAATCTCGGCGGTTGAGCTTTCTTTTAAGGGCATCCATATGGCTCCCTGGCGGGGGATAGTAGCCTCGCCGGTGGTTTCGTCCACGGCTGCAAACATTATTCCCTCGGGGGGGGCAAAAGTCTCCTCTCGGAACCCTTCAAGGGGAAGAATCTTCTCCATGAAGGAAACCCAAATGGGGCAGGCGGCCTTGGCTCCTGTCTCCCCTGGGCCAAGGGGGGTTTTGTCATCTCGCCCCACCCAAACTCCAAGGACAAGAGAGGGAGTGTAGCCGACAAACCAGGCATCGCGGTAGTGGTCTGTAGTTCCTGTTTTGGCTGCCACCGGGACTAACAGATCCGAGGCGCACCGGCCTGTCCCATCAGCCACTACCTGCTCTAGGAGATAAGTAAGCATAAAGGCCGTCTGAGGAGAGATAACTTTTGTGGGCTCCGGTCTTTTGGGCTCAATTACTCGACCCTCGCGGTCCACCAGGGCCTCGATAATGCGAGGGGGAATACGTTGCCCCTGGTTGGCAAAGACTTGGTAGGCTGAGGTTAGCTCGAGTAGAGGTATTCCGTTTGAACCAAGGGCCAAAGCCAGATCGCGAGACAGGGGGACTTTAATCCCCAGCTGCCTGGCCTCAGAGATAACCTCGTCTATTCCTACCAGCTGGGCTACTTTAACGGCCACAGTGTTGCGGGAGTCGGCTAGCGCTTTGCGGACGGTGATGGGTCCAAGAAAAAGCCCATCGAAGTTTTGCGGTTTCCAGTTTTCTCCTTCTTTGGCCCCCGGAAGAACGAGGGGTTCGTCAACAAAAAGAGTAGCTGGGTCTATAAGGTCCTTCTCTAAGGCAGCGGCATAGACGATAGGTTTAAAGGCTGAACCAGGCTGTCTTCTAGCCTGGGTGGCCCGATTAAAATGACCTCGGCCGGGGTCAAGCCCTCCGATCAAGGCCCTAATGGCCCCGGTGTGGGCCTCAATTAGACAAAGGGCTCCCTGGACACTTGATTCCTTGATCTCTGGATGACGCTTTTGGAGACGAGCTAAGCCTTCCCTTAAGGCCTCAAAGGCAGCTACCTGGTAATCAAGATCCAGGGTGCTGTAGATGCGATAGCCTCCGGTGAGAAGCTCTTGGCGGCCCAGTATCTGAGAGAGGCGTTGCTGGGCATAGTCGACGAAATAAGCAGCCTCTTTAGGTATGGGGGGAGCGAAGTGTTTGAGAACGATGGGAGTAGCGTAAGCTCGCCGGGCCTCCTCTTCGGTTATGTAACCTTCAGCGACCATTCTTTTAAGGACATAGGCCTGACGTTTTTTGGCTAGGTCAAAGTGACGGTAAGGATTGTATCGGCTGGGTGCCTGGGGAAGACCAGCGATAAGGGCACATTCGGCCAAGTTGAGGTCCCAGACATGCTTACCAAAGTAAATGCGACTAGCCGCCTCTACCCCATAGGCACCTTCACCAAGGTAGATCTGATTGAGATAAATATTCAGGATTTCATCCTTGGTGAGCATAGAATCTATGCGCCAGGCCAGAAGGGCTTCTTTAATCTTTCGTTTGAAAGACCTTTCGGGAGAGAGCAGCAGGGCCCTGGTCACCTGCTGGGTTATGGTGCTGCCACCCTGGACAATACTGCCTGCCTCCACATTGCGAATGGCGGCGCGAATAATACTGAAAAAGTCAAGCCCCTTGTGCTGGTAAAAACGGGCATCCTCAGCGGCAATAATGGCCTGGATAAGTCTTTCAGGGACAAGGTCCAAAGGAACTGGCCACCTCTTTTCTCGATAAAAGTAGGCCAGAAGCCGACCCTTACGGTCATAAAGTTCACTTACCGCCGGAGGGCGATAGTTTTTGAGGCTGGAGACATCGGGTAACTCCAACTGGAGATAGGCCCAGACCAGGGCCAAGATGAAGAGAGAAACCAGGGCCGCAGTGCTAAAAATTAAGACTAAAACGTGGCCGTAAGACCATCTGAAGACAATCCTGGGCATGCCGTTTTTATTTATCCTCTTTATCCAAGAACCGCAAAGTCGGTCTTGCCTGTAGGGAAAGAAAGACTATTTTTTATGAACGCAAAGGACATGATAAGCCCTTCTTGTTTCTTATCAAGCGCTTCAGAGCCTCTTTAAAAGATTCCCGATTGAGACAAATTGTGGCTTGGGAGGTGAGCGTTTATGAGGATAGCCCAGGTGGCTCCGCTGCATGAAAGTGTGCCTCCAAAGCTTTACGGAGGAACCGAGAGGGTAGTTTCGTATCTTACCGAGGAGTTGGTAAAGATGGGACACGAGGTGACCCTCTTTGCCAGTGCTGACTCTGAGACAAAGGCTCGGCTTGTCCCCTGTGCCCCTCAGGCTCTGAGACTTAACTCTTCTTGCCAGGACAGATTAGCTCATCACATTCTTCAGTTAGAGAAAGTCTTTCAGATGGCCGAAGAGTTTGACATTATTCATTTTCATGTTGATTACATCCATTTTCCTCTGGTCAGACGGGGCCAGACACCGGCGGTGACCACCCTTCATGGTCGCCTGGATATCCCTGACTTGGTCCCTCTCTATCGGGAGTTTAGGGAGCAGCCGTTGGTCTCTATCTCAAACGCCCAGAGATTACCGTTACTCTGGGCCAACTGGAAGGCAACCGTCTACCATGGTCTCCCTAAAGATCTTTATTCTCCCTACCTAGAAAATGGTCAGTATCTGGCCTTTCTGGGGAGGATATCCCCAGAGAAAAGGCCAGATCGGGCTATTCGTATTGCTGAGATGGCCGGAGTGCCCCTCAAAATTGCCGCTAAAATAGATGAAGCTGATCGTCCCTACTACGAGGAGGTCATTAAACCGCTGCTTAAAAGCCCCTGGGTAGAATTTGTAGGCGAGATTGGAGAAAAAGAAAAGAACGAATTTCTCGGCCGGGCAATGGCACTGGTTTTGCCCATTGACTGGCCAGAGCCTTTTGGGTTAGTGATGATCGAATCCCTGGCCTGTGGTACACCAGTGATTGCTTGGCGCTGTGGCTCTGTGCCCGAGATAATAGAAGATGGAAGGGTTGGTTTTATTGTTGAGACCTTGGAAGAGGCCGTAGAGGCAGTGGAAAAGATTCCATATATAGACCGAGTTGATTGTCGGAAATATTTTGAGAGTAGGTTCTCCGCTCGTCGGATGGCTCAAGAATATCTGGATGTCTATGAAATAGTAATTGGCGAGAGCTACCCTCTGCTCAAGGCGGTCTAGGTGGCCCATCAAGAGATTATTTGTGTCGAGAACCGTTTTTATATTCTTACTACCTCGGCGAGGATCGACGATCGCCCGCGGGTCCTCAAAGAGGGGGATACTTTTGCCATCTTTAATCGCTTCGGGGATATAGAGGCCCTAGGAAGTAACGATTATGGCCTCTTTCACGAGGGGACCAGGTTTCTTTCCAGACTCCGTCTGACTGTAGCTGGTCTAGCTCCTTTACTTTTGAGCTCTACTATTCGAGAGGACAATATCTTCTTCAACGTTGATTTGACCAATCCAGATATACTCTGTGAAGATAGACTGGAGATTCCCAAAGGGACGGTCCACCTCCTACGAACTAAATTTCTCTATCAGGGTTGTTGTTATGAACGACTTGAGGTTGAAAACTTTGGTCTTTGTGCCGTAGAGCTGGCCATTTCCTACTCCTTTGAGGCAGATTATGCTGATATTTTCGAGGTTCGAGGTCTTAAGAGGGCCCGGCGGGGGCGATTCTTCTCCCCAGAGGTGACCAGCGATGAAGTGGTCTTTTCTTATCAGGGCCTAGACGGAGTTAGACGAAGGACCAAGCTTCGTTTTGAGCCCTCCCCGGACACCCTCACGGCCAACGAGGCCCTCTTCCGTCTCTCTCTTCGTCCCCGAGAGTCCAAGACTATTTTTGTCTCCGTAGCCTGTTTGCGAGGGGAGGGCACCGTTGAAACCAGCTACCGGCAGGCGGCCCTAGAGGCCCGTTCTCGCTTGGTTGATTTTCGCCATCAGACCTGTGAAATTTACACCTCCAATGAGCAGTTCAATCGTTGGCTTCAACGTTCTTTCTCGGATATTTTTATCATGCTTACGCAGACCCCCTATGGTCTCTATCCCTATGCCGGTATTCCCTGGTTTAGCACTATCTTTGGCCGTGATGGCATAATCACTGCCCTGGAATGTCTCTGGATTAACCCGGAGATAGCCCGGGGGGTGCTCTCCTGCCTTTCGGCTACTCAGGCCCGGGAGATGGATCCAGAAGCTGATGCCGAGCCAGGCAAAATTGTCCATGAGATTCGCCTTAATGAGACCGCCGCTACCGGTGAAATTCCTTTTGCTTTTTACTACGGCACGGTGGATGCCACCCCATTATTTGTCCTTTTGGCCGGAGCCTATTATCAACGCACCCAGGACCTGGATTTTATCCGCCAGATTTGGCCTCACATTCTGTTGGCCCTGGAGTGGATCGAGAAGTACGGCGATCTTGACGATGACGGTCTGGTGGAATACGCCTCATCCGGGCCGGGTCTGGTCAACAAGGGCTGGAAGGATTCTCATGACAGTGTCTTTTATGAAGATGGCCGGCTAGCCGAGGGCCCCATAGCCCTGGTGGAAGTTCAGGGTTATGTCTATCAGGCTTGGCTATGGGGGGCGCGGCTGGCTTCGGCCCTGGGGGAGGAGTCTCTGGCCCAAAGACTCATGACCCAGGCTAAACTCCTGAGGCGCAGAATTAATAAGCTCTTCTGGTCTGAAGAACTGGGAACTTATGTCCTGGCTTTAGATGGTCAAAAACGACCTTGTCGGGTGCGAACTTCTAACGCCGGCCATCTCCTTTTTACCGAGGTGGCTGATGAGACAATGGCTCATCGGGTGGCTGAGCGACTCTTCCTGCCAGATTCCTTTTCTGGCTGGGGAATACGGACTCTTTCCACCCTTGAGGTCCGTTACAACCCCATGTCTTACCATAATGGTTCCATTTGGCCCCATGATAACGCTCTAATCGCTTACGGCCTTAAAAATTATGGCCTAAGAGGTCAATTTCTCAAACTGTTTGAGGCCCTGTTTGAGGCCAGCAATTTTTTTGAACTCCATCGTATGCCGGAACTTTTTTGCGGTTTCCCTCGCAGACCCCACGAGGGGCCTACGGCTTATCCTGTTTCCTGTAATCCTCAGGCCTGGTCAGCAGCTGTGGTCTTTTTTCTCCTCCAGGCCTCTCTGGGATTGCGCTTCGAAGAGGGGGGGATTCGCTTCTACCATCCCATACTGCCTGATTTTCTCGACCGGATCTGGATCAAAAATCTCTGGTTAGCCGGGGGGAAGGTAGATCTCCTGATCCGCAAACTCGATGGAGACGTGGTTATTAATGTTTTCAAGAAGAGAGGAGACTTTGAGGTGGTGGTTGTCAAATGACTTGGTTGGAAATCTGGGAGAAGAAGGGGCTCCCACCTACGGTGGCCTTTATCGGGCCTCATAATGTAGGAAAGACCAGTCTGGTCCTCAAGGTGGTTCGTACCTTAAGGGAGAGGGGCCATCAAGTAGGGGTTATTAAAACCACAAAAGAGAAAATAGCCCTTGATGACCCGAGCAAGGATACTGGCCGCTACCAGAAGATAGCCCAAAGGGTAGGCCTTCTTGGCCCAGAAGGGTTGCGTCTGGTGCTGAAGGAGTCTCCACCGCTGGAAGAGATTCTTTTCCGTTATTACGGAGATTGTGATTTAGTCATCGTCGAAGGCTTAAAATCCCATCCCTTTTTGCCCAAAATTGAGGTGGCCCGAAGGGAAGTTTCTTCAGATCTTCTGGCCCAAATTGTCCCGGGGGTGGTGGCTGTGGTGGCTGATTTTCCTGTTGCTGACCGGCCCTGCTTCTCCTTTGAAGATGTCGAAGGCCTGGCTTGTTTTATCGAAGAAGAGATTATGGCTCCCTTTAGAGAAAAAAAACACCTTGGTCTCTGGATAAATGGGTCTTCTGTAGAGCTTAAGTTCTTTATCCGCCAGATCACGGCTGATATTGTCTATGGAGTGGTCAAAAACCTTCGTCTCCCTGAGGCTCCGCGCTTGGTGGATATAAAGCTGAGGCTACCAGATTAACAATCAGCCCATGACGTTTTTGATATGTTCGACAAGTTCTTGGGCGTAGGCCTTTATTTCCGCAGGGTCTTCTCCTTCTACCATAACTCGATAGACCGGTTCTGTGCCCGAGGGTCGGATAACTATCCGGCCCCGATCGGTTAGTTTGGCCTCAAGTTGAGCCTTGAGTTGCATGAGACCAGGGATTTCTTCTGGTGGACGTCTCTCTTTTACGCGGACATTCAGCAGTACCTGAGGGTAGGTTTCCATTATCTGAGCCAGTTCGGAGAGAGCTCTCCCCTCTTTAATCATAACCGCCAAAAGCATTAAAGCGGCCAAGGTGCCGTCACCAGTAGTCATGTAGTCCAGAAAGATCAGATGGCCCGACTGCTCACCCCCCAGATTATAGCCTCCCTCTCGCATGGCCTCGACTACATAGCGATCTCCAACTTTGGTCCTTATGAGACGAACTCCCATCTTTTTGAGACAAACCTCAAGGCCCAGATTACTCATGACAGTGGCCACCACGGTGTTATTCCGAAGACGCCCTTCACGGACCATATCTCGGGCACAGATGGCCAGGATATGGTCGCCATCGACCACCTCACCGTATTCATCTACCACGATGACCCTGTCGGCATCACCATCTAAAGCGATTCCCATATCGGCCCTGGTCTCCCGAACCTTGGCCTGGACAACCTCCGGATAGAGAGCGCCGCAACGATTGTTGATGTTTATTCCGTCGGGCTCGACGCCCACTTTGATGACTTCGGCTCCCAGCTCCTCAAAGACAGCCGGAGCTACCCGATAGGCGGCTCCGTGGGCACAATCCAGGACAAGCCGCAGACCATCCAAGGTGTATTCCTTGGGGAAGGCCTGCTTTAAAAAGACTATGTAACGCCCCCGGGCGTCATCAATGCGAAAGGCCTTACCCACTCCGTCCCCGGTGGGGCGCTCCTGGTCCAGTTCGGGGCTTTCCATAAGGCGTTCAAGCTCGGCCTCTGTCTCGTCTGGGAGTTTGAAGCCATCACCAGAGAAGACTTTAATTCCGTTGTCTGGATAAGGGTTGTGAGAGGCGGAGATAACCACGCCGGCATCAGCCCGCATGCTGGAGGTCAGAAAGGCAATGGCCGGAGTAGGCATAGGGCCAACCAAAAGAACATTGGCCCCCATGGAGCATATACCCGAGGCCAGAGCGGTCTCTAGCATGTAACCAGAGAGTCTAGTGTCTTTGCCGATGAGGACGCGGTGATGTCCGCCGATCTTTTTAAAATAATAGGCGATGGCCCGTCCCAGTTTGAGGGCTGTCTCCGGAGTCATCGGAGGTTCGTTGGCCAGCCCCCGAATCCCGTCGGTGCCAAAGAGCTTTCTGTCCATGATCTGCCCCTTTCCAGACGGTTTTCTTGATGAGATGGAGGATATTTTGGGACTCTTGAGCTTTTTGGAGATAAACTTTGACCCTTGAGGGTTTGACAGATAAGAGCCGTAGCCTCTTATCTGGTAAGGCTATCTTAACTTCTCTCCAGTAGGTGCCTGGCTTCAGATTTTTAGTCTCCACCCAGGCCCTTATCTCCTTGGGTTCCAAATTTTTAAGAAGCCAGAGAGGACCAACCACTTTGATTGAGACTAGCGAAGGCTTCAGGACCACAGGCCTGTTGTCTCCCCCCAGACGGACAGGAACCTTAAAGATCTTTATCTCTTTAATCTCCTGAACAATTACCGTTACTGTTACCATCGGATCCCCTTTTACTACGGAGACATAAGGGGGGAGTTTGAGCCTTACCTGACGCTGAAAATTAGTGGTCATGTCTGAAAGATCCACCGCCTGAGTTTCCAAAACTTTGAGCTTTTCTAGGGTGGACTTGGGGCCTTCAACTTCAATTTTATCGGGATTGACAACGATCTTTTCCAGACGAAAACCATAAGGAAGCTGACCACTGGTGCGAACCTTGATCTTTAAGGTCTTATGGACCAGTCGGTCAAGGACAATTTCTATCTCCGAAGGGGTTATCTTAACTACTCGAACCCCGCGGGGCACCCGGATACTTTCGGGGGTTATCTGAATAAGAATCCTTCCGGGTTTGGCCTCCGAGAGATCTATGACTCTGGAGATCCTCTGACGGGAGAGCCCTTGGAGAAGACTTCGGGGGCCACTGACCCTGACCTTTATTTCAGCGGGAATATCGTTGATGATAATGGTCTCAGGTGGCAGGTTGACCAGCTCAAGGGCAACGTCAAGGGCCATCTCGGCGTTCTCCTCCCCCACCACCAGAAACCAGAGGACGATGGCGAAGACCAAAGAAAGGAGCTTAAGGACCCAGTCTTTCCCCAGCACGTCCTGCCACTTCATTAGAAAATCTTCCTCTTCCACCAGGGCTGGCTCTTGGGTGGCCCCATGCCCAGAAGGTTAAGAAGCATGCGCCTCAAAGTGGATTCATCGATGTCTGGAGTTATGTGCCCTCCTACAGCCAGGCTGATGGCCCCTCGTTCTTCGGAGACCACAATGGCCAAGGCATCAGTAAGTTCGGTGATTCCCAGAGCGGCTCGATGTCTGGTGCCTAGGTACTTGCTGACATTAGGATTGGTAGTTAGAGGGAGAATGGATCCGGCGGTAGCAATTCGTCCTTCTCGGATAATTACGGCCCCGTCATGGAGGGGAGAGGAGGGATTAAAGAGGCAGCAGATGAGCTCCCGATTGACCCGGGCGTCAAGGATGGTGCCAGTCTCGATATATTCCTTGAGGCCGGTTTCCCTTTCGATGACTATAAGGGCCCCTATGTAGCGGTCAGCCAGGGAGGTTACAGCCTTAATGATCTCTTCCATGACCTGGGAGCGCTCCACTCGGGCCTTTAAAAAAGGGGTTTGGCCCATTTGAGTCAGAGCTCGGCGAATATCGTCCTGAAAGACAATGATGATAAGTAGAACCAAAGAAGAGAGGAAGGTTCCCAATATCCAGTGGAGGGTTAAGAGCTCCAACTTGGCGGCCACGAAGTAGATAACCATAAGCACTCCGAGGCCAGCGACCATCTGCATGGCCCGTGTGCCCCGGATAATGAGCATCACCCGATAGATGAGAAAGGCAACGATGACGATGTCTAAGACGTCTTGCCAACGTAGCCTTTCCCAAAACTGGAGTAGTTTATCCATAAGAGGGACCTTTCCTGGCGGAAATGGTCTGAATTACGGCCAACAGATCCCTGGCCATAGCTACATTGTGGACGCGAAGGATATGGGCCCCCTGAAGTACAGACCAGGCTACGGCTCCCATTGTTCCGGCGTCACGTTCCTCTGGCGGCCGGCCGGTGATTTGACCAATGAAGGCCTTACGGCTTGGGCCTACCAGAAGGGGCCGACCCAGGCGAAGGAAGCGCTTGAGCTCTCTGAGGATGGTTAAGTTGTCCTCAAAACGTTTGCCGAAACCAATTCCAGGATCAAGGATGATCTTCTCCAGATCTATGCCCGAGGTGGTTAAGGTCTCCAGGCGTTCTTTAAAGAAGGCCTCTATTTCTCCGAGAACGTCATCATAGTGAGGAGAGAGCTGCATGTCCCGGGGGCGGCCCTTCATATGCATGACCACCACCGGAACTTCCCTTTCCCGGGCCAGAGAGATCATTTCCGGTTCAAAACGGAGCCCACTTATGTCATTTATGATGTCCGCTCCGGCATCAAGGGCAGCCTCGGCCACCTGGGCCTTGTAGGTGTCTATAGAGATGGGGATATGGGGCAGGTGCTGACGGATCAGGACAATGGCCGGAATAACTCGGGTTAATTCTTCTTCCAGTGGAACCGGGTCGGCAAAAGGGCGGGTGGACTCACCACCAATGTCCAAAATATCGGCTCCGGCGGCTACCAACCTCTTGGCCTGCTCAAGAGCCGACTGGGGCTGGAGATACTTCCCTCCATCCGAGAATGAATCCGGGGTGACATTTACCACCCCCATAATGTAAGGTCTTGTCCAGTCAAGGTGGAGGCGCCCCCACTTGAGAGGTTTCACTGTGTTCCTTTCTGTTTTAGTACTAAACGGAGCCCAACTATGGGCGGACTTCCTAAGCTGCCTGTGGCGTGGCTCCTGTTTCTCGCATGATCTCGTCTATGGCCTTGGCGTCCAGAGTCTCTCGCTCAAGTAGGGCCTTGGCCAACTGATGCAGGGTGTTGATATTCTCCTCCAGGAGCCTCTTGGTCTTCTCGTAACAATCAGTGACCAAACGGCGAATTTCGTTGTCGATCTGGACAGCAGTAGTCTCACTATAGTCTTTGTGGTGGGCTAGCTCTTTACCCAGGAAGATGTGTTCATCTCGTTTGCCAAAGGACACAGGTCCCAAGGTCTCACTCATGCCCCACTCGCACACCATTTTTCGGGCCAGTTCCGTGGCCCGCTCAATGTCATTGCCAGCCCCAGTGGTGATCTGGTTGAGCACCAGCTCCTCGGCAGCCCTTCCTCCAAGAAGGATCATCAGGCGCTTAATGAGGTAGTCTTTGGGGTAGGTGTGACGTTCATCTAAGGGAAGCTGTTGGGTCAGGCCAAGGGCCTGACCACGGGGAATAATGGTTACCTTATGGAGGGGATCCGTTCCCGGCAGGAGTTTGGCTACCAGGGCGTGTCCGGCCTCATGATAGGCTGTAATTCTTTTTTCTTCCTCGCTGATGATCATGCTCTTGCGCTCTCGTCCCATGAGAACCCTGTCTTTGGCCTCTTCAAACTCTTCCATGCTTACTTTTTCTTTACCTTTGCGGGCGGCCAGAAGGGCGGCCTCGTTGACCAGGTTTTCCAGATCGGCGCCCGAAAATCCCGGAGTTCCACGAGCAATAAGGGAGATGTTGACATCTTCGGCCAGGGGGACCTTCTTAACATGAACCTTGAGGATTTCCTCTCTTCCCTTGACATCCGGGGCGGGGACTACTACCTGGCGATCAAAGCGACCAGGCCGTAAAAGGGCGGGATCTAAGACGTCAGGGCGGTTGGTGGCGGCAATGACAATGACTCCTTCATTGCTTTCAAAGCCATCCATCTCCACCAGAAGTTGATTTAAGGTCTGCTCCCGTTCATCGTGCCCTCCACCAAGACCTGCCCCTCGATGACGTCCTACGGCGTCAATTTCGTCGATAAAGATGATACAAGGGGCGTGTCTTTTGGCTTGGGTGAAAAGATCTCTTACCCGGGCTGCTCCTACTCCGACAAACATTTCCACAAAATCCGAACCGGAGATACTAAAGAAGGGAACACCTGCCTCCCCGGCTATGGCCTTGGCTAAAAGGGTCTTACCGGTACCCGGAGGTCCAACCAAGAGGACTCCCTTGGGAATTCGACCCCCGAGTCGGGTAAACTTTTTGGGGTCTCGAAGAAACTCAATGATTTCCGAGACTTCCTCTTTGGCTTCTTCCACTCCAGCCACGTCTTTGAAGGTAATCTTTATCTGCTGACCAGTAAGCATCTTGGCCCGGCTTCGGCCAAAAGAAAGAGCCTTGCCTCCCCCCACCTGCATCTGACGCATGAAGAAGATCCAGACTCCCACTAACAGGAGCATAGGAAACCACGAAATAAGTAAGGTTACATACCAGGGAGTTTCCTCTTGGGGCTTAACATTGATCTTTACTTGAGCCTCTTTAAGAAGATTTATAAGACCGTCATCTCGGGGGGCTACGGTGTGGAACCGCTTCTTATTGGTCAAAAAACCGTCTATTTTATCCCCCTGGATAATAACTTCTTCTACCTCACCCTTCTCTACCAGAGAAATAAACTCGCTGTAAGGGATCTCTACCCCCTTGGGTTTAGGCTGGTTAAAGATATTAAAAAGAAAAACCATAATTATGGCTATTATGAGCCACAGGCTAAGATTCCGATAAAAGGACGACAAACTCATTTCCTCCTTAAGCTACCATAATTCGTCGGCCTTAAACTTCTCTATTATTGAAACGGCCCCCGAGCCGCAAATCATTAAAGGCCTTTAAAGGACAAAATTCCAAGAAACAATTTAATAAGTATTATTGTCTTTTGGCAATAGGCGAAATTTTATTATCTCCTGAGTCTCTGTCTTTACCCGGGCCCTTTCGGCTGGTCGCAGAGGAAGGACAGCCAGAATCTGTCCCTGACTGACCACTACCGGGTAGAGGTTGCGCCTTTCTCGATCTATTCCGCAGTCAGCCAAGAAACGAAAAACTTTTTTCTCTCCCGGGCCCCCCAGAGGGTGGAAGCGGTCCCCGGGGCGGGGAGAGCGGACGGTTATCGGAAAGACCACCTGCCGGGCATCAAGGATGACCTCTGTCTCTTGGGGATGGTAGAGCCCGTCTTTCTGTCTTTCTACCTGGAGGGTCAGTCCTTCTTTGAGGAGGTAGTGGCCGGGGCCAGGGACCAGGAGCTCAAAGGGTTGTGGAATTGGTCTTGGGGGCGAAAAAAGAAGCCCTTCTTTGGTCTTTCGGATCCTTAATCTTCCCAGATGGAGGCCTGGTCCGGGAGAGGAGCTTGCAAAAATATCTTCAATCATCTCTAGATGCCGAAAGCCGGCCTTGGTCTGCGGAGCCAGTTCTCGGATAAGGGCCAGATAAAATCTCCTTCTGAAAGCCAGGGGTTCGTGAAGGGCTTCCCTCTTGAGAAGGAGTCCTTGATGGCCTTCCCTAAGGTATTTTTTGAGACGTTTCCTGGTCTCTTCCCTTAAAAATTGTTCCTCTTCGGAGAGGATCTCTGCTGTCTGCCAAAGAGTTTCTTTCATGCGAGGATTGAATCGTTTCTCTAGATAAGGGATCAAATCAAGACGAATTCGGTTGCGCAAAAAACGCCGGTCCCTGTTGCTGGGATCCTCACAAAAGGAAAGCCCCCTGGCCTTCAGGTACTCTAGTATTTCCGCCTTAGTTACTCCCAGAAGTGGCCGGACAAAAGGATGTCGTCTGGCCGGGATGCCAGCCAAACCTCCTCGTCCCGCCCCCCGGATGAGACGGATAAGAATTTCTTCGGCCTGGTCGTCATATGTGTGACCTAAGCAGATAAGGTCATACCCTCCTTTTTGGGCCGCAGTTTGGAGGAAACGATAACGCAGTTCCCTGGCTCCTTCTTCCAGAGAGAGCCCCCTTTGACGACAGAATGTTCTTGTGGCCGCTGCTCCTAAGATGAAAGGTAATTTTCTTTGAACGGCTAAATTTTTGACGAAAAGGGCCTCCTCCCGGGCCTCAGGCCTAAGACCGTGATGAAAGTGAGCTACTGCCAGCTTTAGATCCCAGGGCTCTTTGAGACGGCAGAGAAGATCAAGCAAGGCTACAGAATCAGGTCCTCCTGAGACAGCCAGAAGAATTTGATCTTTCGGCCTGAAGAGTTTCTTTTTCCGGATAAAGCCCTTTACTTTTGGAAGAAGATCCACCTTTAATGAACTATGGCCTCTATGGTTTCTCGGTTGTGCAGAGGCCAAGCCTCATCGGCCAGTCTCTTAAGCTCCCCCCGGATCTGCGTCAAGGGAGGTAATTCTGGAATGTCAGGGAGTTCCTGGGAAGGGGGCTTAAGAGGCGGGATGGCCAGAGATCTTTCCAGCTTCTCCCGGGCTCCCACCTCGCTCATTTCTTCTACCAGGCTGGTGCCTGTATTTAGGCGATCAAGCTCCCCCAAAAAGGATAGAATCTCGCTCAGGCTAAAGTTTTCTCCAAAGTGGCGAATTTCTTCATTTACCAGGGCTTCATGTCTTTTGAGTTCCGCCAAATCGGTTCTGTAGTGAGAAACATTACGGCGTAATCGCTGATAGATCTCCTGAAGGAGTTTGCGAAAACGTCCGTGACTGGTAAGACCCCAGACCTTAAGATCCCGAAAAAGACGTCGGCGGATGGTTTTGGATTGGGTGAGGTAGTCGTCATAAAAAATGGGTTCAGAGAGTCCGATTAGATGGGCAAATTTTTCTATTAGAGACCGGTCCTTGAGCATGATGTAGATACGGCATAGATCAGGGGCAATCTTCTCGTAGATCATTCTTTCCAGACGACGGGCCTCTTCCTTTAGGGTGGTGATATCTTCCTCAATCATCCGGCGATAGCCGAAGTATCTTTCGGCTATCTCCTTTTTGACCTGAGTCGTTAGACTTTCAACGATGTCGTTTTCCATGGCCTCTCCTTAAGAGGGGTTTAACGGAGGTGTCTTTGAAGCCAGAGTCGAAGATCATCTGCTCCAAGGGCACCGACGATTCGGTCCACCGCTTGACCGTCTTTAAAGAGGATCAGGGTGGGGATAGAGGTTATCCCTAGGTGTCTGGCAAGGTTTGGGTTTTCATCTACATTGAGTTTGCCCACTCGAAGACGGCCAACAAATTCTTTGGCCAAGCCTTCAAGTAGGGGGGCAATAAGGCGGCATGGTCCGCACCAGGGGGCCCAACAATCCAGGAGAAAAGGGAGGGGAGAGTCGGTAACCAGTCGGCCAAAGTTGGTCTCTGTAACCACTTCGACTTCTCCTCCTACGGGCAAGGGGGTACGACAGCGACCACAGACCGGTCGTTGATGAATCCTCTCCACCGGAAGGCGGTTTTTTACCCCACAGGCAGGACAACGAACAATGATCGTCTCCATGGTTTATCCCCTCCTGCTCGGTTCGGGACTTGTGTGCCAGCGATATATCAATGCCAGCGGAATCAGGCCCAAAGTAATCAAGCCAGATATGGCCAGAGGTGTTCCGTAACCGTATCTTTCTCCCAGAGGTCCGAAGATAAGAGAACCGATGAAGGACCCCAACATGATAGAGAAGGTAATTAATCCGGCGTTTCCTCCTATGCGTTCGATCCGAAACAATCTGGCTATCCCCACATAGGATACCACGGCAATGAATCCGTCTCCCAGACCATGGACAAGTCGAAAGGCCAAGGAGATAGGCACCTGAGGCCAGACCATTCCGATGTGGCCTACGCCGGAGGCAAAAAGTCCGGCTAAGGCCAGATGTTCGATAGCCAGGCCGCGATGAAGTAGCAATCCTCCTCCGACGGAGGCCAACCCTACGGTGGCAAACTCAGCGGACATATAAAGCCCCATTCCGGTAAGGGAAAGACCGAGGCTTTTGCGTAAAAATAAACCATAACTGGTAAACTCCGCTCCCCAATGGAGATAAAAAAGCAATAGCCAGAGGGCGAAGAAGACCACCGGTCGCCGGACAAAATCTTCCTGATAGGTGATTATTCGAAAGCGAACCGGAGTTGTTCGCGGTAGCCAAGGATAGAAGGCCAGCAGGAGGAGATAAAATCCGGCCACCGTCTTCAAGGTAAACACGAAGTCCAGTCGATCAAGGAGGACTCCTCCAAGGATTCCTCCCAGGGTAAACCCGGCCATTCGAGACCCGTTAAAGATACCAAAGCTTTTGCCTGTTCGTTCGGAAACAGTCTTAAAAAGGAGGGCGTCAAGGGCAATACGAAAGAGATTAAGCCCCAGGCCATAGATTAGAAAGGCCAAAAAATAGACAGTAAAGTGGCTTACTTGGGCCTGAAGGTAGATGGCCCCTCCAAGAAGAAGTAGAGCCAGAGCCACTAAATCGCGAGCCTTGAGGCGATCACTAGCCAGCCCAAAAGGGAAGGCGGTAATCAAGGTAGTGACACTCAGGGCCCCATAGAGGAGCCCTATCTGTTGACCAGAAAACCCCAGTTTGCCCTTAAGGTAAACGGGCATAAAAAAGTGCACGGTAGAGATGGCCAAGGCAGCAAGGGCCGATAATCCGGGAATAACGAGCATAGGGGAAGGGGGTGCAGATATCTTAGACAAAAGTTCTTCCTGAAGCTGATGTTTTTCCAAGGAAATACCCGGCCGCAGAGAGACTGTCAAACCAACTCAGGTCTTGATTTGTCTCCTGGTAGGATTTACTCTGCAAGATATGTTTAGGATGATTAATCTCCGGTCTCTATGGCAAGAGGCACGAATGATTCTGTCTCTGGTGGCCTCACTGGCGATAGCCATATTTTTTATAATCGTCAGTTTTCCCTTTATCTTAGCTTCTTTAGTCGCTGTCGCCGGGCTAGGGCTTTACTTTTACTGGCGGATAAGACGTCTTATAGATAAAGCCGAGCGCTCCTTTGAGCAGATCCTTCAGGAGGAAGAAGGCGAGATCATTGATGTCGAGTGCAGTCAGGAGCCCCCAGAGCATCTCTCGTTGCCCCGTTAAGAGACTTGATCCTCTCATAAGAAGGCTATCTCTGAAATTAACTCCTCCAAGTCTTGAGGATAATCGCTCCCCAGAGGCTCGATTAAGGGCTGCCGTGGCCCAGCTTTTAGGGGAGGTGCCCGAACTCCCTCTTCCAATTCTCCAGAGTCTGCCACCCGTCTTAAATAGAGATTGGTGTCCGGTGGTGGACTGCCTTTTTGATGGTCGGTGGCATGTAGTAGCCATCCACGGAGAATCTCCTCCCCCTCCTTTGGGTTTAGCTATAGATTTGGGAAGCACCACGGTGGTTTTTTATCTGGTTGATCTTTCTTCGGGAGAAGTTGTCCATCAACGTTCGGCTTTAAATCCACAGGTAAAATATGGTGAGGATATTCTTACTCGACTCCATCTGGCCTCCAAAAAGGAAGGCCTGGAGAGGATTCATCACCTAACCATAGAATTTCTTAACCGAGAGATTCTTTCTCTGGCCGAAGGGGTGGGTTATCGCCCGCAAGACATTTCTATTCTTGCCCTGGCTGGGAATACGACCATGACCCACTTCTTTCTGAACCTTGATCCCTCGATGATCTTTCGGGAGCCATATGTTCCCCTGGCTAACCGGTTTGATTTCTTTCCTGCCAAGGATCTGGCTCTTGAGCTCTCCCCTCTGGCAAAGGTCTATGTTTTTCCCAATGCCGGCAGCTACTTTGGGGGAGATCTTATCGCTGGGATTCTGGCCTCGGGGATGCACCGCCACCCTGGCCTTAACTTTTTGGTGGATGTGGGGACCAACGCCGAGGTGGTCTTGGGTAATCAGGATTTTCTGGTGGCCTGTGCTGGGGCCGCCGGCCCGGCGCTTGAGGGCGGAATTCTTACCTGCGGTATGCGGGCCAGAAAGGGAGCCATCGAGCGGGTTCGGATCGACCCCGAAAGTCTCCAGGTGAACTATAAGGTGATTGGGGATGTTCCTCCGGAGGGGCTTTGTGGTTCGGGAATTATTGATCTTTTAGCCCAGATGTTCCTGGCCGGTCTGGTGGATCAGCGAGGACGCTTGATGATCGAGAAAGATCCTTCCCGGATGGTAGAGATTGATGGCCAACGGGCTTATGTGGTTGTCTTTCCTGAGGAGACATCCCATGGTCAACCTATCTACATTACCGAGGCCGACATTAAGAATCTTATCCGTTCAAAGGGAGCCATGTACACCATTCTTACGGTGGTCTGTCGCAGTGTGGGGGTTTCTTTTGAGGACATTGAAAATTTTTATGTGGCTGGAGCCTTTGGAAATTATATAGACCCTGAGGCGGCAGTAATTATTGGCATGCTACCCGATATTCCCCTCTCGCGTTTTCAACCTTTGGGAAATGCTGCCGGCCAGGGCGCTATTTGCCTTCTGCTTAATCGCCAAGCTTTAGGCGAGATTGATGAAATCCTCAAAAAATTGACCTATCTAGAAATGAATGTTCGCGGAGAATTTATGCAACTTTTAACGGGGGCTCTCTTTATCCCCCACACAGACCCAAATCTTTTCCCCTCGGTAAAGGCCAAGCTGGGCAGCCGGGGTTAGCGACGATTAAGCAGAGAGAGAATTAAAGTTAAGATGATACTTATGATAATCGATGTGGCCAGAGGAAAATAAAAGGTAAAATTATCCTTTTTGATGTATATATCTCCTGGCAATCTTCCGATATAAGGGATTTTAGCCCCGAATATAAGAATCAGGCCTATAACTACCAAAATAACACCAAATAGAAGCAGCAGCTTTCCTAACCCTTCAAGAGGGCTCATGCCTGGCCTCCTTTTTTGAGCTTTTTGTCATAGCGCTCCTGTTCGCTGAAAATACAACCGCAGTAAGACTGAAGGTATATCCCCATTTTCCGGGCCTGCCTCTGCCCCGCTGGCCATCCCTGGCGGAAATCTCGGTAGATGAAAGTTAGCCCATAACGATAGGCTAAGTCCTGGCCGATTCGCTGTATAAGATTATGCCGCTGATAACGGCTGTAAAGAAGGGTGGTACTGAAGGCCGAAAACCTCAGCTCTTTGGCCTTTTGGGCCGTGGCCTCAAGGCGAAGGAGGTAGCAGGCCCAGCAACGTTGCTCCTCCTGGAAGATCACCCGTCGCAGGTATTCCCTCAAACCGTAGTTGGTTTCGGCAATCAGAGAGAGCTTTAGCTCTTCGGCCATCTGGCGCATGGCCTGGAGACGACGGCGGAACTCCCGGAAGGGGTGGATATTTGGGTTATAAAAATAGGCTACCGCTTCAAGGCCTTCTTCTCTCAGGGCCTTTACCGGATAAAAGCTACAGGGACCGCAGCAGCAATGAAGGAGGAGTTTCACAGTTACAAAATAGCTAAATCCTTCTAGGGGGCCAAGTGGATAGGAGGGCCTTGGGTCTTGGGCAGGCAGATTTTTATACAGGCCCCCGGAAGTTCTCCCTGGCAGATATCGATAATTCCTCGATGAATAGTGGTGATGAAGAAGGCCTCGGTGAGTCCCAACCCTAGAGAGGCTGGTTTGGTAGTATAAAAGGGTTCGAAAACTCGGCCCTCTTCCCCTGAGGGAAGCCCGGGTCCGCTGTCCATGATTAAGATGCAGGTAAAACCCCGGTCGTGTTGGACCTTGATGCGGATCTTTCCCCCATTGGGCATAGCCTCAACGGCATTTTCTATTATCCGCCAGAAGAGTCGTTCAAGTAGCCCCTCTTCTCCGTATGTTTTGAGGTCATCTTGAGGCATTAGAAGCTCCAGCTGAAATTCGCCATCAAGAGAGACCTTGTGGATCTGCTCCACTCCCCTTTTGATGAGGGCGGCCAGATCTACCTCTCGAAAACGGATGTCTTCTCCCCGTAGGAGAGAGACCGAACGGGCGCTTTCTTTAAGAAAATCCTCGATTCGTTCTACCTCTCGGCAGATGGTTTCAAAATAGGGCCACAGAGGATCATCTCGACGAATTTTCTGAATAAGCCGGCGGGAAAACCCACCGATAACCATCAGAGGGTTGCGAAGGTTATGGGCCAGACCATCGACAAGGTTAATCAAAGCGGTCAGAATCTCCAGGCGTTCATTGCGAAGCCGGAGATCGGGCAGCTGGCTAACGTCTCTTATCACTAGAAGGGCCTCACCGGGAGCAATAGTCTTAATGAGGACGTGGCCATGGAAGACCTGCCCCCCTCGTCCTAGAAAGCGGATGAGATCCTGGGTGTTGGCTCCGGCTCCGGCCAATCTCACCAGAGAACCGATATCGTCAGGGGAAAGATCGGTGATCTTCTTGCCTTTAAGAGTCTCCGAAGGGATCCCGAATAATTGAGCGGCATAGGGGTTAGCGTAACGAATGACACCTTCTTTTACTCGTAAAACGGCCTCTTCAATGTTCTCCAAGACAAAGGCCAGCTCCTCTTCTATCCGCGATATCCTTTCCTTAAGAGAGTCGGCCTCTCGTCTGGTGGCTTCCTGGAGGGCAAACCGTTTTATTATCTCTGAAAGACTATCCAAATTTATGCCCGGAGGCAGGCAGAGATCGGCTCCGGCCAGGAGGAGGGGTGCCATTTTTTCTGGGGGAATGTCGATCAAGACACTCAGGGGTTCGGCTTCGGTAAGGGCTAACATCCGGACGATTTCTCCGGCCGTCAGCCCGGCGAACTCCTCACCGGCAATAAAGACCAACGGCCATTCTCGAAGGCCATCAAACATGGCCTCTAAATCATTTACTGCGGCTGCCTCAAGGCCACTGTCCACCAGAGAGCTGGCCAGCTTGAGGGAGTGGGCATAGTCCTTTAAGGCTACTAAAATTTGCATTTATTGATCCTGTTCTATTTGGGAAATAATCTTTTGTCCCGCGTCACTTAGCTGGCCGGTATTCAGGGCCTCATCGGTTTCCCTTACCAGGCCGGCAACCCCTTCTTGACTCAGATGGTGATTCTTGATGGCCTCAACCAGTACAGGAGGTAGCTGCCAGAATTCGGCCAAAAGCCCCCCGGCCTCGGCGTGATCCAGGTGAAAAAGCTCCCTTTCCGCCTGTTGAAGGGCTGGTCCCCAGAGCCCCTGCCCCCTTAATCGCTGGTAGCTTTCTTTGAAGGTAATCTTGAGAACCAACTTTCCAATATCATGAAGGAGCCCGGCTGTATAGGCCAGAGAGGGGTCGATCTCACCAGATCTTAATTCACTTAGGGTGGCTACCTTAAGGGCGTGCAGAAATAGGTCTTCTTCGCTAAGAAGGGTCTTTCGAAGGGAAAGTCTTAAGGCCAGATGTCGAATCTCGTTTATCCCCAACAGGGCCACTGCCTGGCGTAGGGAATAAACCTTGCGAGGCAGGCCATAATAGGCGGAATTTACCTGCTTGAGGATCATAGCTGAAAGAGCTTGGTCCCTCTCAATGATCTGACCTATATCCCGGACGGAGCTCTCGGGATTGGCCAGTTTTTGTAAAAGTTCTAGGATACTAGACGGAAGAGGGGGGATCTTCTGGCAAATCTTAATAATCAGTTTGACAGCTTCTGGGGTCCTTTGACCGTTCTGGAGTGCCTGTAAGGAATTTTTTTTGTTGATCATTTTTCTTATTTAAAGGGCTTTGTTTGTATTTTTAATCGACTTTTTATCTCTTTGGCCTTAAGGAGCCTCCCTTTTCACTTTAAGGAAGAGGCCTCTATAAGGTCTCTTGACCTTCCCTCGAAACAATTTTCTTCAAGTTAAAGCTAATGGCAATTAATGATGTTGCTTCTCAGTTTACTTTGCTTTATATTGTTTCTTGTGCAATAGTTTCGCATCAACCTAGCTTTGGGAGGGGGAAGTTATGGTTAGAAAAAGATTACGCTCCGGTTTGGGGCCCTGTGGCCGGGCCCTTGGTCCTTCTTGGGGGT
The DNA here is from genome assembly GCF_011207455.1 of Thermosulfuriphilus ammonigenes. Lineage (GTDB taxonomy): Bacteria > Desulfobacterota > Thermodesulfobacteria > Thermodesulfobacteriales > ST65 > Thermosulfuriphilus > Thermosulfuriphilus ammonigenes. The sequence goes on from NZ_CP048877.1 coordinate 1,560,866, forward strand.
CAGGAAGAAATCGAGAAAGATGGCGTTGCCGAGGAAACCGTGGGGATATCTGCTCGCGGAGGCAGGGTCTTGAGATCCGGGTGGAGAGGCTTCGTCGTAAGCTCCGTACCTTGGAGGAACTTTTAAAGAAGGAGGAAGAGAGTCCTTCCTATTGACGAATGCGGCGGTAGGTTTTATTAATAAGCCCTGGCTTCCCGGGTAGCTCAACCGGCAGAGCGGGTGGCTGTTAACCACTAGGTTGGGGGTTCGAGTCCCTCCCCGGGAGCCATTTCTTTATTTCGAACTAAATCAGACGGGCAAGAGGAAAAGAAATTTTGATTCTCTTTTTCTAAACGCCCACCACCCACCCCCACTTGACCAGAACCTTGTTGAGAGTGGTTTAAGTTATTGATCTTTAAAGAATATTTAAAGTTTACCCTGATTCTCTTTTTGGAATATTTTATTGAGTCAATTCTTTCTCTTATTAAAAGAACCTGCTCGGCTCGGGAGAGGGAGGAGAGGGTACTAAGGAAGGTTTTAAGTTGGAAAATTAAACCTTGAGGATCAATTTTCAATTGCTCCTTTCTTAGTTCGAATCCAGCCCGGTCGCCCGATACTCTATTTTTTATAAGGGAATTTCGAACTAACTCATCTGGATTATGATTTAGTCTAAACACAAGATTTTCAATATAAGGCTCATCTCTAGATACTCTTTCTAAATTCTCTAAAACAAATTGTTCTAATCTATCAGCATTTACCTGTCTTGTAGTACATACCTGCCAGTCTCTTTTTAGAGTAGAGGTGCACCTATAATAAAAATATCTCCTTCTTCCTCTTTTTGCTTTTTTGTTTGTATAGGTAGGTGTCATTTTTGATCCGCATTCGTCACAGGTGACTAAACCAGCAAAAAGATAATTTCTAAAGAGCTTCATTTTTCTAATTTTCTTTTTGTGTAGTTCTTGGGCTTCGTTGAAGAGAAGTTCACTAATTATAGGCTGGTGCAATCCATTATAAATTTTCCCAGCATATTTTAACTTTCCGATATAGACAGGATTAGAAAGGATATTTTTAATACTTGTTTTAGTAAAAACTTTGCCATACCTGTTTAAAATGTTTTTCTCTTTTAGTGTGTTATAAACTTCTGCTACTGAGCCAGTCTCAACATAGGTTTCAAATATCAACTTTACAATCTTAGATTCTTTCTCATCGGGAATAAGTTTTTTATTTAATGCTTTATATCCAAAGGGAGGAATGCCACCATTCCACAATCCTTTTTCTGCCCGTTGAAGCATTTTATCTTTTGTTCTTTCGCTTGCTAACTCTCTTTCAAACTGAGCAAAAGTAAGCATTATATTTCTTAAAAGCCTTCCTGCTGGAGTAGAGGTATCAAATCTTTCTGTGATTGAGATAAAATCAACTTTGTATTTTTCAAAAATCTCCATTAAGTAGTAGAAATCTTTAGGAGAACGGGTAAGTCTATCAATCTTATAAACTAAGACTATGTTAATTTTGCCTTGTTTAATGTCTTCAAGTAATTCTTGTAAGGCTGGTCGATTAAGATTTGCTCCAGAAAAACCGGGATCAGAATAAACCTTAAAAACTTT